>JBGQJI010000041.1:0-17090 GCA_041498975.1 Methylomirabilis sp. (SeqCode)
CCTCTGTGGCCTTGGTCGTCCTGGTGTCCTCAGCCGCGTCGCCGGCGGGGCCGACGGCCTCGGTGAGCACCATCTCGAGCAAAACCGGCGGTGCCGCCGGGAGCCTGGAGGTTGGCTTCGTTCCCCAGGAATCCTGGTTGGCGCCGAATGAGGGGGGGAACGACGACTCCTCGCTCCTGGTGAGGGTCAATCCGACCACCTTCGTCGTCCCTTCCGCTGCGGCCCCCACGACAGGACGTGATGCCGAGCTCGAGGACCCGGGAAGCGGGCTGGTCCACTGCTTCGGACAGGGAACCGGCAGCCCAGGCTGCAAGTTCATCCACCTGGGCTCGCTCAACGATGAACGGCGGCCGCTGCGCGTCAACGACTCTACAGTCGTCATCCAGGGGAATGGGCGAGATTTGGAGGACTGCGAGGTCCACGGGAAGCCGGATCCCGGCCTTGGCTTCCCCGTTGACATCGATACGAAACCCACCTGCTCCTCAGGGTCGCCCACCTGCAACGCGTCCGGCAGCGTCGTCTGCCCCTCAGGGGGGCCCACCTGTGCCGCCGGGTCTGCCCGGTGCGTAGGGAACACACCCATCTGCGAAGCAAGTGAATCTGGCCGCCAGGCGGAAGCCGCCGACGATGTCCTGTTCGTGGTAAAGGGCCTCGGATCTGACGGGGCGTTCGTGCATAAGGTCACAGTCAAGAGACTTAGCAAGCTGTGCCTGTTCGCCCATTCCACCGATCCGATACGCGTCAACGATGATACCGTGGTGTTCGTTCAGCCGGGCCCCGACCGGCGGTTCGGGATCAGCAGCGGGACCCGAGGGACATCCGGCAACGCTCTTCACTGCGGCGCCGCGCTTGACGACGAGATCTGGGTCGTTTCGAACTTAACTACCAGTACCAAAGACAAAGACGACATCGAGGTGAAGAAGATCAAGGTGGGGCAGAAGCTTGGAGTCCACCTCGGCGGGAGCGCCGCCGACAGGGGGGTGAGACTCAGCGATCGCCTCGTGGTGTGGGCCTCCCCCGGGGCGGATGGGCACTTTGCCTCCCACACACAATGCACCAGCGAAGCGACACCTTGCGGCCTGCCGAGCCCGAATGCGGCCGACGACGGGCTGATCGTCCTCGATGTCAAGAGTAATAAGCTCAAGTTCGTGACGATCGGGACTATCCCCGGCAACTCGGCCGGCCGGCCCCTGCGGGTCAACGACACTGCAGTGGTCCTCATCGGCACCGGCACCGATCAGGAGCGGCAGGAGGATGTGAAATTCATTCGGTGTACCCAGAACCAGCCCGCCGACGATCAGATCATCGTGGTGGAAGGCTTGGACACCGCGGTGCCCACGGTCACCACGCTTTCCGGATACGGGTTTATGCGACGGCCGGTCCGGCTGAGCCACGAGGCCGCCGTCGTCTTCGAGGAGAACTATTTTAACGCCACCAATCAGGGGGGAGTCACCCTCAATGCCCATGTGATCAGGGGGATCGGCGGCTCGGACTCCGATTTTCCCGGGGAAACTTCGTGCGTCCATATCAGCGGTCCCCCATCGGATACAAGCCTTCCGGTCGGGACCGGGCACCAGTTTGCGGAGACCGACCTGACCCGGCAGGATGCGGGCGTGGTCTTGAACTGCGACCAGCTCGTCTTCTGGACGGGGCCGGGCGGCACCGACCAGCAGGCCTTCCTCCTGACCAACCACGCGAGCCCCCCCGCCATCGTCGCGTCGAACACGGCCGCGGGGAACGACTGGGCGGGCCCGAGAACCACCCGGATCAACGACAGCACGATCCTCTACACCGCGAATGTGCTACAAGCAAACGTGGCGACGAGGGCATTAGGCGTCCTCAAGGCCGCGAGCGATGGGACGACGTTGACGGATACCAGGCTGACGCTGCCGGCCGCCGCCCAGCCTCCCACCTCGGGAGGCGAGCAGCCGGAGGGGCTGCATATCCCCTCGAGCGCGCCGGTGCGCTTGAGCGACAGCAAGGGCGTCGTCTTGAGCCCCGGCGCGGACGGCATCTTCAGCGCCCAGTGCAGCTCAGCCTCACAAGATGACGGGTTGATCGTGATCACGGGCCTGGACACGAACTCCCCGAGCACATCGTTCGTCGGAAGTTGGGGTTCATGCGGGGCCCACGGCTGCAGGCCGATCGCCCTGGGGACGCCCGGCAGCGAGGTCGCCGTCATGGCCGGGCCTGGGGCGAACTGCGACATCGGCGAGGTGATAACGAACGCGCCCACCTGCCCGAGTGGGGGAGGGACGCCGTCCTGCTCCACGGGGACGCTCGCCTGTGTCAGGGGGTCGGCTGCATGCATCACCGGATCGCCCACCTGCACCAGCGGGGTTGCCTTCTGTAATCAAAACGCTAGCGTTCGGTGCAGCGACGCCAGCTCGCCCTCCTGCGCCGTGGGGTCTTCTGCTCAGTGCTCGGGGGGTCTGGGTACGCCGCCCGTGTGCAAGAAAAGCGTCACCTGCAGCTCCGGGTCCCCTTCGTGCCCCAGCGATACGGATACGGTCGTGTGCACGGGTGGTTCACCTACCCCGTCGTTGACATGCTCTGCGGGGAAGGATGATGATGAGTTGATCGTCGTCAAGGGTTTCTAGGGTCCTGAGCTTCGCTTAAGAAATCCCCCTCCCTTACGGGAGGGGGCGTGGGGGAGGGTGACGGAGCGCACCGGCGATCGTCACCCCCCGCCCAGCCTCGCGGGGTGCCTGGCTCTAAGCAGTGGGGGGCCTGGTCCTACACTCGTGGGATCAGGCCCTTGCTGTTTCACTAGAGGAAGCACACTGAAAGTGGTCATGAGCAGCTTCTTCGTGGTCTTGCTCTTCGGGATTGCTGCCGCGCTGGGGGATATCGTCGGCGGCCTGGTGCTCACCGCCAACAAGCGGTGGGGGGAAGGTGCGTTCCTCCGCTACTTCATCGCCCTGAGCGTCGGCTTCATGCTGGCCCTCGCGCTGCTCGAGATGATCCCGGAAAGCATGCGCCTGACGCCGCTGACCCCGTCTCTCGTCCTTCTGGCCTATCTGCTGGTCCACTTCTTCGAGCACACGATGCCGTCGCACTTCCACTTCGGCGAGGAGATCCATCCCGAGGCGATGGTGAAGGCGTCGGTGGGCTACCTGGCATTCCTCGGCCTGGCCGTGCACAGCTTTTTCGACGGCATCTCCATCGCCGCGGGCTTCTCGGTCTCCCACAGCCTCGGGGTCCTTGTCTTCTCCGGCGTGCTCCTGCACAAGCTCCCCGAGGGCTTCACCATCGCCTCCATCATGGTGGCGGCCGGCCATGGGCGGGCGCGGGCCTTGGGCTCGGCCGTCGCCATCGGCCTGGCGACCATGGTTGGCGTCCTTTTCCTTTCTCTCGCCTCCGGGCTCGCCCCCTACGGCCTCGCGCTGTCCGCGGGGGCGCTCCTCTACGTGGCCGCCTCGGATCTCATGCCGGAGGTGAATAAGGAGGTGGCGCCCAGGATGGCCTTCGTCGTCTTCGCCGGCGTCCTGCTCTTCTACCTCGCCGAGCGACTGCTCGGCCAGATCGGGTCGTGAGGGGGCGCAGTTCAGCCAGTCGAAAGGAGGAGATGGTCGATGTTCACCAGAATGTCGGTCGTTCGGGCTTCCGGGGTCTTCCTTGTGGTCGCGCTCGCTGCTGGGCTTCTTGCTTCGACGCCCGAGAGCTTCGCCCAACCGCCCTCTCGTGGGCAAGACCGTCCGGTTCAGCGAACACTTCCCCGCAAAGAGATCTATGCCAACCTGAGCAAGGAGCTTGGCGTGAAGGATGCGGAGGCAAAGGCGCTTGTGGAGTCGTTAGAGGATAAAGGCTTTCCTCCGCGAGAGACGGTCGTGTTGCTCCTGCTTGCCAAAGCCAGAGCGGATCGCTTGATCGAGGAAGGAAGGTACCCAAAGGGGCAGGGATTGGACGCGCTGAATGCGAGTGTGGACTTTCTCGTCGGCCTTGTCGAAAAGGATAAGGCAGGGTGGTTGGCGCTTGTGGAGAACACTGGAGCGAAGATTGACCTGACTACAGTCGTTGCAAAGGCCAATCAGATCATCGGCTTCCACTCTGAGCGAGCCGGTGTCTCCCGCACTGTCCCGGTCGTGGAGCGGGGGGTGGCGTCGAAGGGGCAATCGAGCCAGTAGCCGGCACAAAGGGGACGTCGCCATCAGCCCTTGGGATGGCGGGCGTGAGAGACCCTGGTGGAGGGAGAGGTGAGCACAACGGAGATTCGGCGTCGCGCGGCAGCCCGGCAACGGGCGATAGGCGGACAGGTCTTCTCGATGATCGCGGTGGGGATGCTTGTGGTCGCGACCCTGGCTTTGGCGGAGGAGGGAGCCGCGCCGGGCGCCTCCCAGCCGGAAGTGACGCCAGACGAGACCGTCTTCTATGCTCGGGTCGCCTCGTTCCTTGGGCTGCCCCCGAAGGTCGTTCAGGCAGTGGTGCCGGAGTTCAAACGGGAGGGCGTGAACGAGAGGGATTCGGTCCTTCTTCTCCTCTTCGCGTACAAGCGGACGTTGCGGCTGCTCCGCGAGGAAAAGATCACAAAGGAGCAGGTGGACAAGGGTTTCAGCGACAGTATCCGCTACTTCCTCGAGACCCGCAGGGCGCGGCCGGGGCCAGCGGGCTGGAAGGGCTACATCAGCACCGAGATGGCCCTGGAGCTGCACGATGTGGTCAAGCAGGCCGCGAACACCGTCAGAGAAGCCCGGAAGCCTGCGGACGCGGACAGGCCCGAGCGGGCCGTCAGCGCCGCCGCTCCAAGGGAGGTCCCAGAAGAATTTGCCCAAGCGCTCCAGACGCGCTTCCGGCTGCGTCCCGAGGTCCTCAAGATGGCGTGGGGACAGCTTGAATCGATGCACCAGCGCGACCCGAGGGGCGCCATAAAGCTCCTCATCCTTGCCAGGGAGAAGACCGATCGGCTCCTTGAGTTCGGGGCCATCAAGAGGGACCAGAGGGACAAGGTGTTCCTGGACAACCTGGCAGACTTCATCTCGCAGGTCGAGTCGAACCCGGTCATATGGTGGGGAGGCCTGGCGAGCCAGGTCGGTCTCCACTCGAGGGACCTGAACGATGAAACGCTGATCATCTTCAATGCTGCTACCGAGGTCCAGTTGCGAAAAGGCGTCAGGCGCGCGGAGCGGCCGGCCGTCCCGCGCGAGCTGATCGAGTGGTAGCGATGGAGGGTGTATCTTGAAAAGACGTGTGCTTCTTGTGGCCTGGTTGCTCGTCGTAGGGTCATCGCCCGCTCTCGCAGCGGTCGTGTCGGTGGACAGCCTTGTCAGGCGAACCGCCAATGCCACTTCGAGGTTGGAGATCGGATTCGTCCCCCAGACGACCTGGCTGGAAGAGCTTGAGGGAGGCAACGAAGACTCCGCGCTCCTGGTGCGGGTTAGCCCGACTACGTTCGTGGTCTCCTCCCCGGGTCTGGGAAAGGAATTTCGGGACCGGGCGAACGGTCTGGTTCACTGCTATGGGCCGGCGGCCGGGACCTGCGAGTTCATTCCGCTTGGACCTCTCGCGGAGGACAGGAGGGCACTGCGCGTCAACGACTCGACGGTCGTGATCCAGGGGCTCGGGCCCGATAATGAGGGGTGCGAGGGTCCCGGGATGGCCGATGATGTGCTCTACATCATCAGAGGTCTCGGGGCCCCCGGGGCGACCGTAGAAACCGATCCGGCCCTCTCCAATCTCTGCTTGTTCTTGCAAGGCACCGATCCGATACGGGTGGATGACGACACCGTGGTGTTCTCCCAGCCGCGGTCCGCTTCAAACTCGCGGACGACCGGCCGCTCTCGCGGCAGCACGCAGAGCGCCGACCCCTGCCGCGCCGCGTCTGAGGACGGGATTGTCGTGATACGCGGTCTCAGGCCTCGGGCGGCGCTTAAGGTCACTCCGATGAACGTGGGCTCACTGTTTGGCGTCCACCTGAGCGGAGGCCCGGCAGGCCGGGCGGTAAGGCTCAGCGACACCACGGTCGTGTGGGCCTCCCCCGGGGCGGATGGGCATTTCGCCTTCATTCCCATCGGCGGAGATGTGCCCGAGGATGCCGATCGGCTCTGTGGCGCCACGAAGCGGAACAGCGCCGACGACGGCCTCTTGGTCCTGAAACTGGTGAAGGGAGGGCAGCCCGTCCTGCAGTGGGTGCCGATCGGTATTATCACGGCCAATCCGGCTGGCCGGCCTTTGAGAGTGAACGATTCGGCGGTGGTCCTCGTCGGCGTGGCCGAGGATCGGGTAGAGCAGGAAGCGGTGACGGTTCAAAGTCCCTTTACCGGGCTGCCGGTCACGAGTCAGCTCATCGTCGTTGAAGGCCTTGGCGAGCCCCACACGACGGTCACGTCCTTTCCCGGGTTCGGGGGTGTGCGACGTCCGGTGCGGCTGAGCCAGGGGACCGTGGCCTTCTTCGAAGAGGAGGCTTCGGGCGCGAGATCCAAAGAAGATGTCCTGATCACGGCGAATCTGGTTCGTGGGATCGCCGGCAGCGACAGCGGCTCCGACAGTGACGGGGCCTGCCCTGTCGGGAAAGGGCCGCTCTCCATCGTGAGCATTCCCATTGCCACGGGCCATGGCTTCGTGCAGACCGACAAGACCCGAGAGGATGTCGGCGTGGTCTTGAACTGTGCCCAAGTCGTCTTCTGGGTAAATGGCCCACGCGTCACTGACCAGCAGGCGTTCCTCCTGACCGATGCGGGGACCAAGGTTCCCAGGCTGGCGCCGTCATCAACCCCAGCGGGGGCCATGTGGGACCGTCCGAGGGCCGGGCGAGTCAACAAGCACACCGCTGCGTACAGCGTGGCACACGCCAATACGCCGCTCGGCCTCCTGAAGGCGTCGAGCTCGGGCGATTTGACCGACTTGAGGCTTCAGGTCCCGCCTGATGCCGTCCCCAGCCCTCCTTGCGGTGATCCCCAGGACGGGGAGTCCCTGCATCAGCCTTCCAGCCAGCCGGTACGCCTGAGCGACAGCATGGTCGTGATCCTGAGTAAGGGAAAGGACGGGGGCTTCAGCAAGCTCCCCCAGCCCCCCAACTGCCCCGGCGCCGTCGATGATGGGTTGATCGTGATCGAGGGGGCGGACAATGGCGTCCCTACCACGAGGTACGTCGGGTTCTGGAACTCGTGCGGAGGGCCAGGCTGCAAGCCGCTTGCCCTGGGGACTCCGGGCAAAGAGATCGTCGTCGTGGGAGGGTTTGGCCAAGCTTACAGGATCGGCGACCAAATGGAGCACGATCACGAGCTGGTCATCGTCACGTTGCCCTGAAAGGGGCGGCAGCGATGACATGGCAATGTCCGCGCCGCAGGGTGATTCCGCTGTTATGGCATTGTGCAATCCCGGACACGCTGGCTATCCTGCGGGTGGAAACGGGCGAACACGATGTGGGGCTGAGGGGGGATTTGATCGAGGCACACGTCGCCGTGGCCGGATTCCCCACAGGAGCTTCATAGGCAAGGAGGCAAGAGACATGCGTGGCAGGCGACTCTATGGCGGTTTCTTCATGCAATGTCTGCTCGTCGGACTGGCCTGCTTGGCGGTCCCTGAGCTCTCGTTCGCCACGGCGCAGAGTCTTCAGGAGCGCGCGTTCGAGGAGTGGAAATCCGACCTCCAGGGTCCGGCCGAAGTCGGATCCAACGTGGGCCTGGGGTGGCTCGTCCCTGAGGCATGTGAGGCGACCGGCCTCTACTCCAGGGAGACTGCAGACTCCAGGACCGCCCAGGCCGTAGGGCGGCCCGAGGCGGCGGAAGAGAAGGGGCAGGGGCCGCCGCAAGGGGGGCCGGCGGCGCAGGAAGAGGGCAAGCCGGCGCGCCCTAAGAAGATCAGGCATCCTGACGCCACCCCCGAGAAGCGCTTCCCCCGTGAGGTGATCCTCAAGAATCTCACCAAGCAGTTCGCCATCGACGAGGAGACGATCAAGGCCCGCCTGACCAAGATCGAGGAGGAGATGCCCACGCGCGAGGCGGTCATGCTGTTCGTCCTGGCGAACGACATGACGAGGAAGCAGATCCTGCTGGGCGAAATCGAGCCGCCGCAAAGGAAGGCGGCTTTCGAAAAGAACCTGCAAACGGTTCTGGAGCTCAGCGAGAACGGGGCCGGATGGGGGGACATCGGCAGGCTGGCCGGCATGGAGCTGAGCGGCCGCGACCTCACGATGAGGGCGAATAAGCTCATCGGTCAGTCTGAATGAGCGCACTCTCGCGGTCGCCCGGCCGAGGAGGCCGCTGTCTCCGTACTGCGCCAGAGTCTCCAGATGCTCTCTGAGGATCAGTTCTACGGCAGGGGCGACCACGAGTGCTGCCCCCGGTCCCGCGCCCCGACCTTCGTGGCTGGATGGATTTCCCAGGCGTCCCCCCGCAAGTCTCCAACATCCCGGAGATGCACGAAATCGTGCAGGGGCCAGCCTCAGGCCATCGCCAGCGCTCCCTGCGCCGGTGGCCGGGAGGTAGGGGGGATGTATGCACCGGCCGGCCAGCCAGTGCGCCTCAGCAACAGCAGGATCGCCGTCGTGAGCAAGGGGAAGGACGGCGGGTTTAGCAAAAGGCCTGAGCCCCCTCGCCGCCCCGGCGCCGATGATGGGCTGATTATTGTCGAAGGGGCAGACACTGGCACCCCGACCACGAGGTACGTCGGGTTCTGGAATTCGTGTGGGGGTCCGGGTTGCAGGCCGCTTGCTCTGGGGAACCCTGGCCACGAGATCATTGCCGTTGGGGGCAGTGGCCGGAACCTTGAGATCCAAGAGGGCGAGGACGATGAGTTGATCATCGTCACATTGCCATAAGAGCGGGGCAGCGAGTGCTGGCATTCGTTGAGCAAGTACGGCATTGCGGACGCGGGTGCCGCCTTCTTCACACTCTTTGCGACGCCTCCGCCCGGCCTCGAAGAGCGGGCCGCCGCGCTGCTCCAAGGGTATGAACTCCTCTTCTGGGACACCTTGGCCCAGGCATCCACGCTCGGCACGTAGTTGTCGGGCGGGCCGATCTCGTGGTACCGTTGGTTTAGTGGGAGAGGATGCCTCGGTGGGCGAGAGATTGATCGCGCAGCTTCACCGAAGCGAAAGGAGCACTCATGCTGGTTAAACGCTACATGCGGACCAAGCTTGTCACCGTCGGGCCGGAGGAGGGGGCCAATGCCGCACTCTACTTGATGAAGAAGAGCACCGTTCGCCACCTGCTTGTGGTGGACGGCAAGAAGCTGCTGGGGATCGTCACCGATAGGGATTTCCGGCTTGTGCGCCCCTCTCCTGCCACGAGTCTGTCCATCTTTGAGATCAATTACCTCCTCGAAAAGCTGAAGGTGAAAGAGATTATGACCAAGAAGGTGATCACCGTGACGCCGGAGACCCCAATCGCGGAGGCTGCGCAGCTCCTGCTCAATCGGCGAATCGGGGCGCTTCCGGTCTTGAAGGAGGGGGAGGTGGTCGGCATCATCAGCGAAACGGATTTGTTGCGCGCGCTGATCGACACGGAGGAAGCACGGGGGACTTGAATCGGGCGACGATGGTCGAGCTTGGATCACCTTGCGAGGCGCTTCGGCTGCCGGTATACTTCCTTCAGAAAGGCGCTTGATCTCTTTCGGCCCGTGGGAGTGAAGTCATGCCGGACGTCATGACGCTCGGCGACATCCTGACCCGCCTGACCAGAGAGGGGGAGCTGTACGAAACGCTCCCCGACCAGCGGGTTCGCTGCTATTCGTGCGGCCACCGCTGCCTGATCCCGGAGGGCCGACCGGGGGTGTGCAAGGTCCGATTCAACAGGGGCGGCGTCCTGTATGTCCCTGCCGGCTATGTCGGCGCTCTGCAGTGCGATCCTATCGAGAAGAAGCCGTTCTTCCATGCCCTCCCCGGATCTCTCGCCCTCAGTTTCGGCATGCTCGGATGTGATTATAAATGCGGGTTCTGCCAGAATTGGCTCACCTCGCAGGCGCTGCGCGATCCCCAGGCGCAAAGCCCTCCCCAGATGGTGTCGGCAGAGTATCTCGTCGCGGCGGCTGAACACTACGGCGCGCCGATCGTCGCCAGCACGTACAACGAGCCGCTGATCACCAGTGAGTGGGCCGTCGAGATCTTCCGTGTGGCAAAGCGGCATGGTCTGAAGACCGCTTATATCAGCAACGGCAACGGCACCCCTCAGGTAATCGAATACCTGAAGCCGTGGGTAGACTTGTACAAGGTCGATCTCAAAGGGTTCAACGATGCCAACTACCGGAAGTTGGGCGGGGTGCTGGAGCACGTCCTGGAGACGATCAAACTGCTGGTGGAGAAGCGATTCTGGGTGGAGATCGTCACGCTGGTTGTCCCGGGCTTCAACGACTCGGAAGCAGAGCTGACCCAGATCGCCGAGTTCCTGACCTCGATTTCCCCGGATCTCCCCTGGCATGTCACGGCGTTTCACCAGGATTACAAGATGCAGGACCGCGCCAACACCACGGCCAGCGCACTGCTTCGGGCCGCCGAGATTGGGAAGGGGGCCGGCCTTCGCTACGTCTATGCCGGCAACCTCCCGGGACGCGTCGGCCCCTACGAGAACACCTGCTGCCCATCCTGCCAGACCCTGCTCATTGAGCGGTACGGCTACACCATCCTCAAAAACGTCCTGAAGGACGGCGCCTGCCCGACCTGCCGCACCCGGATCCCGGGGGTCTGGAACTAACCCGCCGGCCTCCTCCCCTCTTCCCCTTTGTGGTAACTCCCTGCCGATCTTATTGTCCTCTCGGCTGATCATGACTCTTGTTCCTTGACAAACGCGAACAGGGATAATATTTTGATGTTAAACGATTTAATCCTGAGAGAGGCATGGGTACTCACTATCAGGGGACGAAGGACGAAGTCAGGGCTTTGGACGCCTACATCAAGTTGATGCGTGCGGCCGGGTCGGTGACCTCTCGGCTGAGTCCCCATCTGGCCTCTGCCGGCTTGACGGCGAGTCAGCTTGGCGCGCTCGAAGCCCTCCTTCACCTCGGCCCGATGTGCCAGCGTGACCTGGGCGATAAGCTTCTTACGAGTAGCGGCAACATTACGATGGTCGTTGACAATCTCGAAAAACGGGGCCTTGCGAAACGAGAGCGCGAGGGGAAGGACCGCCGATTCGTGACCGTTCGTCTGACGGAGAAGGGACGTCGGTTGATCAGCGACATGTTGCCGCGCCATGTGGCAGCCATTGTGGAGGACATGAGCACCCTTACGAAACGTGAACAGGAAACGCTCGATCGGCTGTGCCGGAAGCTGGGCCGAAGAGGTGAGGCGTAATGTTATCAGGCGAGATGCCAGAGCGATCAGAGGAGCGGTCAGATGAATGAACCCATAGGGTTTGTTGGTCTCGGACGCATGGGCCTGCCGATGGCCATCAACCTCTTGAAGGCTGGCTACACGCTCCGGGTCTACAACCGGACGCCCGAGAGAACGGCGCCTTTGATCGCTCAAGGGGCGGTGTCGGTTTCCCACCCAAGTGAAGTCGCCGAACCCGGTGGCATGGTCATCACCATGCTTTCCAACGACAGAGCGTTGGAGGAGGTGGCCTCCGGCGGCAAAGGTCTCCCGGAGCGGCTAGGGCCGGGCGGAATCCACCTGTCCATGAGCACCGTGTCGCCGGCGACGGCGCGCAAACTCGCCGAGGATCATCAGCGTTATGGGGTGGCCTACTTGGCGGCACCGGTCTTCGGTCGGCCGGAGGCTGCGGCGGCGCGCAAGCTGTGGATCTGTCTCTCAGGACGACAATCGGCCAGGGATCGCGTCCGGCCGGTGCTGGACGCCCTCGGCCAGGCCATGTATGACTTTGGCGAGGATCCCGGGGCGGCGAACGTCGTTAAGCTGTCCGGCAACTTCCTGATCGCCTCCGCCATGGAGGCGATGGCAGAGGCCCTGACCCTGGCGGAGAAGAACGGGATCGATCGTCGCCGGATCGCCGACATGCTGGGCCAGACAATCTTTGCCTGCCCCATCTACCAGAACTACGGGAAGGCGATCGCGCAGCAGCGCTACGAGCCGGCGGGCTTCAAGCTATCGCTGGGCCTGAAAGACATCGACTTAGTCTTGCAGACGTCGGCCTCGAGCGCAATGCCCATGCCGCTCGGCAGCCTGCTCCATGACAGGTTTCTGTCCGCCATCGCGAAAGGTCGTGACGAACTGGACTGGGCGGCAATAGCGCTAGGCGTGTCGGAGGACGCGGGGCTCTCTCGAGAGCTTCCGCATCATCCAGACGCTTCAGGCGAGACCCTCGCGCGTAAACCAACATGACGTCCATCTGGCTTTCAACTCTTTCAACTTGCGAGTGCGGAGGGGTGGGGGGGAAGAAGAATGGCAGATGACAAGGGGAGTGATCGGCCGACCATCACCTGTTCTCCGAACGGACCGTATCTCGTTGAGCGGCTCGAGCGCTTTAAGAATTCCAAGGGCGAGACCCTGCCCACGAAGGCAACCATCGCCCTGTGCCGGTGCGGCGCGTCCTCCAAGAAGCCGTTCTGTGACGGGACTCACGCGAAAATCGGCTTCTCCAGCGAGCGCCAGAGCGACAAGGACATTCACCGACGGAAGGATTATGTGGGCAAGACCATCACCATCCACGATAATCGGACGATCTGTTCCCACGCCGGCTATTGCACCGACCGGTTGAAGTCAGTGTTTCGCCTGCGCGCGGAGCCATGGATCGATCCCGATGGAGCGGATGTACGCGCGATCATCGAGACCATCAGGCAGTGTCCTTCCGGGGCGCTGAGTTACTCGATGGGCGGTGTGGAGCACCGCGATCAGGATCGCGAGTCGATGATCGCCGTCTCCAAGGATGGCCCGTATCACGTCAATGGCGGCATCGAGATAAAGGGTGTGTCGGGCTTGCAGCCGCCCTCGCGGGAGCACTATGCCTTGTGCCGGTGCGGGGCGTCGAAGAACAAACCATTCTGCGACGGCTCACACTGGTCTGCCAAGTTCCACGACGAGACGAACTGACACAACGGGTGTGCCCTTGGGAGGCAAGACCCTTGCCTTCCAACGGCAGCTGGCGGCGGAGGCAGCAACCGATCGAGGTTCCGTGTAGAGGGACAGAATGATCAGGATCCGACCAGGCAATGAGCGTGGCCATGCGAATCATGGCTGGCTGGATACGTACCACACATTCTCCTTTGCCGACTATTACGATCCCAAACACATGGGGTTTCGTCACCTGCGGGTGATCAATGAAGATCGCGTCAAGCCCGGTGCGGGTTTCCCCACGCATTCGCATCGAGATATGGAAATCCTCACTTATGTCCTCGAGGGCGCCCTGGCGCACAAGGATAGCATGGGCAATGGATCGGTGATCCGCCCTGGCGACGTGCAACGGATGAGCGCCGGCACCGGCATCAGCCACAGCGAATATAACCATTCGCAGAGCGAGCCCGTGCACTTGTTGCAGATTTGGATCGTGCCGGAGCAGACGGGCCTGAGCCCCAGTTATGAACAGCGATCCTTTGAGATCGGAGGCGGGCCTGGGACATGGCGACTGATTGCTGCGAGGGGCGGCCGTGATGGAGCGGTGACGGTTCATCAGGATGTCGAGGTCCTTGCCGCCAGGCTGGCCCCAGGAGACCGGGTCGTGTATCAACTGAAGCCCGGTCGGCACGCCTGGCTGCAGGCGGCGCGTGGCTCGCTGATGCTTGGCGGCATCCCGCTCCAGGCAGGGGATGGGGCCGGGGTCAGCGACGAAGCAGTCGTCGAGATCACCGCAAACGACGCGGCGGAAGTGCTGCTATTCGATCTCAGTTAACCCCGATCCGAACATATCCAGTGGGGTGGGTAGCGTGGCCAGCGGGTCCTGTCGCAGTGATCAGCCCCCGTCGTCCTCGCTCCACCCATCCCCCAGTGGGGCCCTTCCGCGGCGGGCGCCGGGGGCGCCCGCTCACCGCGCCACCCGCTGGCTAGCCAGACATCGCAGGCCCATTAATTTCGGATTGGGGTTAACGTGCCTCTTAGTGCGAAGCGTAAGGCGATGGGGCACAATCCGTAATAACCACGCCATAACAAAAGGAGGAACACACAATGAAGCCGAACATCGGGCTCGCAGACAAGGATCGCGCATCGGTTGTCAAGATCCTCAATGCCCTGCTCTCGGATGAATACGTGCTGTATACGAAGACGAGAAACTACCACTGGAACGTCGTCGGACCCCAGTTCAACGACCTGCACAAGTTCTTCGAGGCGCAGTATACCGAGCTGAATGAGGTAGTGGATGAAGTTGCCGAGCGGGCGCGCACTCTCGGCGGAAGATCCATGGGGACTTTGGCGGAATTCTCCCGTCATACGAGGCTCAAGGAGCAGGCCGGCCAGGACCCGAAGGCCCGCAACATGATTGCAAACCTTCTCAGCGACCATGAGGAGATCATCCGTCAGTTGCGAAAAGACCTCGAATCGTGTGCTGAAAAGCACCGTGATCTGGGTACGAGCGACTTCCTGACCGGGCTGATGGAACGACATGAAAAAATGGCATGGATGCTCCGCGCGTTTCTGGAAGGCGAGTCGGTCTAGCGCGAACACATCACATTCTCTTGCATGGATTGCCACGCACCCTTCGACTCGGCTCAGGGCAGGCCATTTGGGTGGTCGCAATGACAGGGGGGGAGTGCCGTTCGTTCAAGAGACGCATTCGACGATGGGTAATCAGCCCAGCCTATCTGGTTCTTGACCATGGATGACGCGATTCACTTCCTGCTTCGGCACGGGTACATCGTGCTGTTCGTCTGGGTGCTGGCGGAGCAGATCGGTCTGCCGCTACCCGCTGTCCCGTTTCTGTTTGCTGCCGGGGCGCTGGGCGGCAGCGGCCGATTGAATCTGGGTCTCGCGATCGGGGTTGCGGTCCTTGCGTCGCTGCTCAGCGACGTCACCTGGTATGAGATCGGGCGGCGCCGCGGCCGCCGCGTCTTGCACCTGCTCTGCCGGATCTCGCTGGAGCCCGATTCGTGTGTCAGGAGAACAGAGGAGGTGTTTGCCCGGCACGGCGCTCGCTCGCTCCTGGTGGCGAAGTTCATCCCGGGTCTGAGTACCGCGGCGCCACCGCTGGCGGGAATATTCCGCATGCGCCTGCACCGCTTCCTGCTGTTCGATAGCCTCGGGGCACTCATCTGGGCGGGTGCATTCGCCGGAATAGGCTACCTGTTCAGCGGTCAGCTCGAGCAACTTGCAGCATACGCCCTCCTGATGGGCGCGTCGCTGGCGGGGATCCTGGCAGGATGCCTCGCGGTGTACATCCTCTGGAAATATGCCCAGCGTCATCGCTTTCTGCGTCAGTTGCGCATAGCACGCATCACCCCGGAGGAGCTGAAGCGAAGACTCGACGAGGGCGAAGATGTCATGATCGTCGACCTGCGTCACTCGCTGGACTTCGAGGGCGAGCCTTACACCATCCCCGGTGCATTGCGGCTGCCTCCAGAGGAGGTGGAGCGGCGCCACCACGAAATCCCCCGCGACCGCGATGTCGTCCTCTACTGCACGTGACCCAACGAAGCCACCAGCGCCAGGGTGGCGCTGCTGCTCAGGCGGCGGGGGATCAGCCGGGTCCGGCCGCTTGCCGGAGGTCTCGACGGCTGGCGCCACAACGGCTTCGCGGTGAGCTCTTGAGGCCGGTCGCCCACGTCGGCTACCAGCCAGAGCAACTCCAGCTCGAATGATCCATGAGCGCGAGCTAGCACCCCCACCGGCACCTTCGCTCGACTGAGCCCATCGCACAGCTCCCTCAAGGAAGAGTCTGCTGCCGCCCCTCATCCCTTACCTCTCCCCGGTGGGGAGCCTTTGACACACTCAGGCGAGCGAAGGGGAGGTTGAGGGGGGAAGCGAATTGTACAACGTCAAGGGCGACGCTTCGCCTTTGCCTTTCGGCAACCCCGATCATTTCGCATCCTATTTCTGCAAGTTTTTCGTGGTGAGTGGCAAGAAGGATCGGCTACAATGGCGACCATGGTGAATCCCTCCCCAGTGTGTGGGGGAGAGGGGAATCTGGATCTGAGTGAGGAGGCGTAAGATCTTCGAGAAGTTCGCCAGGATTCGACCCTACATCAATCAGCATCGGAGGCTCCTGTTCATCGGGCTGGCTGCCCTGGTCGTCACCGACGCCTGCGGGCTGGCCATCCCCTGGCTGACCAAGGATGCCCTCGATGCATTTCTCGCCGGCGCAGGGCGCGACATCGCTCTCTGGAAGTATCCTGCACTGATTGTGCTGGCCGCCTGCTTCCAGGGGCTGTTCCGGTATTTCTGGCGCACACACATCTTCGGGTTTTCCAGGCACATCGAATGGGATTTCAGGAACGCCATCTTCGCCCACCTGCAGCGGCTGCCGCTGGCGTACTTTCAGCACACCAAGACGGGGGACCTGATGTCGCGGCTGACCAACGACATGGTCTCCTTCCGCGAGATGGTGGGCGTGGGCGCCATGGCCACCATCGACGCCATCGTCGTGATCTCCAGCAGCCTGGCTCTGATGGTGGTCATCGATCCCCGACTCACGCTCTGGAGCCTGCTCCCCTTGCCCGGGATCACAGCCCTGGTGCTCGTCTTCGGCAACCGGATCTTCTACCGGTACCGGGATGTCCAGCAGCACCTGAGCACCCTCAGTACGTTCGTCCAGGAGAACCTCGCAGGCATCCGGGTCGTCCAGGCCTATGCCCAGGAAGAAAACCAGAAGGGGGGCTTCGAGGAGCTGAGCAGGGAGTACCTGGTCAAGAACCTCGATCTGGTCAAGCTTTGGGGTTATGTCTGGCCGGTGATGAGCGTCTTGTCAGGCATCGCCGCAGTGGTGGTCCTGTGGCTCGGCGGCCGAAAGGTCGCCCTGGGGACGATGACGCTCGGCGAGCTGGTGGCGTTCTTTGGCTACCTGGCCATGCTCACCTGGCCGGTTATGGCGGTGGGGTACGTGATCAACCTCTACCAGCGGGGATCGGCCGCCCTCGCGCGCCTCCTGGAGATTATGGATACCCCGGTCGCGCAAGGATATGCGGACCCCGGGACGATCCAAGTCGCTGAGATCCTCGGGGAGATCGAGTTCCGCAACCTCTCCTTTCGTTATGCGCCGGATGCTCCGCTTGTCCTGCGGGAGATCGACCTCAAGATCCCGCCGTTCCCGGCGCGCGCCCGCGCGGAGGCGATGCCGTGA
>JBGQJI010000042.1:0-16992 GCA_041498975.1 Methylomirabilis sp. (SeqCode)
CTGGGCGACATCGGCGACGGCAGTCTAAGGATTAACGAGACCAGCCGACCGATCGCCTCTGAGACGGCGGACGTGTCGCTGCCGACCTTTCCCACATTCGCGAAGACCTCGAATGGCTCACCCTCGCCGCTCTGGTTCACGGTGATGTATGCGACTCCCAGCGGCGTCTCAGCACGGTAGGTCACGCCCTTCACCGTTCGGGGCCGAGGCTTGACCTTCAATCTCTCCTCCTGCCGCGCCCCCGTAGCAGCCAGGGGGGCTTGTCCGACGGACTCTGCACTCCTCGGGAGTTGCGCGCCGTCCTTCTGCTCTGTCTTGCCGCCCGTGCCGAGGTGGAGGACCTGTGTATCCTTGCAGCCGTCGCGAAAGACAGTGATCCCCAGGCAACCAAGCTCATGCGCCATCAGATACGCCTTCGCGATCTCCTCTGGCGTCGCTGAATTGGGCAGGTTGATCGTCTTCGAGACGCCGTTGTCGGTCTGCTTCTGAAACGCCGCCTGCATCTTGACGTGCCACGCGGGGTCGATCTCGTGGGCCGTGACGAACACCCGCTGGACATCCTCCGGCACGCCTTCGAGCCCGCGCACCGTCCCCCTCTGAGCCACGCGCTGCATCAACTCCTCGGTGTGGAACCCCCGCCGCTTGGCGACCTCCTCGAAGATTGGGTTGATGAAGGTCAGGTGGCGGTCGCCAACGATGTGGCTGAACGCGACGGCGAAGATCGGCTCGATCCCGGAGGAGCAGCCGGCGATAATGCTGATCGTCCCGGTCGGCGCGATAGTGGTCACGGTCGAGTTGCGGAGCGGTGTCTTGTCCTTGTAGATGCTCCGAGGCCAGCGCGGAAACGGCCCCCGCTCCACTGCCAGCTTCTCCGAAGCATCGTGGCCGATCCGCTGGATGAAGCCCATGGTCTCCTCGCCAAGCTTGAGGGCATCGTCGCTGTCGTATGGAATGCCCAGCTCGAGGAGCAGGTCGGCCCAACCCATGACGCCGAGACCGATCCGTCGGTTGTTCCGAACCTCGTCGATGATGTCTTGAAGTGGGTAGGGATTCACTTCGATGACGTCGTCCAGGAAGCGGACCGATGTCCGGACCGCCTGCTCCAGCCCGACCCAATCGATCCGCTCCGCCGCCTTGGCGTCTGTTGGGATCGATGGGAGATAGAATGTCGCCAGATTGATCGAGCCGAGGTTGCAGGCGTCGTTGGGACCAAGCGGCTGCTCGCCGCATGGGTTAGTGGCCTCGATCACCTCGTCCTGCGGGACCGGATTGGCCGGGCTCGCATTGATCCGGTCGATGAAGACCATCCCCGGATCTCCCGTCCGCCAGGCCGCATGG
Source organism: Methylomirabilis sp. (SeqCode) (assembly GCA_041498975.1). Classification (GTDB taxonomy): domain Bacteria; phylum Methylomirabilota; class Methylomirabilia; order Methylomirabilales; family Methylomirabilaceae; genus Methylomirabilis. The sequence goes on from JBGQJI010000042.1 coordinate 1,339, forward strand.
ACGATCCTCTCGAAGACCTCTCGAGCGCGGAGGCGGCCGGTCGCCTGCTTGGTATGCGGATCGAACAGCTCGTAGGTCTCATCCTTCGCCAATGCGTCCATGAATTTTTCTGTCGCAGCGACCGAGATGTTGAAGTTGGTGATCCCTCCGTCCAGTTTGCAGTCGATGAACTCTAGAATGTCGGGGTGATCGACCTTGAGGATCCCCATGTTGGCGCCCCGACGGGTCCCGCCTTGTTTCACCGCCTCGGTGGCACCGTTGAAGACTCGAAGGAAGCTGATGGGGCCGCTCGCCTTACCGCTCGTCGATTTCACCAGCGTGTCCTTCGGCCGCAGCCGAGAAAACGCAAAACCCGTGCCGCCCCCACTTTTGTGAATAATTGCCGCGCGTTTCACCGCCTCGAAGATCCCCTCCATCGAGTCCTCGATCGGCAGGACAAAGCAGGCCGAGTACTGGAGGCCGTTGTCTTTGCCGGCGTTCATCATCGTGGGCGAATTGGGGATGAACTTTCCCTCGACCATCACATCATAGAACGACTCGGCGATCGTGCGGGCCTCAGCCGAACTCTTCCCCCATCGCTCCTCGGCCTTGGCGATGGCGGCCGCCACGCGCCAACACATCTCTTCCGGCGTCTCCTTCACGCCGGTGGCGTCCCGTCTCAGGTACCGCTCCCTGAGGACGCGGAGGGCCGACTCACTCCACAGGCCGGTCTTGGCCGGTCGCTCACCAAGCGCTTGCGCAACGCCCACGGTCTCTTCGATCCCTCGAGAAGCCGAAGAACTCGATACGCCCGCCATCGTGTCCTCCCCTATTTCCGGCGACTCCGCCGGTGCCATTTCCATTGTACCTTTTGAAAAAAGTCACGAATAGTCAAACCACTATATCCCTTCCACTACTGTTCTGTACCAAGGCATGATGAAGGCACCTAACACGACTCAGCATCAGCCGCGGCGCGAAGTGGCGTCAGCTGCATGCCGTTGATAGGCAGACTATACGAAGACCATGAGTGGAAGCACCTGTACAACCGGTCCGGGAACCTGGACCTCGCTGAATTCAGCGCGCGCCTCTTCATTCGCAGATATCTGCGCGAAAACTGTTTCAAGCTTTTCTGGCTTGAGAAGCGCCATCCCGTAATTCTCGAACGCACTCATCGTCGCTCCCTTAGGGATCACGCGTGTGACCTTTCCAAGTACGCGGACGCTGTTCTTGTGAAGCTCGCTCATGGTCAGATCGCGAAGATTCGCCGTACGAAGCGTTACCACTGCCGTGCACCCCGTCGGCTCAGAGCAACGAAGAAGTACGTTAGATATTGGCGTTCGATTCCGGTCTTTGTCCAGGGTATCGCGAATCGTCCTCAGGGGGGACGTGGGTCCAGAGCCAGCAACCCCCTTGTGCTTCCCGCCGGCTGGACGTTGCGGTTGTGTTTGGAGCGCGAGGCTACTCAAGATATCGACTGCATCGATGTAATCAATGACGGTATCGACGGCGTTTTTCTCAATCGTCCCAGCCAATTCGATGAGCGCCCCAGGTGCCAGATTCTGAAGATCGTCCAGCTGCCTCGGCTGAACGATATAGCCACCGTCGCGCGTGAGGCGGTCGTAGAGCAAGATGGCGACAGACGCTTCGGTATGGCCGCGGGACTCTGTTTCTCGGGAATGCTCACGGTTCGCGCGCTCTTGGGATACGTCGGCTTAAACCGACGCATCGAAGAACCGACCGAAGAGCGCGCTTAGCCCGAACTTGGCAGACCCACCCGCCTCCGTTGTCAAGGCGGATGTTCGCTCACGGGTTACTTCTGCGCCAAACGAGACCCCGCCCTCAACTGCTGCCGCGAAAGAGACCAGCATCGGAACGTCGAGATAGATGGGATGAATCAGTCTGATCTGATTGCTCATGGTTCTCAGTTTTGCCCCACACTGGGCGTCACCCGCTGCCGGAAGCGGGGGCGCAGCGGATGCTGGAGCGCGTCGGCTGCAGCGCCGAGCCTGCTCTCTTCCACTCATAACCTCGGAAGCGAATCTTCTACGACCTTTTTCGCTAGGCTATACACTTTCCACTTGGATTGAATCCTCTCCCGGATTTTCATCCACCACTCCTGACTGCGCACAAGTGTTGTAACCTCATTTCCTGCATCAACCAGTTCCTGCATAGCTTCGACATACCACTCGAGCGCAATCGTTGCGTAGTTCCTTAGCCGTGTTTCAGTTGTTTTACTAATAGCAACGTCTGCTTTGAGCTTGTTCAGAAAAGTCTTTCCATTCCGTTCGTGGAGAATGATAGCCATAGCGGCGAGAACGAAAAATTTCGCACCCCGTTTGAGGATTGCGACACGACCAAGCTGCTGATCTTGAACCGCTTGCTCCAACTCTCTCTTGACCACCGTGGCGGCGACGGAGGCAGCCTGCCACACCAGCACGAGCTCTTCAGCACGAATCTGGTCAGGAAAGACATCGTCGTAGTGTGATGAAAATACTCGCCCTTTGTCCTTATAGGCGATTGCAGGCAGACCGCGAAAGGCTGCCAGGCACTGCGCTGCAAGATCGTAAGGAATCGCCCGCAATCCACCCGCACCAACGCGCTTGAATTTCTTGCGTTCGGGCGGTGGAAGTTGTCGCGTTTCGCCTTTTCTGAGGACGTAGAGGAATGGCGTTGGCAATTGTGCCAGCTCGCGTTTGAGCTTTTTCTGTAGCTTGTCCTGAGCAGTCAAATCCCACAAGCGAATTGGATTCTGCGAGTTGGTATAGCGAATAATAGGATCGATTGCTCGTTCAGGGGCGGCAATGAACCTCGCCAGCACGCGAACCTGCCTAACAGATGTCGGAGGCGAGTTTGCGATGGTGACGGTGGTCTGGCAGCCGTTAACGATACTGAAGTTATTTAGAGTAAGAGTCTTACCTGCAATGTTGTAGGAGTCGCACACAAAGGTAACACCGTTGTTGTATGCCCAAAAGTTGGGCCTATCATTCTCCGAATCAATCGTGCCACGAATACCAGCATTGACCCCTCCTTTGCGTGCGCCGAGGAACAATCGAACGTTTCGATCAAAGAGACGGTCGCCATGGTTGGAGTAAAGTTCTCGGAGTTGAGTTCCAGTGAGAGTAGTAACAAACGCTTTACCGAATCCACCCTTCTCCTCGAATGACATGGTGGGAATCACCTTGAGAGCGGCGTTTCCAATTCTGGTGGTTTGATTAATACGTTCGTTGTGTTCTGCAATTAGACTTTCCAGATGAACCACTCGGCACGATCTGGACGGAACGTTCCCTGCCTCGGAAACGTTGAATTGCCGGGCTGCATCATCAACGTCTTTGTACGGTGGTCCGCAGTATGCGTAAATGTACTCGACCGAGAAGCCATGACCGGTAGCATCCTTATAATCCTGAGCAGCAGCTGCAAGGTCCGCGCGACCCTCGCGTTCAAGTGATTCCGGATCCTTTAGCCAATCAGAGGTGTGAATGAGGCCGAGCAGCTCGCCCTTCCGTCCCTTGTATTGCCCCTTCGCATTGAACTTCAGTTGTGCGATCAAGACTCGTTCAGCTTCTTGATCAACATGGAAAAAGTCTATGTCCTTGTCGTTACCACCGTCGAACGAGACAGCCTCATATGCCTCGTCTTCTTGCAACTCAAGGCTATCGACCGCGTACCAGAGACCGAAGGCTTTTCCCTCCGTGAGGGAATATTCGGTCCTATACTTCTTGACCTGATCGCCAAGGTACACTAGAAAAACATCTTTCATTATCAACGTCCTCTACAGCAGTGTCGCGTCGGGCTAAGCACTGAGTATGCGGGTCAGCATGTCCTGGTCCTTGCACTTCTGACGACTGCGGCGATACCCTCGGGTGTTCGAGGACCTGTCAACGTGCCCAGGACCCTGCCGTTGCCCACAAGCATTGGCCAGCATAACCCAACCAAGGTTTGAACCGACGTGACGCGCCTGTCGAGCTCGGAAGAATACCATATTTTGTGCGTGGGATTGTCTAATACAACAATATCTAGTGTGTTGTCAAGGGAAAAATAGCGGCCCAGAATAGAGATAGGAATCGTCATTGCGAGCGAAACGAAGTAATCTGGCCTTTTGGCTCTTAGATTGCCAGGCACCCTTTGGGTGCTCGCAATGACAGATAATTCGGGGCGTTGGCAACCTATCTCTGTTCTCGAGTAGAGTATTCAGCGGAATCAAAGCAGGGCGATCATTCACAGACCGATTGCACAGACACAGAACCGGCGATGACCGAGCCGAGTTGGGGAATATCGAGGCGGTTTTTGCTTGCCCCATGGATGCGGGATGTGTAGTATGGTCAACGAAATTTCCATGGGAGGAAGAGATGGCCTACGTCGTTGCCGAGCCTTGTATCGGGACCAAAGATCGCGCCTGCGTGGAGGTCTGCCCGGTCTCATGCTTCTACGAAAACGAAGACCAGCTCTTCATCCATCCGCACGAATGCATCGACTGCGATGCCTGCGTGCCGGTCTGTCCGGTCAGTGCGATCTTTCCGGAGGCCCAGGTTCCCGCGGAATGGAAGTTCTTCACGCAAAAAGCCATCGACTATTTTGCCGAGAATGCAGGCGTCAAGGCCGCGAAGAGCAAGAGCGAGGTCGGATCCGGTGGTGTTGCCGAGGGCTCAACCCACTGGAGCTGGAAGGGCCAGCCCGACGTGGCGGCCAAGCCGCCACCCGCAGCGGCTACACCTGCTGATAAGCTTCAGGCGCCCCCCGAGCCTGCAACCGCCACAGCTCACGCAACCTCTTCGGCCGTGGTTGAATCGCCCTCGGCCCCGGCCCCGCCCCAGCCTACAGCGGTGCCGGCCACGGCCCATGCTGCTACGGCGACTGTGGCCGAGGTAGCTGCGGCCGCCCCCAAGCCTGCAGCTCCGCCTGTCACAACGCAGGCGACCGCCGCCACTGTCGCCGAGGCGGCAGCAGCCCCGGCTCCGCCCAAGCCAGCTCCCGCGGCCCCCGCTGCGACCGCGCCAGCCGCAAAACCTGCTGCCAAGCCGGCCCCACCGCCCCCCAAGCCGATGGATCCGGATGAATACCGGCGGCTTCACGCCCTGCTCTATCAGCTCATGGAGATGCTGGGGGGCTCTCGACCATTCGATGTCGCGGCATTCTCTGAGGCGGAAGAGGCAGGAAGGCGCCTGAAAAAGGAGGTGGCGGTCGAGTTCGGAAAGGACGTGTACGTGGTGTCTGAACTGGAGAAAAAGGGGATGACCCTTCGCCAGAAGCACGATCTGGCGCAAGGCCTGCTTCAAGCGGTAGGTCGGGCCCAGTTCATCCCCCAGTATCGGGGTAAGCGCCAAAGGTTCATGCAGCTCGCCGCCGGCGGTGCGGTGACCGGCCTGATCTCGGCTCTCTGTGGTGTTCTCTCCCTCCAAACCGTTCGCATCGATTCGCTCCTGACGAGTCCGAAGCCTGGCTTGTCCGAAATGGTCCAAGCGTTCCTGAATCCGGAGAGCCTGATCCCATTCCTCTCGTTTCAGATGATAGCCGGCCTCTTCGGCCTCTTCACCATCTTTGCGATCTCTCGGTGCTGGCGGGTGATCAAGGAGGTGCACGAACTCAAGCGGGCGATGCAGGCCAAGCAGTTGGATCCCAGGTTAATCGCCCGAATGGCGTGAGGGATGACTCCCGACGTCACCCTTCCCGTGCAGGATGGGAGGACTCCGGCACGGCCCTGCGCCGCAGGAGCCAGATCAGCGTGACGATCATCCCCGAGAAGACCGCCAGGACGATGATCCAGAGGCTTCGCTGAAGGTAGAAACCGAGCAGATAGATCAGGTAAACATCGTTCTTGCTCTCCCGCCAAGCCCGCTTGTACTCCTCCATTGCGGCATCGCCCCGCCCTTCCCCCTGAAGCGCCCGTGCCAACCCGAACCGAGCGAAGGTATAGGTCGGCTGCAGACGCAGTGCATGCTGAAACTCCTCGATTGCCGCCCGGTACTCCTTCCGTCGAAACCGCGCCCAGCCGATCTTCGCCAGCCCTGCAGGATCGTCGGGGCTGAGGGCCGAAGCCCGCGTCAGGATCTCAAGAGCCCGATCGGTCATCCCCTTGCGGTAGTAGGCCCACCCCATATCGAACAGGTAGGCCGGATTATCGGGGTCAACCGAGAGCGCGAACTGGTACTCTTCGATGGCCTTGTCAAAGTCACCCTGCTCCGCGTGGAGGCCGGCCATCCCGGCGTGCGCTCGCCCATAGCGGGGATCGAGGGCAAGGGCTCGACGGAATGCCTCACGAGGTTTATCGACCTGTTTCAACTCCGACGAAAGCCATCCAAGGTTGGTCCACGCATCAACGTCCCGGGGCTCACGTTGCACCGCCCGTTCGAAGGCGTCCATCGCCTCGGACCAATGCCCCTGCCTGGCATAGAGGACGCCGAGCAGATTCGATGACACGAAGTCGGTGCTGTCCCGGTCCACCCGTTCCCTGAGGTCCGCAAGCAACTGATCAGCCGTTCCAACTCTACTGTACGCCTCTTTGAGCCTCGCATAGACCTGGGCACGCGTGGGGTCGAGTCGAAGGCAGGTGCGGAAGGCTTCTATCGCCTCAGCCGTGTGTCCCTCGTGTTGCAGGCGCACACCAAGGCGGTACTGCCGATCGGGCTCATCGGGACGATCCGACAGTGAAAGTGCGCCCGAGGCACCTTTGGTGAGCAGCGAGATCGCCGCGAAGACCAGAATCGACCTCCACGCCCTCCGCCTCACCCTTCTTTTCCCCTTCCTCCGAGGAGCTGCCCGAGGAAGAAGAGAACGCTTCCAATGCCGAGCAGATAGAGTTCCGTCCACATCCCGTGCTCGTCGGTAAACCCGATGTACAGACCGACCATCAGGTTGAGCATGCCGAAAAGCTGCAATCCCTTCCCCAGGTACCCCACGTGGGCCTCCAGACAAAAGGCTTGCAATCTCGAGTGCGGGTGCTACAATCTCGTCGCAAGGAGGAGCTCAATGGAACAGTTCTTGACAATCGCAACCCAGCCGGACAACATCCCGATCATCGGAATGCTGGTGCTTGTCTTAATCTGCTTGGGGCTCGCCATGAGGCAGGCGTTTGCCAATGACCGCCTCATCGAAAAAGGGCAGAAGGACAAGATCTTCCGGGAGATGTACAAGTAGGCCTTTCGCGTCGATGCCTCCGATCTGCGCGCCCGATCCCTGAGGAGCCGAACGCGTGTTCATCCTGGTCACGATTGCCATCCTGGTCGGCGTTGCCTTGATTCTCTTGATCACTCGTTCTTCGTCGCCGGTGGCCGCCGAGAAGGCGTATTATCAACCCAGAGGCGCAGAGCAACAGCGACTCGAGCGACTCGCTCCCGAGCAGTTCGAGCGTCTCTGCATCCGCCTCCTGGAGCAGATGGGCTTAATCATCAACTCCTTCAACAGCAACAAACAGGGGCAGATCGACATCACCGCTGTCAACCCTCAACCGATCACCGGCGGCGACTACATCGTTCACTGCCTGCTGGCGCCACCCGATGAGCCGATCAACTCCACCCGGATCATCGCCCTGAGCGATACCGTTCGTGCCGAGGGGGCATCCAAGGGGATTTTTATCACAACCGGTTTCTTCTCCGAGGAGGTTCCGAAACTCATCGAGGGGCCGCCGCTCGAATTGATCAACGGGCAGCGCCTTCGACAGATCCTCGGGGAACATCGAATCTCCCTCGCCTGACCCCGCCTTCGGACTCCAGCCTAGAAGTCCCGTAGCATGTGTTTTCCGGCGGCTGGGCCGCCCTCGCGCACCTTGCCGCTGCGAGCGGCTGGAACCGCGCGAACCGATCCCGGTCTCTTGAGAGCGCGGAGCCTGCCCCGAGCAGTGCCGAGCGGGTTCGCTCCCCCCATGCCTCTTCATCCATGCCGACGCATTTGTTCGCTCTACCCGCTCCTGCGGTGATGCCTATCCGTGGAGCATCATCGCGAGCCACAGGGCCACCCCCCCTCCGACGCTGGTGGCGATAAGGCCGCGCCGCACCTGGCGCTTTGCGCCTTCAGCAGAGGGGCTTCTCGCGAGTCTCGGCATCCAGGCAAGGCTCAATCCGATCTGGATCCCGATCATGGCCGAGACGATCAGGAGCTTGCCGGTGAGGCGTCTGAGGAAGGCCGGCTGGAAGGCAAATCCGATATCAACCCCTACCCTCAAGAGGTTGAATATCCCTGTCAGCACCAGGAGTTCGATGGCCAGCCAGGACCATCGGAGATACCGTCTTCCAAGGCGAAGCAGCAATTCCTCCCAGGAGGCCGGATCGATGCTTCTGCGAACCGGGGGTAGCCAGAGCAGGCTGAAAAAAGCGGAAGAGCCGATCCAGGTGAAAGCGGCGAACAGGTGGAGGGAAAGGTTGAGCAGCCCCAGGGACCCCATAGATGCCGCCTACATGCCGAAGCGGTCCCTCGCCTCATCCATCACCTCGGCAGTGATCTTCTGATACCCCTTCTCCTCCGCGTACTGTTCGATCCCTTTCTGGGCCCACGAGCGCACGAAACTGGGGATATTGCTCAGGCGCTGTGCCGCCTCCTCGGTCCAGATCGCTCGATGTGCTGGACCTTGCCGCTCGAAGGCGGCGTTGGCGATCGATGTGAAGGGACAGCCCGATCCGGCAGAGGTGGGTTGGGTGGCCGATGGCACGTCTTCACGCTTCGCGGCAAGTGTGCTCCGGATAAACGTCATCGGATCGGCGGAGACCTGTGCTCCGCCGATCTTGACGTCCATCGATCGGACGAGCTGCGTCTCCATCGGATTGGTGAGCAGCGCCACCTGCCGCCGACAGGCCGGGCAACCGAAGATGAGGGTCAGGCCCCCATCGTCCGGCCCCTTCGACTCCTGGATCTTCATCGGTTCATCGCACGGGACGCACAGAAACTTCATCGACCCTCCTTCGCCTCGAGACGCGCCCGCGGACGGTTGAGCGCCTCACCGAGTTTGGCGGCGATTTGAGACAAGGCCTTGGACGACGGTGTCGTTGGATACGCGAGGAGGACAGGGGACCCCTCGTCGGCGCACCGGCTGAGAAGTGGATCGAAGGGCACGCGGCCCAGGAAGGGGACCCCCATGCGCTCGGCCATCTGCATCGAATCTGGCCCTGGGAAGAGCGTTTCCTCGGCGCCGCAGCGGGAGCAGAGATGGGCCGCCATATTTTCAATCACCCCCAGGACAGGCGCCTTCAAGATCTCCTTGGCCACGGTGACCGACTTGGCAACGATGAGCTGGGAAACCTCTGAAGGCAAGGTCACAATGATGACCCCATGAAGGTCGGGCAGCAACGGGAGCAGGTTGGGGATCCGATCGGTCCCGGGCGGCAGGTCGAGAAGCAGCAGGTCCAGCTCCCCCCATTCACTGTCCGCAAGGAACTCTCTGAGCGTCGTCACCTCCATCGCCCCTCGCCAGAAGTACCCTGCCCCCTCTGTCGGTCCACTCCAGAGGACGGGCGTCTCGTCGCTGGGGAGGAAGAGGTCCATCGACACGACGCGGATCCCCAGCGGCCCTTGTGCCGGCTTCACGCCTTCCGGCCGGAAGTCCAGGCGCTGCCCCCGCACTCCAAGCATCTTCGCCTGCGATGGGCCATTAATATCGGCGTCGAGGACGCCCACCCGCATCCCGCGCGCGGCGAACGCTGCTGCGAGGTTGGCAACGATGACGCTCTTCCCCACCCCGCCCTTGCCGCTCAGGACGGCCACCTTGGATTTGATCTTGGCCATGCGCGCTCGAAGTCGCTCCTGTTGCGCGGTGACCTGCCCCACCACATTGGAGCCGCCATCGCCCGCGATGTCCCGATACGTCTTCATGGCTTGAGGTCCCAGGCAGCCCGGGCCAGCATGTAGCCGGTCCCGAGTGTCACGAGGAGAAAGATCCATGCCCCCGCCCTCATCGAGATCTCGATGCCTCCCGGGAGGGGGACAGCTCGGATTGTCGGATTGACGATCACACGCGCGACGCCAACGGCACGCAGAAGGACGAGAACAGCGAGGAGCCGTGTGAACCAGACGTACCCCCTACTGAGCAACCAGGGGAAGAGGATGATCAGCATCGCCCCGACAGCAAACCAGATCACGCCGGCCCGTGAGGTCAATGGCCGCCCAGTGATGCCCGTGGAAGCGACGTATAGGGCACCCGCCAGGTAGAGGCAGCCATAGACAAGATACGACAGGGCTGCCTGGCGGAATTTTTCCTGTCGTGTAGCCATCGCCACCTTGACACCAACGTCTGCCGGCCAATCTCTCCTTGCGCGCGCCCTACTCCGTCTTGCCCTGGTACCGCTCGCGGATCGCCGCTACCTGGACGTCCCCCTTCGTGTAGTCGGCCACCACCTCGTTCATGATCCTCCTGCTGACCTCGAGGCCAGCCTCTACCATCGCCAGATCGATGAGGTCGGCGCCGCGTTCCCTGGCCACTGCCTCGATCCTGGATTTGGTGATGTCCTGCATGAAGCCGGCCGGGACAAGGCTCAGCCGCGCCACGGCCTCCTCGGTCCAGACAAAGGCGCCATTCGGCTGACCCGCGGTCGACGGGACCGTTGTCTGAACCGGTAAGCCGAGGCTCTTCGCTTCGGCATCCTGCTCGATGACCGACGCGGCCAACTCCGTTGTGATCGCCTGCAGCTTCCGAATTCTGGCCGTCTTCTCGATCCTGGCTTTGGCCCTTCGCCGCTCGTATCCCGAAGGAACGGACCGCAGGAGCTTCTTGGCTTCCTCGGTCCAGGCGAGTTTGACGCCATCGAAGGCCTCTTCCTCCTCAAGACCCCCCTCTTCGCCGGCCAGGGCCTCCACGACACTCCTGTCGATCGTCTGGAACTTCTCGGAGCCGGCGCGACAGACGGGACACTGGACCGGCTTCACCTCGCGGGCGACGTGTCCGCAGACCTCGCAGAGGAAGGCGGGCATGTCGGACGAGCGAATCCGTTCCACGGCCAGCTCGAGCGCCGCGCGGCCGGCCGCCTCCGCCGTCCGTTTCGGCATGAACATATCCATGACCTGATCGATTACCGACGAGGTGACCACCGAGTGCCCACGCTCCAGGGCGAATCGAAGGACGGCCGTCCTCGCGATCCCCTTCACGAAAGCCGGCACGCGCTCCATCCTGGCGAGGGCCTCGTCCGTCCAGCTCACCGCCTCTTCGGCCTTTACATCGATCGGCGGGTAGAACTTTGCGCTGGTGAGCAGGACATGGCAGGGGGCCAGCCGAAGCAGGTTCTCGGCATTGCTGCCGATATCCATGGTTTCATCGCTGTGCACGCCGATCTTGCCCAGCACCAGGAGCCAGGGTTTCTCCTTTCTGATGTACTGGATGATCTTCTCGAACGCCTTCCCGTCCAGCAGGGTGATCCGGAGATCGACACCATCCCCCGCCGCCACGGTCCTGGCCACCTCCAGGTGCGACTGATAGATCTTTGCCAGGCCGGTATCGATAATCTCCTCGTGCAGCTTCTCCTGCTCCTTGAATTTGAACACCTTCGAGGCCTTTTCCGAGAGGACGCCCACGATGCTGTTGAACATCGCATAGTGCAGGTACGGATCATAGACGCCAACCGCCTCCACCTTGCGTCCCACGGCGCGCCCTATGGCGATCGCCGATTTGAGCCCGGCGAACGATTGAGGGCTGCCGTCGATCCCGACCAGTATACTGCCGCCGTTCTGCTCCGCCGCCGGCGTGAGGTCCTTCGCCACGAGGACATCCGTGCTGACCCGCCGGACCACTCGTTCCGTGACACTGCCGATCAGGCTGTCTTTCACCGCGCCCAAGCCGAGGGCGCCGATCACGACCAGGTCGTAGCCGTTCTTCTTGATGTCCTCCACCAACGGCTGGAAGGTCCGGCCGTCGAACATCTTCCGCTCGAATGGCAGGCCGCGCTCGCGGCATTTCCGCTCCACGACATCGATGTAGGAGTCTGAGATCAATTGCAGGCCCATGGTGATGAGCGAGTCGTGGATTCTCCGCTGCCGTTCCAATTCATTTTCATCCTGGTACTCTTCGGGCAGAGTATACTCCATCTGCTTGAAGCGATAGTCGTGCATCTTGGCGGCATAGACATGCGATCCGGTCAGCGATGCGCCGAACTGCTCACCCAACGTGACCGCCAGATCGGCGGCACAGTTCGAGTACTCGGAGTTGTCAAGCGGCACCATGATATTCTTGTACATGGCCTGTTATCCCCCCTCGTCGCTATGGCGTCTGAGTGGTTCTATAGGTCAAATCCGGCGAATAATAGCACGTAACTCGCCAGAGACCAATGTTGATTTTGTCGATCTTTTCTCGGGCACGGGTTTCGATCAGCCAGAGAAGGCATGATGCAAACCACACCGGGTTTCGCCATCATGCACGCGGGGGTGCCAAAGCCATTGCCGCTCCCTCTTCTTGGCCCACCTATGCTGCACCCATCTCCCGAGGAGGCCCGGGCATATCCTCGGGATTCAACAAGTAGTCAAGACTCATCCACAAACTTCTCGAATACCGGAAAAAGAACAGGGGAAAGCCGATGCCAAAGCTGCTCCAGAGGATAAGCTGCTGCGCGAGAGAAAGGTTGATGAAACGGTCAAGCCAAAAGAAACCCGCTATCACGATGATGGCGGTGGCAGCGTAATTAATGTAGATGGCGCCCACAAAATACCCCTGCTCGCGCTCAAACGTGAGATCACAGGAGAGGCAGTTTGGATACATCGAAAAGAACCCCCGGAACAGGAGCCCGATGCCGCACCTTGGACACCTCAACCGCGCGCCTCGCCCGATAATACTGCACACCCGTCGAATCTTCACCTGCTGCCCCCCTTGCTCGACCCACTCTAGCACAAGACATCAGCCGCTGGTAGTGCGACGTGAAGGTGCTCGCTTAGAGGTGACGTGGCTCGGAGGGGCTGGGACTCCAGCATGCCTGTCGAGCGTCACCTTCATCCAAGACGCGCATTGACAGCGCCTGGTGGGCGTGGTAAGAATTTCTCTGACAGTGATATTCGTGTTCCCGGTCGCAACACGTCTGCAGTGGCGCTGAACACACCGGTTCCCTCAACGGTGCAGCGGCACTCCAGTCAAATGGAGGTAACGATGGCCAGAGGAGCGGACGTCATCATTATCGGAGGGGGGATCATCGGCGTCGCATGCGCCTACGCCCTCACGCGAGCTGGGGTGCGCCGCGTGGTGCTGGTTGAGCGGGGAGAGCTGGGACGGGAAGCCTCGCGGGCTGCTGCGGGGATGTTGGCGCCACAGGCGGAAGCGGAAAGCCTCGGGCCTTTTCTCGACCTCTGCCTGGCCGCGCGGGATCGCTACCGGACGCTGGCCGGCGAGCTTCGGGACGCCACCGGGGAAGACATCGAGCACTGCAACTGGGGACTTCTCTATCTCGTTGACCCGGCCGAGCATGAAGCGGCGCGAGGGCGGGCTGGCTGGCAACGGGAAGCGGGGCTCCGAGTCGAGGAGGTCTCCGGACAGGCGTTGCGCTCCCTGGAGCCCGCCCTAAATCCCGAGATCAGCGGTGCTCTCTTCTTCCCGGATGAGGCCCATGTCCGCCCGTGCGCGGTTGTCCGAGCGCTTACGGCAGGTGCGCGGGAACGAGGCGCTCAGGTCTTCGAGAACGTGGAGGCTGTCGATTTCATCATCGGCGAGGATCGGCTTCGCGGGGTCAGGGCCGGCGGAGAGACGATCCTGGCCGACAGCATTGTGGCCTGCGCCGGCCCGTGGACCGGCCGCCTCCTGGACCTGATTGGGCACGGGCTTCCCACAGAGCCTGTCCGGGGTCAGATCGTCCGAGCCAGGTTCGACCGGCCTCCCCTGTCCCACCTCGTGTGGGGACCATTGGGGTACCTGGTCCCACGGCTCAACGGCGAGCTCTTGATAGGATCGACAATGGAGCGTGTGGGATTCGATTCGACCCCCACGCTGGGGGGTGTGGCGGGCCTGTGCGAGGCTGCCAGGGCCATGGCTCCAGGTCTGATGGCCGCCCCTTTCGACAAGGCGTGGGCAGGGCTGCGTCCGCGACTACCGGATGGCCTGCCAGCCATTGGCCGATTCGCCGATATTCCCAATCTGTACGTGGCCACCGGGCACTACCGCAACGGAATCCTCCTGGGCCCCCTGACTGGAGAGTTGATCGCCGACCTAGTGGTGGGGAAGGCGCCGCCGCTCTCTCTGGAACCATTCTCCCCCGACAGGTTCGCCACGTAATGTCGGATAGCTCAGCGGACTTTATTCCGCCTGGCCTCTTCCACCTCTGATTCCGACCGAACGCAATCCTGTCCGCACCCTTTTCGTTGCGGCCAGAGAGAGCAATTCTTCACGCGCAGCAGCGCTCGGCCGAAGACTGAGGTCAATGCTGCTCGACCTGCATCAATTCCGACCTCCGCTTCCTGGCCCGCTACTGGGCACGTCAGTGACTTCCTGCTCCGAAAGCGGCGGAACGTGTCAGCGGCCACTGGAACCAGGACGTACACTGCCGCAAGCGCAAAGATGGCGGCGACGGCGATCCCGGGAGCACTCATCTCTTCCTCCTTTCCTCATTAGTTGTTCAATGTTGAATACACCCCCCCCTCACTCCCTCGCCAAGCATTCTAAATGCCAGGCCCAATCCGGCCGGAACACGCGACGCACAACCGCTTTATTCCTAGGAAGTTGTGAACGTTTCCTAATCCACGCCTTTGGCCAGAAGGAAAGGGCCGAGTGGTCATAAGAGGGGCATCAGTACCCCAAAGCGTCAGAGTTGATTCCGCTAACTCTCCGAAACTCAAATGATCACGGGGATGGGACACCGATAGGACAGTTACCGACAGCTTACCCCAGCACTGGACATTCATATCCCTAGCCCAATGCCCCGTGTCTCGGGATATTTCGTCTTCGTCAGAGGAGCGTCGAGGCTGAAGCCTGGGCGGTGAGTTGGCGCTGAGGAGGCTGGAGGGTCGGGACGCCCGGATAGTGAGATCTGAATGGCAAATCGCTTTCCCATGGGACGGTCATGATGGCGGGTAGAGATGATACAGCATCCAATAGACAATAACCCCGGTGACCGACACGTACAGCCAGATGGGCAGGGTCCAGCGGGCGATCCGAACGTGCCTGTCGAAGCGGCCCTTCAATGCGCGAGAGAGCGTGACCAGCACCAATGGGACGATCGCCGCGGCCAGGATGGTGTGAGAGGTCAGGATCGCGAAGTAGAGGATTCGAATCCCTCCCCGGCCCGCGAATCGGATCGATCCCACGTGATAGTGATACGTCAGGTAGGAGATCAGGAAAAGGGTTGACGTCCCAAAGGCCGATAGCATACAGATCTTATGCGCGGTGATCTTTTTCCGCCTGATGCAGAGGTATCCGATAGCCAGCAAGAGGGCGCTGGTGGCGTTGAGTACAGCATTGACGGCGGGGAGGAACGAGATGGGGAGGACGATCATTCCTCCTGCAGCAGAGCTTTCACGTCCTGGCGGAGCCGCTGGAGAGAGTCCAAGTCGGTGCTGTCGTAGTAGTTGCGAATTCGCGCCTTCCGGTCAACGAGCACAAACCTGGAGCTGTGCAGTACCGTGATGCCCCGCGCCCCTTCACTCGCCATCGCTGTCCCAGGTTCGAGAACCCCGGCCTTGTTTCTTGGATCAAGGATGGGTAGCCGCAGGCCCTCCTGAGCAAGACGATAGATCGCCTCTTTCTCTCCAGTAAGGAAGAGCCACCGTACGTGGTCGGCCTTGAAGCGGTCA
>JBGQJI010000043.1:0-16900 GCA_041498975.1 Methylomirabilis sp. (SeqCode)
CCACCGTCGCAACGGCCACGAACTTGGCGATGCCGCGCACCTGCCGCGCAAGGGTGACGTCCAAGGTGAGCTGGTCGCCGGGAACGACGGGCCGTTTGAAACGTGCCCGGTCGATCCCGACGAAGTAATAGAGGGCTTCCTCCGGGATGAAGGCCACGTCATGGTCAAGCCGCGTCTGAATCCGGGCCTTGGCGAAGGAGCCCGGCTTCAGCAGTCGCTCCCGGTTGGACACCTGAGCTTCGACGGGGAAGGTCCGGGTCTCAGTGAAGACCGACGGGCCGACGCGCGTGACGAGTCCTGTGAAATCGCGGCCCGGATACGCCTCGACCTGAACCTTCACTCCCTGGCCGGACCGTATCTGCCCCTGGGATTGCTCCGGCACCGACGCCCTCAGCTTCAAGGGGTCGTCGCGTACGACGACCATCAGCTTGGTGTTCTGCATGCTGCCGCCGGCGATGTACTGGCCGGCGGAGACGTCGCGCTGCTTGATCGAGCCGTCGATGGCAGACCGGACCACCGTGTATCCCAGGTTCCGTCTGGCCAAGTCCAGCGCAGCCTGCTGCTCGTTGAGCTGGTCGCGGAGGGACCTGACCTGATCCAGGGCGCCGTCGACCGTCGCTTTCAAAGCGTCCCGCTTGGCCAGGGCGGTATCGACCTCGTTGCGCGAGACGGCCCCCTCTTTGTAGAGGCTCAGCATACGTTCATACCACCGGGCAGCATCGTCGAGGTTGGCCTTGGCCTGGCGGACCGCCGACTGCTGATCGTCGGGAAGCGTCTCCTTGCCGTCCACCGCGCCGAGCTTCGCCTGTGTCTGGCGGAGAATCGACTCGGCCTTTTGCACCTGCAACTTGAAGTCCGACTGGTCAAGCTGGAGCAGTGCTTGCCCTTCCTTCACCCGGTCTCCCAAATCCACCGGGATCTTCTCGATATAGCCCGACACCTGGGCGTAGACAATGACCTCCTCGTCCGCCTCGAGCGTCCCGACCACCTCCACCAGCCGGTGGACGTCCCTGGCCTCGACGGGAGCCACCGTGATCGCCATGGTCTGCTCCTTTCCCCCAGCGGGAGCCACCTTCGCGGACTGCTCCCTCGAGCAGCCCAGTGCCAGCAACGATAGGAACACCGCGAGCGGCAACGAGCACATGAAGGCTCGCGGGAAGAAGGGGCCCCTCATCGTTCGATCCCTTTCAGGAAGATGGACATGAATAGCTCGACCACCTCCTCAGGGGAGGAGCGGGGGGGACGTTTCACTCCGAAAACCTCATGCATCAACAGGTAATGGACGGTCATCCCGATGAAGCCACGCGCGGCGACGAGCGCATCGACCGACCGGAATCGGCCATCGTTGATCCTCTCTCGGATGTAGCTGCTCAGGAACTCGTGCAGGCGCCTGACTCGGGATTCGAAGAAGATCTCGGACAACTCGTGCCCTTCGAGCGCGCTGAACAACAGGAGGCGCATGAGACTCGGGTCTCTCTCGGTCTGTTCCATCATTTTCAGGCCCACCGCCCGAAGCACGCCGGCGTCGTCTTTTTCTCGGGCGGCCAGAGCCGCGCTGGCAAGCAGTTCCTCCGTCTCGGACTTCGCCTCAATGATCGCGGAATAGAGCTCGCGCTTGGTGGCGAAGTGCTTGAAGATCATCGCTTCGCTGATGCCGGCGGCCTCTGCGATCTCGCGGGTCGTGGTCCCCCTGAAGCCTTTCCGAGAAAACAGATCGATGGCCGCGTCCACGATCTGTTGCCGCCGCTCCTCTCCGCTCAGACGCTCTTTCATCTACAGTTCCCTCGTTATGCAAGTCAGGCCAGTGAGAAAGTGAGTGCTTACATACTTATCTCAGCAGCAAAAAATGTCAAGTCCCTTCGGAACGCCTTGAAACGTCAAGGGCGGTTTACAGCAGACGGCGTCCGTGGCAGGCAATCACGAAAGAAAGGCGGTGAGCCGTTTTGCTCAGGGGATGGTATTCTCTTTCGGCTGAACGCTACTCCGTCACTGTGAAGACCTGATCATGGGGGCGGACCCGCTCGCGGACCTTGATCCCGACAAGCTGACCGGGTTCCGCTCGCTGGAGTGGAACATGCTCAAGCTGCATCGTCTCCACGAGCTGCGTTAAATCGGTCGTGTGGCCCTTAATGTGGATGGTCTCACCCACCGATAGGTGGCCTTCGGTGATCTGGATCCCGGCCACGCCTACTTTGGCGAAATACTCCTTCACGTGTCCCACCTTCATCTCTGGCATGGCATTCCTCCTCACCCTGATCGAGTGACGCGATCGCTGGAGCAAAAGGGCTTGAGATTGTCCGGAGCCTATCACGCCCTCGAACCCCATTCAAGCGGTTTCTCCCTCAGCGACGAGGATTCCCATTGCTCTGTTTACCACCTGCATCTATAATGCGTGAGGCTGTTCCGACTCATCATGGACGAGGGAGACCAACCATGATTCCGACTCGTGAAGAATTGGATGCACAAGAGGGCGTGACAGCGTCGCTGCAGCGGGAACTCGACACGCTCAGGTCGGACGGGCTGTACAGATGGCTCCGCAAGATCGACGGTGCGATAGGCCCCCGGATGCGTGTGGATGGGAGAGAAACGATCGTCCTTGCCGGGAGCGATTACCTCGGCCTGGCCTCGCACCCACGGCTGAAGGAGGCCGCCCGTCGGGCGATCGATCGCTATGGCTGCAGCGCTTCCGCAGCGCGTCTGATCTCCGGGAACCATGACCTCTATCCTCAACTGGAGGGGCGGCTGGCCCGCTTCAAACAAACCGAGGCGGCGCTGGTATTCAGCACCGGATATCTGGCCAACATTGGCGTGATATCCGCCCTGATGGACCCCCAGGATGTCGT
The DNA here is from genome assembly GCA_041498975.1 of Methylomirabilis sp. (SeqCode). Lineage (GTDB taxonomy): Bacteria > Methylomirabilota > Methylomirabilia > Methylomirabilales > Methylomirabilaceae > Methylomirabilis. The sequence goes on from JBGQJI010000043.1 coordinate 2,844, forward strand.
GTTCAGTGATGAACTGAACCATGCCAGCATTGTTGACGGCTGCCGGTTGTCAAGGGCAGAGGTCAGGGTCTTCCCTCACAACGATGTCGCCGCCCTGGAGCGCCTTCTCGAAAGCGAGACCTCCGCCAGGAGGAAGCTGATCGTGGTGGATGGTCTGTATAGCATGGACGGCGACCTGGCACCCCTGGATGAGATCGTGGTTCTAGCTGAACGGTACGGTTGCATGACCATGGTGGATGATTCTCATGGAACCGGCGTGCTGGGGAAGGCCGGGCGCGGAACGGCGGAGGCGACAGGCATGCTAGGCCGCATCGACATTGAGACCGGCAGCCTTGCCAAGGCCCTCGGCGGCTTTGGCGCCTATGTGGTCGGCAGCCGAACACTCATCGAGTACCTGATCAATAGGGCCAGAAGCTTCATCTTTACCTGCGCGATGCCTCCTGCGGTCCTCGCCACTGTCCTGGAGGCGCTGGCCGTGATAGAGGAAGAGCCCGAGCGAAGGCAGCGACTCTCGGAGAACTGCCGGTACCTCAGAGAGGGCCTCCGTAAGGTCGGGTTTGACGTCGGCCGGAGCGAGAGCCACATCATCCCCTTGATGGTGGGAGAAGGCCAGCGCACCATGCGCTTCTGCCAGGAGCTCCTGGACCGCGGCGTCTTCGCACAGGGGATTCGCTACCCCTCTGTCCCACGCGGGACCGAACGGATACGTCTGACCCTCACGGCCTCGCACAGCAAGGCCGACCTGGATGCCGCCCTAAAGGCCATCGCCGAGACGGGGCAGGCCCTCCGCCTCATCTCATCCATTTGTAACCACAACCAACCAGCATCATAAAGGAGAAGCGATGGCGCGACGCAGTGGCACCGCCGGCGAGCTAAGGGGCAGGCAAATCGGCCTCCTGCTGATCCTGCTGGTCATCTTCGTCCTGGGGAGTCAGACGGTCCCCCTCTACTCTGACTGGCTCTGGTTCCAGGAAGTCAAGCTGCCTTCTGTGTTCCTCACGATCCTCACGACACAGCTCATGCTGGCTGTGACCTCCGGCCTGGCTTTCGCGGCCCTCCTCTACGTGAACCTTTACCTCGCCAGCCGATTCACGGCCACCGATGTCCTCCTCGAGGTGGAGGACAGGTTCGGCCTCCCCAGCCGACTGGTCATCGAGCCGTATTTTCGCCGCCTCCTGATCCCCGGGGCACTCGGGCTTGGGGTGATTTCGGCTTTCCAGGCGTCCGCAGAGTGGAAGACGTATCTCCGCTTCGCCAATCACCTTCCCTTCGGCGTGGTGGATCCGATCTTTCAGAAGGACGTCGGCTTTTATGTCTTCCGCCTGCCATTTCTCTCCTTCCTGTACAATTGGCTGATAACCTCCTTCGGCATCACGTTCCTCCTGACCGCCCTGACCTATCTCCTCTTCAGGGGAGTTCAGGTGACGGCCAGGGGGCCGATCATTGCCCGCCTCGCCAGGGCGCACCTCCTCGCCCTCGGCGCGTTCTTGCTCCTGATCAAGGCCTTCGGCTACCGGCTCGATACATACCAACTCCTGTACTCGCCTCGCGGGGTTGTCTTTGGCGCCGGTTACGCCGAGATCAACGCGAACCTGCCTGCCCTGAATTTCCTCAGCATCCTCGCCGTCTTTGCCGCCCTCCTCTGCCTGGCGCAGATCACCCAGCGCGGGTGGCGGTTGGTACTCGGAGGCCTCGGCCTGCTTGTTGTCGCCAGCATCATCGGCCTTGGCCTCTATCCGGGCTTCATCCAGCGATTCCGCGTCGCCCCGAACGAGATCGTCGCCGAAAGTCCCTACATCACGCACAACATCCGGTTCACTCGCCAAGCCTACGGGCTGGACCGAATCGACGAGCTGGAGTTCCCCGCTGAGGAGAACCTCACCCGGGAAGACCTGCGGCGGAACGACCTGACGATCAAGAACATCCGGCTCTGGGACCATCGCCCCCTGCTCACCACGTACGGCCAGCTCCAGGAGATCCGGACCTACTACAAATTCGTGGACGTGGACATCGACCGATACCGGATCGACGGCGAGTACCGCCAGGTGATGCTTTCGGCCAGGGAGATGTCCTATCAACACCTCCCGAGTCGGAGCTGGATCAACGAGCACCTGATCTTTACCCACGGCTACGGCGTCGTCCTTGGGCCGGTGAACCGCATCACGCCGGAAGGCCTGCCGGAATTCCTCATCAAGGACATCCCTCCCGTCTCGACCGGCGCCATCAAGGTCACGCGCCCCCAGATCTACTACGGTGAGGTGGCCAACGACTACGTCATCGTGAAGACGCAGGCCCAGGAGCTGGATTACCCCTCGGGCGACAAGAACGTGTACACGGCCTATACCGGAGACGGGGGCGTCCCCCTCTCCACGCTGACCCGGAAGCTGCTCTTCGCCACCCGCTTCGGGACCATGAAGATCCTCCTCTCGCGCGATCTCAACGCCGAGAGCCGGATCATGTACCATCGGCAGATCTCGGACCGGGTCAGGAAGGCGGCGCCCTTCCTGAACTTCGACGGCGACCCGTATCTGGTCATCTCCAAGGACGGCCGCCTCGTCTGGATCATCGACGCCTACACCATGTCGGACATGTACCCGTACTCCGAGCCCATCCGCGGGGTCGGCAACTATATCCGGAACTCGGCCAAGGTGGTGGTGGACGCTTACAACGGCAGCCTGGCCTTCTACCTGGCTGATCCAACAGATCCCGTCATCAACGCCTACGCCCGGGCCTTCCCGGGGCTGTTCAAGCCGCTGGAGGCCATGCCGGCCGACCTGAAGGCGCACATCCGCTATCCGCTGGGGATGTTCGCCGTCCAGACCAAGCTCTACAGCACCTACCACATGCGCGATCCCCAGGTCTTCTACAACAAGGAGGATCTGTGGAGCATCCCGAAAAAGGTGGTGGAAGGCCACGAAGCCGGGATGGAGCCGTACTACACCATCATGCGGCTTCCCGGCGACGAGAAGGAAGAGTTCATCCTCCTGCTGCCGTTCACGCCGAACAAGAAAGACAACATGATCGCGTGGCTGGCGGCCCGCAGCGACCCCCCCCACTACGGCAAGCTGCTCGCCTACAACTTCCCCAAGGCCAAGCTGGTCTATGGCCCACGGCAGATCGACGCCCGCATCGACCAGGATTCCTTCATCTCGCAGCAACTGTCGCTATGGAGCCAGCGCGGCTCCACGGTCATCCGGGGCAGCCTCCTGGCGATCCCGATCGAACGGTCGCTCCTCTACGTCCAGCCGCTCTACCTGGCGGCCGAGAAGGGGTCCCTCCCCGAGCTAAAGCGAGTCATCGTGGCCCACGGCAACCAGATCGCCATGGAGGAGACCTTGGAGGCCGCACTTGCCCGGGTCTTCGGTGGGCCGAGCCGAATGGCGGTCGGGGCGAGGCCAACAACAGGGGCACCGCTTGTTGAGGCTGACAGCTCCCTCAGGGCCCTGGCAGCCAAAGCCTACGACCACTACACGCGGGCGCAGGAACTGCTCAGGCAAGGAAACTTCGCCGGCTACGGCGAAGAGGTGAAGCGCCTGGAGTCCGTCCTCAAGGAACTACGCGCCCGCGCCGGCAGGTAGCATCCCCTCACTTCAACGACGCGTCCGCTCAACAGAAAATTCGAATCGGGCCGGCTCGCCGCCTGGCTTCCCGAAGACCCTGATTCGACTTTACAACCCGGAGCTTGTCAATTATCCTCAGAGTGATCGATAGCATCCCTTCGAATCGCCCACGTCTTGCCCCTTAGGGGGCTTCAAGCCTATGTGCTTCTTCGCGGGGGGGGGCGCAGCCCGGAGGCAATCTTGGCGAATTGCGAACTGCCTATTTGGGAATGCGGAATGAGAGGCAAGACCGTAGGGGCAGGGCATGCCCCGCCCAGGGAGGGCGCAGCAAGCAGCATCGCTACACATCCACAATCCGAAATGCACAACCCGCATTCTGAGGGATTGCTTCACCTCCGGCTCGCAATGATGTGACTGAAACAGGAGGGATGATGCCTTCGCAGATTAAGCGGGTGGCGGTCTTGGGGGCCGGCGTCATGGGGAGCGCGATCGCGGCGCATCTCGCCAATGCCGGGGTCCCGACATTCCTCCTCGACATCGTTCCGCCTGAGCTGACCGAGGAGGATCAGCGGAAAAGTCTGACCAGGGAAAGCGCCTCGTTCCGCAATCGCCTGGCCGCGAAAGGCCTGGAAGCCGCCATGAAAGCCAGCCCACCGGCGTTTTTCTCCCCCAAGGACGCCCGTCTGATCACGATCGGGAATATCGAAGACCACCTCGAATGGCTCTCTCAGGCCGACTGGCTTGTCGAGGCGGTGGCGGAGCGGCCAGAGATCAAGCAGGCCCTCTTCGAAAAAGTCGACGCGCACCGCAGGCCTGGAGCCCTCGTGAGCAGCAACACCTCTGGGATTCCCATCCGGTTCTTGGCGAATGGGCGGTCCCCGGATTTTCGACGACATTTTCTGGGGACGCACTTCTTCAACCCCCCTCGGTATATGAAGCTCCTCGAGCTGATCCCCGGTCCCGAGACCCTGCCAGAGGTGATGCAGGAGATGGCGGCGTTCGCGGAGCGGATCCTGGGCAAGGAGATCGTCTTCGCCAAGGACACCCCGAACTTCATCGCCAATCGGGTCGGAACCTTCGGCCTCTTCGCCGTCATGCGGATCATGGTCGAGGGCGACTACTCGATCGAAGAGGTGGATCGCTTCACCGGCCCGGCCATCGGCCGCCCCAAGTCCGCAACGTTCCGGACCGCCGATCTGGTCGGCCTCGACACGGTGATGCACATCGCTTCAAACATCGCCGAGAATCTCCACGACGACCAGGAGCGTCTGGCCTATGCGATTCCGCCCTTCCTCATAGAGTTGGTGAAGCGCGCCTGGTTAGGCGAGAAGGCCGGACAGGGGTTCTACAAACGAGTCAGAGGTACAGAGGGGAGCGAGGTCCTGGTCCTGGATTACAAAACCATGGAGTACCGCCCCCAGCGGCGGATCTCCTTCCCTTCGCTCGATGCAATTCAAGGGATTGAGGATCCTGGAGAGCGGATGCGGGCGTTGGCCTACGCCGATGATCGCGCCGGCCGCTTCATCTGGCAGGTGTTGCGGGAGTGTCTACTGTACGCCGCAGACAGGATCCCCGAGATCGCCGATGATATCATCAGTCTGGACCAGGCGATGAAATGGGGCTTCGGCTGGGCATTGGGCCCATTCGAGATCTGGGACGCGCTTGGCGTCGAACGTGTGAGCTCGCGGATGGAACAAGACGGCAAGGCTCTTCCCCCGCTTGTGACAGCGCTTCTCGGCAGCGGCGCTGGCAGCTTCTATCGCAGGGAGACGGGACGGCTTTACGCCTTCGACTTACATGCCGGCAAGCAGGTCGAGGTCCTGGCGGAACCCGAGACTATCCTCATCCCGGCGCTCCACGAACGGAACCGGGAGGTGGCCCGCAATCCCGGAGCATCGCTGATCGATCTGGGGGACGGCGTCGCCTGCCTCGAATTCCACTCCAAGAACGACGCCATCGGGCCTGATATCGTCCAGATGATGCGCACGAGCCTGGAGCTGTGCGCAGAGCGATTTGACGCTTTGGTCATCGGAAACCAGGGGAAAAACTTCTGCGTGGGCGCGAACCTGATGGCGCTATTGTTCGAGGCGCAGGATGAGAACTGGGACGATATCGACCTGATGGTGCGGGCCTTCCAGGAGGCCAGCATGGCGGTCAAGCTGTTCGAAAAGCCCGTGGTAGCCGCCCCATTTGCCATGACGCTTGGGGGCGGATGCGAGATCTGTCTGAACACGACGAAGATCCGCGCTGCTGTCGAGACTTACATCGGCCTCCCCGAGATCGGCGTTGGGTTGATCCCAGCCGGGGGAGGCTGTAAGGAGATGCTGCTCCGAAGCATGGAGGGGATCCCTGAAGGGGTGGAGGTTGACCTGCTGCCCTTCTTCCGTCACGTGTTTGAAACGATCGCCTTCGCCAAGGTGTCAACGAGCGCGAAAGAAGCGATTCGGTTAGGCTTCCTCCGGCCGACGGACGCGTTTACCATGAACCAGGACCGCCTGCTCTACGAGGCCAAGCAGACGGCTCTCGCGCTGGTTGCCGAAGGGCATACCCCATCGCACCCAAAGGATGATATCAAGGTCCTCGGAACGCGAGGCATCGCCGCGGTCGAGACGCACCTGTACAATATGAAGTGCGGGGCCTATATCAGCGATCACGACGAACTGTTGGCAAACACGCTGGCCCGCGTCCTCGCAGGGGGCACCGTCATGCCCGGAACTGCCGTCACCGAGCAGTACCTCCTGGATCTGGAGCGAGAAGCCTTTCTGAGCCTGTGTGGCGAACGACAATCCCAGGAGCGGATGCAGCATATGCTACGCACCGGGAAGCCCCTCAGGAACTGAAATGCAGGGGTGAGGGTATAGGGGTATAGGATGTACGGTCTAGAAAAACTTCCGATCATCTTCTCCCTATACCCTCTACCCTATACGCCATACCCTCTACCCTTTACCACGGGAGTGAATCGATGAGAGAGGCGGTGATCGTTGCAGCGGTCCGGACGCCGGTTGGCAAGGCGCCGCATGGCGTGCTCCGGGACACGCGACCTGACGAGATGGCGGCCACCGTCATCGCTGAGCTCACAAAGCGCCTACCGGGACTCAAGCCGGAGGAGATCGAAGATGTCATCATCGGCTGTGCCTTCCCCGAAGGTGAGCAGGGACTGAACATGGCGAGGGCGTCGGCGCTCAGGGCCGGCCTGCCCTATACTGTGCCTGGGCAAACCGTCAACCGCTTCTGCTCATCCGGGCTCCAGACGATCGCCCTCGCGGCAGAACGGATCATGGCCGGCTTCGCCGACGTCATCATCGCCGGCGGGGCAGAGAGCATGAGCCTGGTCCCGATGAGCGGGAACACATTTGCGCCCGACCCCTACCTCGCGGAACACTACCCGGCCGTCTACACCTCCATGGGTCTCACGGCGGAAAACGTCGCTCGGAAGTACAGAGTGGGCAGAGAGGAGCAGGATGCGTTTGCCCTGCACAGCCACCTCAAGGCGACCGAGGCGATCCGAGAGGGGCGATTCAAGGACGAAATCGTGCCGCTTACCGTCGTGAAGCAGGAATTCCGGGCCGAGGGCAAGCCGCACGTCACCGCCAGAGAGGTGATCTTCGACACCGACGAAGGGGTCCGATTTGATAGCTCCGCCGAGGCTCTCGCGAAGCTCAAGCCGGTCTTTCATGCAAAGGGCACCGTCACAGCCGGCAACTCCTCGCAGACGAGCGACGGCGCGGCCGCGGCGGTGGTGATGTCAAAGGAAAAGGCGCGACAGTCGGGAGTGAAGCCGCTCGGCGCCTTCAGGGCATTCGCGGCCGCGGGCGTCCCACCCGAACTGATGGGGATCGGCCCGGTGGAGGCCATCCCCAAGGCGCTCCGTCTCGCAGGCCTCACCCTCGACCAAATCGACCTGATCGAGTTGAACGAGGCGTTCGCCGCCCAGGCTCTTGCAGTCATCAACGAACTGAGACTCCCGCCCGAGCGGGTGAACGTCAACGGAGGTGCGATCGCCCTCGGTCACCCACTGGGATGCACGGGGGCGAAACTGACCGCGACACTGCTCCACGAGATGCAGCGGCGCAAGGTGCGATACGGGATGGTCACGATGTGCATAGGCGGCGGGATGGGGGCGGCCGGCATCTTCGAGCGCTTGTGAGCCCTGGTGCGCTCCGCAAGGGCGCAGCTAGCAGCGCCCCTACAGGCACCTTGCACTCCGCACATCGCACTTCTGTGATTCACCTCACGCTTTCTGGAGGATATACAATGGGAGTAACAGAGAAGGAGGTTATCCGGGGTGGCAGCTTCCTGATCCAGGATACGCCACCCCAGGAGGTCTTCACCCCCGAAGACCTGAACGACGAGCAGAAGATGATGGCCAAGGTGACGCGTGAATTCATCGAATCCGAGGTCAAACCCAAAACCGAGCAGATCGAGCACCAGGACTGGGATCTGACGGTGAATCTCTTCCGGAAGGCGGGGGGGCTGGGCCTGCTCGGGGTGGACATCCCAATCAGGTATGGCGGTCTTGGGGTGGACCTGATCACTTCGCTGGTGATCACCGAACAGATGATCGAGGGCGGCTCCTTCGGCATCTCCGTGCTGGATCACACGGGGATCGGATCCTTGCCGATCGCCTGGTTCGGCAATGCCGAACAGAAGTCTCGCTACTTGCCTCTACTGGCCAGCGGGGCGAAGATCGGCTCCTATGCGCTCACCGAGCCAGGCTCGGGCTCCGACGCCCTTGGCGCCAGGACAAAAGCGCTTCTCTCGCCCGACGGGAAGTTCTACGTCCTGAACGGGACGAAACAGTTCATCACGAACGCGGGCTTTGCCGACCTCTACATCACCTATGCCAAGGTGGATGGCGACAAGTTCAGCGGTTTCATCATCGACAAAAATACTCCCGGCGTCACCTTGGGACCGGAAGAGAATAAGATGGGAATCAAGGGGACGTCCACTCGAAGCATCATCCTGGAGAATGCCAGGGTCCCCGCGGAGAACCTCCTACACGAGGTCGGCAAGGGGCATAAGATCGCGTTCGATACATTGAACATCGGCAGGTTCAAGCTCGGGGTCGGCTGTCTGGGCACGTGCAAGATCGCTTTGCGCGAGGCCGTGAGGTACGCGAAGCAGCGGACGCAATTCGGGCAACCCATCGCCTCTTTCGGCCTGATTCAGAAGAAGCTGGCCGAGATGGCGATCCGGACCTACGTGGCCGAATCCATGGTCTATCGGACCGGCGGCCTGATCGAGACGATCCTGTCGCGAATCAACAAGGAGGGCGAGGGCGCCGGCCTCGAAATCGCGAGGGGAGTCGAAGAGTATGCGATCGAGTGCTCACTGAACAAGGTCTATGTCTCCGAGGCGCTCGACTACGTGACAGACGAGACCGTGCAGATCTTCGGAGGCTATGGTTACATCGTGGGCTTTCCGGCAGAGCGGCTCTACCGGGATGCCAGAATCAACCGGCTCTTCGAGGGGACCAACGAGATCAATCGGTTGTTGATTCCCACCTTCCTGTTCCGTCGCGCCCTGCAGGGTCGTCTGCCTCTCTTAATGGCCGCGCAGAAGTTGATGGGAGACCTGCTGGCTTACAGCCCCGCTCTGGAGGAGACACCGAAGGGCCTGCTGGGGGAGCAGGTCCGGATGCTCCAGTCGGTCAGGAAGATCGCGTTGATGATCTGTGCTGCTGCCACACAGAAGTACCGCGAAAAACTTCAGGATGAACAGGAGGTCCTCGCGGTCCTGAGCGATCTGGCGATCGAGCTGTTTGCCATGGAGAGCGCCCTGCTTCGAGCGCTAAAATCGGCTTCCCGAGACGGGGAGGAGCCGGCCAGGCCGAAGGCCGATATGGTTCGGGTCTACTTCAACGACGCGTTTGGCCGAATTGAGTTGCTGGCCAGGGAGGGCCTGGCCTCCGTTGAGGAAGGGGATACCCTGCGGACGCAGCTCAGCGCCCTAAAGAAGTTGACTCGCTATACCCCCCTCAATACCACCCACCTGAGAAGGGCCATCGCCGGACGGATCATCGAGGCAGAATGCTATCGAACCTGAAACAAGTTTCGAGTTCCGGGTTTCGGGTTTCGGGTCCAGAAGACTCGAAACTTTGAACTCGAAACTCGACACCTAGGTGGGCGGGCCGACCCACTCTTCGCCGTCGGTCCAGACCTCCTTTTTCCAGATCGGAACGGTCTCCTTCAGGCGATCGATGGCGTAGGCGCAGGCCGCCAGGGCTTGGTGGCGATGCGGCGCAGACACCGCGATGGCAACGCTCGCCTCGCCGACCTGAAGATGCCCGATCCGGTGCAGCATGGCGATTTCGTCCACCTCCCACTTCCGGCGGATCTCATCGGCGATCTCGCGCATTTTGGGAACCGCCATTTCCCGGTAAGCGTCATATTCCAGGTAGCGGACCATCCGGCCCCGTGTCCGCTCCCGGACCACCCCGAGGAAGGTCGCGATGGCACCCGAGCTCGACTTTTTCACCGCATTCACAACAGGCTCGAGGGAAAGTGGTTGGTCGGTGATCTCAAACATGGCCTCCTCCGCTCACAGGAGGAATCAGCGCAACTTCATCCCCTGGAGCCAGTTTCTTGTCAAACGGGGCGTATTCTCGATTGACTGAGAACAGGAGCGAGCTCACTAGACCCTCCAGCCGCGGAAACTGACCCCGGACCTGGTCAACAAGCTGGGTGAGTGTGCTCCCCTCCGGAAGGTCAACAACCAGTTCTCCCGTCCCCACGATCTCGCGAACGGCCGCGAAGCATCTGACCCGAACCCTCATCGCAATCTCTCCGAGATGTTGTAGCATCGTTCCACATCCAGGTGATTGCGTGCGCCAACCGCTTCCCTGTGGACGATGAGGAACTGGTAGGCCTGATGGGCCCTGTCGCGAAGAAGCCCGTAGCGGGCGGTCAGGTTTGAATGCGTTTCTCGAAGCGAGGCCGTCTCAAAAGGGTCGCTGCATTGCCGGAGCCGAAACTCGATCCTATCGATCGCTTCCCGGACCTGTTCCATGCCATCCAGGGCCTCTTCCAACCGCTGACCGGCCCGCCCAAGCGCTTCGGCCTTCTCGTGCAAGATTTCAGCCTCTATCGCCCGCAAGCGGTCGGCCCGACGTGGCCAAAATGTCAAACGTGCAGTATGGCTAATCTCATCCATCTATGTAAAATAAATATGTTATAATGAATACTTCATCCACTCTCTGAATATTTATCGCCCCCATGGACGGGGTGACAGTACCATAACCTCTCGAAAATTGTCAATTCCTGCTTGACCTGGGAGCCGTTCTGTGTTACGAGATCAGTTAAAGCGGCCACTTAACCCGATTCGGTCAAGGAGGGCTATCGAGGGTGGCACCGAAACAGCCCAGGACCAAAGCGAAATCGCCCGCTGAGGCGATGGGCATAAAGATCCTGGCTGGGTCGAACAAAGAGAAGGCAATTGCCCTGGAGCACTTGACAGAGGACCTCCTCGACGAACTCGACTACTTCGATTTCCGCGCCAAGCTTTCCCCCACCGGCCTCGCCATCGAGTTGAAAGCTCGCCACCGCTCCGGATCTCACCGCCTGCATTGTCACGGACGTACAATCGCGCATGAGATTCGCCTCGATGAGCTGAAGAAGGTTCACCGGCGCTATGCCCAGGGGCGGCGGCGAGACAAGCGGCTAGCCGGAGTCTTCTTCTCCCTCTCCGGGTTCCACGCGACTGCAAGAAACTGGTTTTCCCGCCTGGATGCCGCTTCCAGAGGCGACTACCACCTGTTCGGAGTTGACAAGATTTGCGCCCTGCTTCGACGCGCCAAGCTGGTCTCTTCACCTGAGCACATCATCCACGCGATCGAAGGCCGGGTCATGGCGGAGCCCGGAGCACGCAGCCTCGTCTTTGCCGGGGGAAGGTTCTACTGGGTCTCCCTTATCCATGCCAAGAAGGGGGCCGCTTACTTGATTCTTGACGCGTACGGATCGCCGGTTTCCCGACGCGTGGCCCAGTCCATCAAGCGAATGGATAGCTCACTCAGGGGAAAGCGCCTGATTGACCTTCAGGCCAGGGAGAAGGTCCTTCTGGCCCTGGCCGAGACGGGACAGAAGAACCTCGAATTTCTCGCGAGGGAGGCAAAAGAACCTCTCGATGATCTTCGGGAGGTGATGCAGGGGCTTCTGCATGAAGGCTTTCTGATCACGGAGCCCGCCGGTCAACCGCGGTGGCGGTTTGACCGTTACTCCATCAAGCCCGAGTTCGATGTCTTCCTGTGCCTCGCCAGACAGTTCCTTGATAGCGCTCAACGGTTCAGGTTGCTCCGCTCCAACTTCGCTGTACAGATGCTGGTGTCCGGCCTGCTTCCCTACCTGGAGGGACGGTTCCGCGTGAAGCTCTCCGAGGAGGATCGGTCCTGGCTTCCGAAGTTTCTGGCCGTCTCGCCGTCGGCCCTCTCCCACGCGCTGTTTGCGCCGACAGACTACTTCCTCTCCGCCTGGCAGGATCTCGAGAGCCGCCTACTTCCCAGCCAGGAGAAAGAGCGGCTTCGGAACCAATACCTCAGCAAGCTTTACTCCGACCTGCTCCTGCGATATGCGAGCGACCTGCAGGACAGCCGGTTCGACGAGGTGCTCCGCCACAAGGGCATGCGGGGCCACCTCTATCGAATCACGGCCAAGGCAGCAAGTGCCGAAGAGCTCTTTTTCTCGATGAAAGGCGAGTCGTATCTCACGCTCCCGGCGTTGGGGGCCGCCGGCACCGTCGCCCCGAAGGGCGTCGGCGTATCGGCAACCGGTCCCAATGGCGACACCGCCCTGAGCAACGGGAAGGCCCTGATGCACATGCAAGAGTACGACTATGCCGTCGAGCTGTTCGACCGGGCGATCAAAGATGTGAAAGACCCGAACAAACTCCTCGAGGCATGGAACGCCAAGGGGACCTGCCTGTTTCATCAGAAACGCCACTCCGCCGCGATCAATTGCTTCAACGAGGCCCTTCGCTACGACGCCAATTACAAGGAGGCCTGGCTCCATAAGGCCGCCTGCTTGAAGGAGTTGGGGGATAGTAACGGGGCCATTCGTTGCGCGAAGCGGGCCTTGGAGATCGATCCCTCCTACGAGCAAGCGCGAGATTTCTTACGGAGCGTCTGAGACACCCTTGACCTGCGGCATCATGACTGACACCATCGCCTTCCTGTTCAGCCACAAAAAGTCGCCGGGCGAAGAATCGTGATCGGCATCCTCGACTACTCAGCCTACGTCCCGATCTTCCGCCTCCCACGGGACGAGATCGCCAGGGCCTGGGGCCGACCGTCCGTCCTCCCGCTCAGTGCCGGGGAGCGGGCTGTCGCGAACTTCGACGAAGACAGCGTAACTCTCGCGGCCGAGGCGGCGCTCCGCTGCCTGGGGCATTTCGAAGGGGAACGGCCAGACGGCCTCTATTTCGCCTCGACCACCGCGCCCGACCAGGAGCGCCAGGCAGCCACGATCATCGCGGCGGCCGCGGATCTGCCGCGAGAGATTCGGACGGCGGACTTCGCGGGCTCCCTGCGAGCCGGGACGTCGGCGTTTCTGGCGGCCCTCGATGCGGTCAAAGGCGGACCAGCGTGGTCGATCCTGGTGTCGGCTGCCGATTGCCGGTTGGCCGAGCCTGGACAGACGGCCGAGACGCTGATCGGGGATGGAGCCGCCGCCGTCCTTGTAGGAGAGGGCGAGGCAATCGCCACAGTGGAGGCGGCCTACTCCGTTGCGGAGGAGTTCCCAGGCACCTGGCGCCAGAGCGGGAATCGCTTCATCCAGAGCGACGACGAGAAATTCGCAGCCACATACGGGTATCAACGGCTCGCCCTGGAGGCGATGAGAGGGTTGCTCGACAAGGCAAAGCTCAGCCCGGAGCAGCTCTCCAGGATCGTCTGCCCTGCGCCGGACCTTAGCAGCTACACCACCCTGGCCAAGGCCTCCGGCATCCCACTGGCTTTTCTTCAGGACCCGCTCCTCCTCTCCGTCGGCTTCACAGGCGCCGCCTGTCCCCTTCTCCTCCTGGCAACCTGCCTGGAGAAAGCCGAGCCGGGACAGTTGATCCTGCTCCTCAGCTATGGGAGCGGCGCAGATGCGATTCTTCTCTCGGTGACCGACGAAATCGAGGCATACCGGTCACGGATGCCGCGGGATCTCATCGGGAGGGGACGACCGCTTCCCAGCTACCAAACGTATCTCAAGTATCGAGATCTGGTGAGGAACCAGCACGGGCTGTGGGAGATCGAACCGTTCACCTCCCTCACCATGTTGTGGCGCGAGCGCCAGCAGAATCTTGCCCTCTACGGGGTCAAGTGCGCGAAGTGTGATTCGGTCGTCTTTCCGGCAAGGCGAGTCTGCCCGAAGTGCGGGACCAAAGACGCCTTTGAGCCCTACAAGCTGGGGCGGCAGGGAAAACTCGTGACCTACAGCAAGGACCGCCTCTACCCTGGCCCGGAATCCCCCACGATCATGGCCGTGATCGATCTGGAGGGGGGCGGCCGACTCTTCACAC
>JBGQJI010000044.1:0-16857 GCA_041498975.1 Methylomirabilis sp. (SeqCode)
ATGTTTCGAATCGGAAAAGATGGCACCTATTTGAGTTTCAAGGCGGAAAGGGAGACCGATCTGTTGGTGCCGCCCAGCGAATTCCTGGGGAAGAAGGTGGGTGATGTCTTGCCCGAAGAGCTGGCCCAGCAGACGATGCGCCATGTGGAACGAGCTCTCCAGACCGGCGAAACCCAAACCTACGATTATCGGCTCGTGGTAAACGGCGCATTGCGCGACTACGAAGCCCGAGTGGTTCGCAGCGGGGAAGATGAGGTCCTGACCATCGTGCGCGAGATCACCGAGCGCAAGCGGGCGGAGGCGGCGCTGCGGGAGAATGAGGATCGATACCGCGATCTCGTGGAGAACAGCGGGGTGTTGATCGGTACGCACGATCTTGACGGGACCATCCTGAGCGTCAACCGCGCTGTCGTGCGGCTATCGGGCTGCGAGCCGGCCGAGAAGATCCTTGGAACAAAGATCGGCGACTTTCTCGCTCCGGACGCGCGCCACCTGTTCGATGGCTACCTCGACACGGTCGTCAAGCAAGGGCATGCGCACGGCTTGATGAAAATCCTGACCCGGAGCGGGGAGGAAAAGATCCTTGAATACAATAACTCCCTGCGCACCGAAGGCCTGGACAGGCCTGTCGTGCGGTGTATTGGCCACGATGTGACGGAGCGCAAGCGTGCAGAGGCCGCGCTGCGGGCCAGCGAGGAACGCTACCGGGACCTGTTCGAGAACGCCAACGACATCATCTACACTCACGATCTGGCAGGACACTTCACCTCGCTCAATAAGGCGGGCGAGCAAATCACCGGCTACACGCGTGAAGAAGCCCTCGGCATGAACATCACCGACGTGGTGGCGCCCGAGCATGTCGAGCTGGCACGCCAGATGATAAGCCGCAAGGTGGATGAAGGGGGGCCGACCACCTACGAGTTGGAGATCGCCGCCAAGGGTGGGCGCAGGTTGGCGCTTGAAGTCAGCACCCGGCTGATATGGCAGGAAGGGAAGCCCGTTGCAGTGCAGGGCATCGCGCGTGACGTGACCGAACGCAAACGCCTCGAAGAAGAACTTCGTCAGGCACAGAAGCTGGAAGCGATCGGGCAGTTGGCGGGCGGGGTTGCCCATGACTTCAACAACCTCCTCAATGGGATCATCGGGTTCACAGATCTGGCCCTTCAGGAGTTGCCGGATGGGAGCAAGGGACATCGGTACCTGTCAAGGGTCTCGGCCTTGGGGGGCCGAGCCGCCGATTTGATCGGTCAACTGCTGGCCTTTGCCAGAAAGGCCCAACTGGAGCGGAAGCCCCTGGATCTCAACTCGTTGTTCGAAGAGACCGGGAAGATGCTGGAGCGCACACTTCCAGAGACACTCACTATCCGCGTGCACTCCTGTCCGGAGCGCCTCATGGTGAAAGCCGAACACGCGCAGGTGCAGCAGATTCTCCTGAACCTGGCCACCAACGCCAGGGAGGCCATGCATCACAGGGGCATCCTCACCCTCAGCCTGGCTCCGGTCGCGCTCACCGAGGGAAGCGCGCGGGGTCATCCCGAGCGCCGCCCCGGCGACTTCGCTCGCCTGACCGTGGCCGATACCGGAACCGGCATCCCGCCCGCAATCAGGGACCGGATCTTCGACCCCTTCTTCACGACCAAGGAGCCCGGCAAGGGCACCGGCCTTGGTCTGGCGTCGGTCTACGGGATCGTGCACCAACACGATGGCTGGATAGAGGTAGAGACGGTGGAGCATCAAGGCACCGCCTTCCACGTGTTCCTCCCGCTGCTTCCCTCTCAAGAGGCAAGCATCGTGCCGCTCGCTCAGGCCATTCCTCGTGGCGCCGAGACGTTGCTCCTGGTGGAAGACGACGCGACGGTTCGTGAGCTTGGGGAGATCCTTCTCGCCGAGCTTGGGTACACCGTCCTCACCGCCGCTGACGGCATTGAGGCCCTGACGGCTTACCGTGCGCATCCGGACATCGCCCTTGTTCTCACCGATGCCGTGATGCCGCGGATGGGGGCGGCAGACCTGATCCCGGCGCTGCGGTCCCTCAACTCCGAGGTCAAGGTGCTGGTCGCGACGGGATACGCCCCCGACCAGATCCGCGCCTCCTTGGATCACCTTGGCCTTAGCGGCTATATCGGGAAGCCATTTCGCCAGGGCGATCTGGCCGCCGCGGTCCGTGCCGCCCTGGACGGCCCTAGACCACGGTCGCACTGATCAGCGGACGGGTCGGCCCTCGGCAACGACACGTCCCCATGCCCTCTCCAATGGTCGGCCATCGCCCATGAAATAAGACGGGACATCGAGTGGAATCCTGGAGCCCTTGGCGTTCGGGAGGGGCCGGTGGAAGAGCAGGTGGTGGCCATCACGCTACATCGGGTCGCCCGCAAACTGGTTTGCGGCGCGGTGATTCTCGCCAGGCAGCCGGATCGCTCCTGGTTGGGCACTTGCCAGAAATGCGGGGAGGAATTCCGGCTGCAGCCCGACGCCCGCTTTGAGGGACAGGTCCGCGCGATGAGGAATTGAATCATGCTGAACATAGAACTGAAGGCCCGCTGCCAGGACATCGGGGGGCTTCGCGAGGCCTGCCGGTCGCTTGGCGCGGAGGGTCAAGAGCCGGAAAGGCAACTCGACACCTACTTCGGAGTTTCCCACGGTCGTCTGAAGCTCAGAGAATCGCTGCCATCGGGCGCAGAATTGATCTTCTACGAGCGGGCCGATATCGCTGGGCCGAGGGAAAGCCACTACGAAACCTGTGCGGTGGAAGACGCCGAAGGGCTCAAGGCGATCCTCAAGAAGGCGCTCGGCGTGCGGGCGGTGGTGGCCAAGCGCCGGGAGACTTTCTTGATCGGGCACATGCGGGTCCACCTCGACAAGGTGCAGGACCTGGGGACTTTTGTCGAGCTGGAAGGGATCGTAGAGGACCCGGCTGGGCTTTCGGAAGTAGATAACGAGGTTCGGGAGATGAAGCAGGCGCTCGGAATTGACGATCGATCGCTTCTCAAGGAGTCTTACTCGGATCTGATCCGCATTGCGGGAGATGGACGGGCACCACATCCAAGATAAGAGGCGCCTTGGATGGAATATCGTAGGCTGGGGCGGACAGGGGTAAAGGTCTCGGAGATCGGCTTCGGGGGATGGGGGATCGGCAAAGGCTGGTGGGGCGAGACCGATGACGACCTCTCTGTCCGGTCCCTGGTTCGGGCGCTGGAGTTGGGTGTCACCTTCATCGACACCGCGTACGCCTACGGGAATGGGCATAGCGAGCGACTGATCGCGAGGGCGTTCAGGAAGGCCGGGCGGCGAGTGTTTGTCGCCACCAAGGTTCCGTTGAAAAGCGCAGAATGGCCGCCCGAGCCGGGGGTCACGGCGCGCCAGGCATTTCCCGCCGACTGGATCATCAAGCACGCTGAGCGGAGCCTCGGCAATCTCGAAACGCAGTGCCTGGACCTGCAGCAGCTCCACATCTGGCGCGACGAATGGGTTGACGAGCCGGAGTGGCAAGAGGCGGTCCAGAAGCTGAAACAGGAGGGGAAGGTCCGGTTCTTTGGCGTCTCGATCATCGACCACCAGCCTGAAACCGCGCTCAAACTCGTCCGCTCCGGGTTGGCCGACACAGTCCAGGTGATTTACAACATCTTCGACCAGTCACCTGCCGAAGTCCTGTTCCCCATCTGCCAGCAGCTCGACGTCGGTGTCATCGCTCGGGTCCCTTTTGACGAAGGGAGCTTGACGGGCCAGCTTACGCCGCAGACGACCTTCCCGCAGGGCTCGTTTCAAACCTTCTATTTTCGAGGAGAGCGGCTTCGCGAGACCTGTGAACGTGTCGATCGACTCCGGCCGCTTCTGCGCAGTGGGGTCGCCACGCTGGCACAGCTCGCCCTCAGATTCTGCCTGAGCCACCCGGCGGTCTCGACGGTCATCCCCGGGATGCGGCGGCCCGCCAATGTGGAGGAGAACTGCGCCGTCTCCGATGGGAAGCCGCTGGCAGAAGATCTGCGCAGCAGCGTGAAGGCACACGTCTGGGCCAGGAACTATTATCAGTGAGACGCCACCAATTCCGGCAATCCACCTTGGGGACTTCGAAAAAATACTTGACAGAGCGGCCGATGGTTGTGTATAGACGATCCAGTCCATAGATTGATTGGACAATAGGAACCGATGCTTTCCAAAAAGGCAAAATACGGATTACAGGCATTATTGCTGCTCGCAAAGGAGTATGGTCACGGGCCACTCCTTATCTCGGAAATGGCCGAGAGGGAGAGAATCCCGAAGAAATTCCTGGAGCTGATCCTGCTCGAGCTGAAGAATAAAGGTGTTCTTCAAAGCAAGAAAGGCAGGGGTGGCGGATACCTCCTGGGCAAATCGCCCGAAGCGATCACCATGGGCCACATAATACGAGCCTTGGACGGACCGCTTGCCCCGATTCCGTGCGTGAGTCAGACCGCCTATGTGAAGTGCGAAGAGTGTAAGGATGAAACGACATGCGGGATAAGGATCGTGATGAAAGAGGTCCGCGATGCGACAGCAAAGATCCTCGATGGCACGACTCTGGCGGAGATCCTTGAGCGGGTAGAGAGGGCCGCCAGATTGGGACGGGAGTCCTCTGTGTACTCAATCTAGTTTTTTTGCTCGATTAGACGATTAATATTATAGGAATAATGGACTGTTTAGCGGACGCACTCATCGATTTAGTTGTCCGATATCTGGCTTCCCCGTGAAAGAGAGAGATGCTCACCAAAAATACCATCCGCTCACTCTCAGCACTGATTGTGGCCTTCGGGCTTATGCTGCCCGCCTTGGTTCAGGCGGACATCACATTGCTCAACGTCTCTTACGACCCGACGCGCGAGCTCTATCAGGACGTTAATGCGGCCTTCGCAAAGCACCGGCAGGCGAAGGCCGGCGAGAAGGTTACGATCAGGCAATCCCATGGGGGATCGAGCAAGCAGGCAAGGGCCGTCATCGACGGCCTGGAGGCCGATGTGGTGACGCTGGCGCTGGCCTACGATATCGACGCGATTGTCGAGAAAGCCCAGTTGCTCCCCAAGAACTGGCAGGCGCGTCTGCCGCACAACAGTTCGCCCTACACGTCAACGATTGTCTTCCTCGTGCGCAAGGGCAACCCCAAGAAGATCAAGGATTGGGACGACCTGGTCAGGTCGGGCGTCTCGGTAATCACTCCCAACCCGAAGACGTCCGGCGGCGCCCGCTGGAACTATCTGGCCGCGTGGGGCTATGCCCTCAAGAAAAGCGGCGGTGACGAGACCAAGGCCAGGGAGTTCGTGACACGCCTCTACAAGAACGTGCCCGTTCTGGATTCTGGGGCCCGCGGCTCCACCACGACTTTTGTGCAGCGAGGGATCGGTGACGTGCTTATCTCGTGGGAGAACGAGGCGCTGCTCGCCCTCAGCGAACTGGGCAAGGACAAGTTCGAGGTCGTCGCGCCCTCGGTGAGCATCTTGGCCGAGCCACCGGTGAGCGTCATCGACAAGGTGGTGGATAAGCACGGCACGCGGGCCGTCGCCCAGGCGTACCTGGAGTACCTGTACTCCGCGGAGGGCCAGGAGATCGCGGCAAAGCACTACTACCGTCCACGGTTGGCATCGGTGGCCGCACGGTACGCGAAGCAGCTCCCGAAGGTGAAGCTCTTTACGATCGACGAGATCTCCGGGGGCTGGCAGAAGGCCCAGAAGACCCATTTTGAAGACGGCGGGCTCTATGACCAGATCTACCAACCAGGCCGATGACGAGCATCAGTAGAGGAGACATGGCGGGGGCGGTCAACGGAGTCCTGGTCGCCATCGCCAGCCCGACACCAGCATAAGGAGTCAGCCGTTGGCCACATCCCTTGCGCGTCGGCGCGTCCTGCCCGGCTTCGGTATGACCTTGGGCTTCACCTTGCTCTACCTCAGCCTGATCGTGCTGATACCGCTCTCCGGGATCTTCCTGAAGACGGCCACGATGAGTTGGGCTCAGTTCTGGTCGACGGTCACCGAACCGCGCGCGGTCGCCTCGTATCGGCTCAGCTTTGGCGCATCGTTGATCGGCGCCTTGATCAATGTCGTGTTCGGGCTCCTGGCCGCGTGGGTCCTGGTGCGGTATAGCTTCCCTGGCAAGCGCATCATGGACGCGCTAGTGGACCTCCCCTTTGCCATGCCGACCGCCGTGGCGGGGATCACCCTCACCGCCATCTTCGCCGGCAATGGCTGGATCGGCCGGCATCTCGAACCCCTGGGCGTGAAAGTCGCCTTCACCCCCCTGGGCGTGGCTGTCGCGCTCACCTTCATCGGACTGCCCTTCGTGGTGAGGACGGTGCAGCCTGTGCTGCAGGACCTCGACGCGGAGATCGAGGAGGCCGCCGCCAGCCTTGGAGCCACCCGCTGGCAGACCTTTACCCGAGTCATCTTGCCCGACCTGTTGCCGGCGCTGATGACCGGTTTTACCCTGGCCTTCGCCCGGGCGCTGGGCGAGTACGGTTCCGTGGTGTTTATCTCGGGGAATATGCCGATGCGAACGGAGATCACGACGCTGTTGATTATCACCAAGCTGGAGCAGTACGACTACACTGGCGCGACGGCGATCGCGGTCGTCATGCTCATCGCGTCATTTGTGCTGCTCCTGCTCATCAACTTGTTGCAGTGGTGGACCCACAAGCGCTATGCATAAGGTTGCCCTCGTCGTGGACACAAGCGGCGGGCGATGCGACGGGAGCGCGAGATAGCGTGAGCGCTGACGGACCGATGAAGCCAAGCAAGGGAGAAGGCGGATGGCCAGAGCCATCGTCGTAGGGCGTGCGGCAGCATCCATGGCTCGAACCCGCGCCACAACGGAGCCGGCGTTCGTGCGCTGGAGCTTGATCTCAATGGCGTTGGTCTTCCTCGGGCTGTTCCTGGTTCTGCCGCTGGTCGCGGTCTTCGTTCAGGCCCTTGAGAAGGGCGTGGCGGCGTACATTGAAGCGCTTCGCGAACCGAACGCGCTGGCTGCCATCCGCCTTACGCTGTTGACTGCGGCCATCGCCGTCCCCCTGAATCTGACGTTTGGCGTAGCTGCGGCATGGGCGATCGCCAAGTTTGAGTTTGTCGGCAGGAACCTGCTGATTACGCTGATCGATCTGCCCTTCGCCGTATCGCCGGTGATCTCCGGGCTGGTCTATGTGCTGCTGTTTGGCCTACAGGGCTGGCTCGGGCCCTGGCTGGCGGCGCACGACATCAAGATCATCTTTGCCGTGCCAGGCATCGTCCTCGCGACCATCTTTGTGACGTTTCCTTTCGTCGCCCGGGAGCTGATTCCCCTCATGCAAGCCCAGGGCACCGAGGAGGAGCAGGCCGCCCTGGTGCTTGGCGCCAATGGGCGCCAGACCTTCTTTCGCGTCACCCTGCCGAATATCAAATGGGGCCTCTTGTACGGCGTGATTCTCTTGAATGCGCGAGCGATGGGCGAGTTCGGCGCCGTCTCGGTGGTGTCGGGCCACGTGCGAGGACTGACGAACACCATGCCGCTGCACGTGGAGATTCTGTACAATGAATACAACTTCGCCGCCGCCTTCGCCGTTGCCTCCTTGCTGGCTATGCTGGCGTTGGTCACGCTGGCCGCAAAGAGTCTTGTCGAATGGAAAGCGCAGCAACGGATCGCGGCCGCCGAACAGCGTGTCGATCGAGGAGCTGTGCGATGAGCATCGAGGTTCGTCATATCACGAAGACCTTCGGCGGTTTCAGCGCCCTTAAGGACGTCAGTCTCGAGGTGCCGATGGGCGAACTGATCGCCCTGCTCGGGCCCTCCGGCTCGGGCAAAACGACTCTGCTGCGGATCATCGCGGGCCTGGAAGTCCCTGACAGCGGCGCGGTCCTGTTTGACCGCGAGGACGCCACCGACATCAGCGCGCGTGACCGACGAGTGGGCTTCGTGTTCCAACACTACGCGTTGTTCCGACATATGACTGTCTTCGAGAATGTCGCCTTCGGGCTAAGGGTCAGACCTCGCAGGCTCCGGCCATCACAGGCCGCGATCCGCGAGAAGGTCTCGGAGCTGCTCAAGCTCGTTCAACTGGACTGGCTGGCGGATCGCTACCCGTCCCAACTCTCCGGTGGCCAGCGCCAACGCGTCGCCCTGGCCAGAACCCTGGCGGTCGAGCCCAAGATGCTGCTGTTGGATGAGCCGTTTGGCTCGCTGGACGCCAAGGTTCGGAAAGAACTGCGGCGATGGCTCCGTCGGCTCCATGACGACCTTCACATCACCAGCGTCTTCGTCACGCACGACCAGGAAGAAGCGTTAGAGGTGGCAGACCGCGTGGTGGTGATGAACGAAGGCCGGGTCGAGCAGATCGGAACGCCCGATGAGGTCTACCACCGCCCCGCCAATTCCTTTGTATACAACTTTCTCGGCAACGTGAACCTCTTTCACGCGCGGGTTGAGGGCGGGAAAGCCTATATCGGCGACATGGCGATGGAGCTTCCTGAGCAAGCCGAACCGGACGCCACATCCGCCCTTGTGTACGTTCGCCCGCACCTGCTGGACATCGACCACCAGCCGGATGGCAGCAATCACTTCCGCGCCAGGGTGGAGCATATCAATCCTGCAGGACCACTGGTCAAGGTGGAGCTGGAGACTGAATGGGGAGATCCCGTGCACGTGGAGATCTCCCAGGATCGCTACCGGGCCCTCCATCTGAAGAAGGGCGCAGAAGTGTTCATCACACCGAAGGAAAAGAAGCTCTTCGTTGACAATTACTCGATCTAGGGCGATCTGCCCGACTGCCTCAGGCCCTATACATATCCTACTCAAATCCAGACGGGAGACACCTGCCAAAGCTCCCTCGGATTTTACAAAGACGATCGTGGTGTGCTACCCTCAACACGCGACAAAGGGGGTGGGATTGGGCCATGAGTGACCAGCCAAAATCGACCGTTGAGTTGATCTGCCCTTGCTGTCAAGCGCGGCTGACCGTTGACCCCGAACTTGGAGCGGTCCTACATCACGAGCTGCCGCCCAAGGTGGCGTCGATCACCGATCTGCAAGCCGCCGTCGAGGAGCTGAAGGGCGAGGCGGGCAAGCGGGAGGCTCGGTTCAAAGAGTCGATGGAGGCCGAGAAGGACAAGGCCAAACTCCTGGAGCGGAAATTCAAGGACCTCCTCAAAAAGGCAAAGGACGAACCGATCACCCGCCCCACCCGCGAAATCGATTTGGACTGATATGCGCGGGGAAAGTCATGTGTCATCGCGAGGACCCAGAGCAAAGCGAAGGGGACCGAAGCGATCTCAAACAAGGCGAGATTGCCGCGCTCCTTTCAGTCGCTCGCAATGACGATGTTACAGGGTTTGGCGCGTTTGTAGTAGACCCTCCCCAGGCCCTCCTCCCCAGTTGAAGGGAAGCGCGCAAGGGAGAGAGGTGGTCTTCGCCGGAGGCTAGAAGGCACATGGAGAAACCGGCCCCGGTGGCCCATCCCATCGAACTGCTGCTTCAACGTCGATGGAGCCCGCGGGCATTTTCCGATAAGCCCGTTGAGCGGGAAGCGTTGCTCAGGTTCTTCGAGGCGGCCCGGTGGGCTCCGTCCTCGTATAATGAGCAGCCGTGGCGGTATGTCGTGGTGACCCGGGAGAATCCGGATGGGCTGAAAGAGGCGCAGAGCGTCTTGTCTTCCGGAAATGCGTGGGCCAGCAAGGCACCGGTCTTGATCTGCACTCTTGCCCAACTCGCCTTCGCCAGGAACGGCAAACCCAACCGCCACGCCTTCCACGATGTTGGTGCGGCTTCAGAAAACCTGCTATTGCAGGCTACCGCGCTCGGCCTGTTCGGTCATCAAATGGCCGGCTTCGACGTGGAAAAGGCGCGCGCGGTCTTCGAGGTCCCGGAGGGGTACGAGCCGGTTGCGATGATGGCGCTGGGCTACCCCGCAGATTGGGAGTCGCTGGCGGAGGAGCAAAGAGCGTACGAGCAGCGCCCACGGGTGCGACGATCCATCGAGGAGTTCGTCTACGAGGGTCGCTTTGGCAATCCGATAGCATAATCGATCTGACAGATTACGTTCAAATGTGGGAAATCCAGGGGAGGAGAACTCCGTGGACGAAATCGGAACGGTCAAGCTGGCAAAAGGCGTGACGCGGCGCGAACTGCTGATCGGCCTGGGCGCCGCCGGGTTCGCCCTGGCGGCGGGGCCGGTCTCTGCCGAACGGATCACGACTTCGTCCGAGGGCTTGGCCGTCGCGGATATCACGATTAGGAGCGGTAGCGACACGATCCCGGCCTACGAGGCGAGGCCGGCGTCGCCTGGCCGCTACCCGGTCATCATCGTTATCCATGAGATCTTCGGACTACACGAATACATCAGAGATGTCGCTCGTCGCTTTGCCAAGGAAGGGTATTATGCTGTGGCGCCAGAGCTCTACTCTCGCGAGGGCGGGGCCGGCAGGCTGCCGGACATCCAGGAGGTGCTCGCCCTTGTCGGCAAGGTCTCCGATCGTCAGGTCCTCCAGGACCTCTCCTCGGTGGTCGAGCATGCTCGCGGGCAATCGTGGGCGCAAGCCGGTCGTGTGGGCGCGACAGGCTTCTGCTGGGGTGGCCGGATGACCTGGCTCTTTGCGGCCCACGAGAAGAACCTCAAGGCGGGAGTGGCCTGGTACGGCCCGCTCGGGCCGTGGCGAGGGCGACGGGACGACGCCCATCCGCAGGCGGCACTCGATCTGACCGAACAGCTCCTCTGCCCGGTCCTGGGGCTTTACGGCGAGGCGGATGAGGGCATCCCCGTGTCGACCGTCCGAGAGATGGAAGCCCAGCTCAAAGCACACCACAAGACGGCCGAGCTTGTGGTGTATCCCGGGGCACCTCACGGGTTTTTTGCCGATTACCGGGCCACCTATCGAGCGGAGGTCGCCAAGGATGCCTGGAAACGGGCGCTCGGCTGGTTCGCCAAGCACCTGAAGGCGTAGGCGAGGGCAAGGCCGAAGGGCCTGGACGGTTCGAGAGGCGTTTTCCCAGCCGATGCAAGCCCACGATCTGCTCGGCACCATCCTCAAGCAAGTCAGCCGCTCGTTTTATCTGACCCTGAAGGTTCTCCCGCGCAGCGTCCGGCGACCCATCGGTCTTGCCTACCTGTTCGCCCGCGCAGCGGACACCATCGCGGACACCGCCCTCATTTGCCGCGCCGACCGCCTGAAATACCTTGAAGTGTTCCGTGAGGCGTTCAGGGTTGGGGAGGCCGGACGTCTGCGGGCGATCAGCGAGGCTCTCTCGACAGCCCAGCAGAACGTGGCGGAACGAGAACTGCTGGCTCGCTTCGACGAGGCGTTTACCTTCCTCGGCACCATCGATCCGGTGGACCAGTCGATGGTCCGGAGCCTGATCCTCACACTGACGGAAGGGATGGTCATGGATCTCGCCACCTTCCCTGGCGAGGACGAGGGTCGGCTGGTGGCATTGGAGACGCGGGCCGACCTTGACCGCTACACCTACTACGTCGCGGGGTGCGTGGGAGAATTCTGGACGGATATCCATATGGCCCATCGCCTCTCGCTCGTCGGATGGGACCGGGAGGCGATGGCGCGGCTTGGAGTCCGGTTCGGGAAGGGTCTCCAGATGACCAATGTGTTGCGCGATCTCCCCAAGGACCTCCGAATAGGGCGCTGCTATCTTCCCCGGCAAGAGCTGGAGGCACTGGGTCTCCGGCCGGCCGACCTGCTCGACCAGACAGCGATCGTCAAGATCAAACCACTGCTGCGGGACCTCCTCGCGCTCACCCTCGACCACTACCGGGAGGGCTGGGCCTACACGCTCGCGATCCCAAGGCGTGAAATACGAATGCGCCTGGCCTGTGCCTGGCCGCTATTCATCGGACTTAAAACGCTGGCACTGATCGGTGAGTCCCCGAACCTGCTCGATCCAAGCATGGCGATCAAAATCCGGCGATCGGCGGTCTACGCGACCATGGCGCGCTCCTTCGCTCTGGTCGCCTCCAACGTGGCTCTCGACCGGTACTACCGGGCGTTGCGGCAAAGGGTGGCGCTTCGCTCCTGAGCCAACATGTGTGCGCCCTCGCTCTCTCGCGAGGGAAGATGGTTTGTCATAGCCCGCTCGTATCCCCTCTCCACCATATGGAGGAGAGGGCGAGGGGGACTTTCCGAGCGATGACGCAGAGTGGGGAGCGGGTCAGGGCCCATGTCTGGATCACCGGACGGGTGCAAGGCGTCGCGTTCCGCGCGTACACCGTCGATGAGGCGTCGGCCAGAGGGGTGGGCGGCTGGGTGCGGAACACCCCCGATGGTCGCGTTGAATCGGTGTTTGAGGGGGATCGGGCGGCGGTCGAGGCGATGATCGCCTGGTGTCGGAAGGGCCCTCCAGCCGCGCGGGTCAGCTCGGTTGATGTCGTCTGGGAGGAGCCGAAGGGCGAACGCGACTTCGGGGTTCGGTATTCAGCGCCCTGAAGATCCTGGAGCAGCAAGAGGCCGAACTCATGACCTTTCGTCTCGACGAAGGAGCCGAAGCGTCTCTTCGTAGATTGTGCGGCGAGGCCCCACCGCCACGAGATCTACTGCCCCCGAAGCGACTCGATAGACAATCCGAAGCCGCCCGACGCCAACGCTCCGCAACCCGAGAAGTTTATCTCTCAGGGCTTTGCCCACGTCGGGTTTGACGACCACCGACTCCAGCGCGGCTCTGACCTTCTTCTTGAGCGTGGGATGCATATGCTGGATGAGGGTACGGACGTCTTCAGGAATGAGGAGCCTGCGAGGTGTCACCTGTGTGCTCTGGTACTGTCACTGGTCATCCCCGAATAGCTCCTCCAGTGTGTAAAGCCGCTTTGTTCGCGCGAGGGAGCGTAGTCCACGCCGAATCTCTTTCATCATCTCAGCGCTTGACTGGATCACAATGGTCTCATGCCAACTGTCGAACTCTTCCGGGCTGATCAAAACTGCCGCCGGCCTCCCGTTTCGGGTGATTGTAATTTGTTCATCCTTCGAAATGATTTCCTCGATGAGCTGGCTCAGCTTCGTCTTGACTTCCGACAGAGGGAGCATCTTCATGGGATTGGTCCTCCTATAGATTGACCTGAATCATGACCAGATTCTGACACGCAGGGACGGTCCTGTCAAATTCCTTTCAGCTTCGTCATCCGGTCTCCGCTGGGTTCTGCGGATCATGCTCCCACTCGTACCAGGAGCCAGCGAAGTTGGCGGCGGCAGGATGGCCGATCAGCTTGAGTGCGAGGAGGCCGAGCGCGGCTGAAACACCGGCGTTGCAGTAGGTAATGGCGCGTTTATCGAGAGTGACGCCGGTTGCCTCGAAGGTGTGCCGCAGATCGGCCTCCGAGTTGAACGTTTTATACTCTCCGCTGACGAGAGTGGCCGTGGGAACATTACACGCGCCCGGGATCCGCCCCTTCCGGTTGCCCCGTCCGATCTCGCCATGAAATTCAGGTGGGGAGCGAAGGTCTACCAGCACAACGGCTGGGTCACCGATGGCGGCTCGCACCTCAGGACTGCCCGCCCGCAACTCCGGTTGAATTCTGGGTGTAAGGGCCGCAGGCTGGTGATGCGGGATTTCCGCTGTCACCGGGTGCCCCTCCGCGATCCACTTTCGAAAGCCGCCGTTGAGGACCTTGACCGCGGGATGGCCGTAGTAATTCAAGGCCCACCACAAGCGCGCCGCGATCTGCCCGGCGCCGCCTTCGTAGACGACAACGGTGTGCTCATCGCCGATCCCCAGCCGGCCCATGAGCGCGGCGAACCGCCTTGGGCTGGCTAGCGTCATCTTCACCGGCGCCCCCGGCTCCGTGATGTCTGCCGCCCAATCCACGAACACCGCCCCTGGGATGTGGGCCTCGAGGTAGGCGTTCCGATTGCCAAAGTAATGGGGGTGTGGCGCATCCGGAGGCTTGATAATCCCCCTGATGTCCACAATCCGAATCGACGGATCCGAGAGGTGGTCGGCCAGCCAGTCGGTCTCGGCCAACAGGCGTGCCCGTCGGGTGATTGACTCCATGCTTTGCTCCTTTCTGGTGATGGCTCAGGGTAGCCGGCAAGGCCCGCCCTGTCAAGGGCCCAAGAACATAGGCGCCGATTGTCATTGCGAGCGCAGCGAAGCAATCTCGTCACTGTGCGCTGAGATTGCCACGCACCCTTCGACTCAGCTCAGGACAGGCCCTTCGGGTGCTCGCAATGACAGACAAATGGATCGTTAGATTGTTACCGCTCTCGGGAAGGACTGGCTCGTTGCACTCGGCAGACGAACGACCTACAATCGGGGAAGCGATCCGTGGTTGAGGAGAAAACCCAAGAGAGCGCGTTGTTCCCGAGGAGGTTGAAAATGGCCTTTGATGGTTTTACCGAACGGGACTTTCAGGTGTTCGCAATCCCAGATTTCGCAGGCCGGATGGCGGCAATCAGGAGGCAGATTCAACCAAAGCTCTTCAGCTTGGCGGAGGAGATCGGCCCGAAGCTCAAGGCGACAGTTGGGAGTGGGGTCTTCTCTCACGTGGCAAAGCACATGCGCCGGACGGTTAACCCACCAGACGACACCTGGGTGGCCTTCGGCCCCGAGAAACGCGGATACAAGAAGGCCCAGCACTTCAAGGTCGCGATCTCGCGTCGTTGTATCAGGTTCCTGTTCGAGGTCGGGCCGGAGTACGCCAACAAGGCGAAGTGGGCAGCGACATGGCAGCGCGAGGCTGGCCGGCTGGCGTCGGCGCTCAAGAAAGGCTCGGCGCTCGGCTGGTACAAGAACGAGCATGACGAGGAGCCGGCCGCCCTTCTCGCGAGCCTCTCCACCCGGGAGATTGGAGGGCTAGCGGGGGATCTCTTGAGACGCAAAGACGGTCAACTTGTCTTCGGCCGCCGGCTCGATGAGGCCGAAGCGCTTCGCCTGACGCCTCAGGGCTTCGAGCGGGGGGCGCTGGCCACATTCGCAGAGCTCTCTCCGCTCTTTCGGCTTGGCTGAGACGACAGCGCCACCAGGGGATGAACATGGAGCTGATCGACGCCCACGCCCACATGAATGCGGAGGCATTCGAGGACGATCTGCCCGCTGTCCTGGCCGCCGCTGAGTCGGCGGGGGTCAGGGCCATTCTTGCGGTGAGCGAGACCGTCGCCGACGCCCGGCTGAATCTTGAGTTGGCAGACCGCCACCCGATCATCCGCCCATGCGCCGGCCTCCACCCGACGGTAGTCGATCTCGAGGCGGCAGAGGCGATGGTCGCATTGATCCGGGCGCACCGGGATCGCCTAACGGCGATCGGAGAAGTGGGGTTGGACTACTGGATCGTGCAGGAGCCGGAACGGCAAACAATCCAGCGGGAGATCTTCGGTCGGTTCATCGGCCTGTCGAATGAACTGGATCTGCCGCTCAACGTCCATTCCCGCTCGGCGGGCCGCCACGTCATCGCCTTTCTCCGGGAGCATGGCGCCATGCAGGTCCTGCTACATGCCTTCGACGGCAAGGCCTCTGCTGCCATGGTCGGCGTCGAGCTGGGCTACTACTTCTCGATCCCGCCCTCGATCGTTCGCTCGCCGCAAAAGCAGAAGCTGGTGCGACACCTGCCACTCGAGCGGCTCCTCCTCGAATCGGATGCGCCGGTTCTTGGCCCCGACCCAGCGGCCAGAAACGAGCCGAAGAACGTCCGCCTTGCCTGCGATGCCATCGCGCAGATCAAAGCCCTGTCCGCAAAGGAGGTCGCCCGCATCACCACCGAAAACGCCCGCCGCCTCTTCCCTCGTGCCTTCTCGTGACTGGCAAACGCACCTCCTCTCCATGATCCTCTCCCCCAATCGTGGGGGAGAGGGAGGAATGAGGGGATGGAGCGGTCACTAAGACTTCGCACGCATCAACACCAGCCATTCCGCGCCCTGACGTCCCTTCGCGGAATCAGTCGGCACCCAGGCTCCTTCAAAGCTGAAGTGGGGTTCTAAGAGGCGGCGGACCTCTGCCTTGCTGACCGGGAATGGTGGACCGCCACTGCCGTTCCACAGGGGGAAGAAAAGAGCCAGGAGCCACCCCGACGGCTTCAGGATCCGGCGAACCAACTCGACATATTCGGCGCGTCGCGGCGGGTCGATGGCGCAGAAGCAGGTGTACTCCCAGACGCCATCGAAGAAGGTGGGATACCGTGCGGGAAGGTCGAAGATGTCGAGCTGTTCGGGCTGCGCCGCCCCATCACGCGGCCCGGTTAGACGGCGGGCTGCCTCGATGGCGGCCGCCGAAAAGTCGAACCCCCAAGTCTCATACCCATGCCGGGCGAAGAGGCGGACATCGTGCCCCCTCCCGCAACCCAGCAC
The DNA here is from genome assembly GCA_041498975.1 of Methylomirabilis sp. (SeqCode). Taxonomy (GTDB): domain Bacteria; phylum Methylomirabilota; class Methylomirabilia; order Methylomirabilales; family Methylomirabilaceae; genus Methylomirabilis. Next base: position 16,248 of record JBGQJI010000044.1, read on the forward strand.
GGCAACTCGCCCGTGGGGCAGCGCCTGCCGCTCGAGGAATGAGACGAGGGGCGGTGCGGGCCCGCCCAGCTCCCACGGCTCCCTTCCCGCGGCATACATCGTCTCCCAAAAGGCGGGGTCGCTAACGGTAGGCTTTCGCGCCGGCATCTCATGGATCCGCGAATGAGGATAGGCGCGCCAGGGGAAGTGTCATCGCGAGGGAGCCGCGCGATGACACTGCGTGTCGGATTGCCGCGTTCCCTTCGACGAAGCTCAGGGCAGGCCCGTTGGTCGCTCGCAATGACAAAAAATGACAAATTGATGCGTTTGCTATAGCGTGGGCAGGTGGTCGTGGTGAGGCGCTAGACTTCTGTGCAAAGGTTCTTGAATTGCTCGTCCGTGAGCTGATCGAGGATGGTGAGGTCGATGTCGTTAGACGCGCGGCCCGGGTATTTGTTTGTGATCGTGATCCCGAAGAGCCCTTCGAGCTTCTCCGTCTTGACCATGGTGATCGCGTTCCACGCATCTCTTGCGCAGGCCTGGGCGCATTTGTCGCAACTGATGCATTCATCGAAGCGGATCTGGACAGGCGGCACATATCCGTGGACGCTGCGGTCGTACCCCTTCGCGG
>JBGQJI010000045.1:0-16853 GCA_041498975.1 Methylomirabilis sp. (SeqCode)
CCCACGCGGCTGGACGGCCCGCCCCGCGTGATCGCCGCCGGCTTCCAGCTCAACCAGGGCACCCTCATCGGCCCGATCGACCTGTTCGACGACCCCGCGTACGACGAGGCGCGCCGGCAGGCGAACGTCGCCGCCGACTACCTCCGCCGCCACGGCCCGTTCGAGCCGCACCGCCTGCCGCTGGAGGAGATGGAGTACACCACCATGCCGCTGATCATGGGCCGGCTGCGGGACCGGTTCACGAGCGTGGGGTGAGGGCGATCAATAGACCACGAGCGACCACGTGGGCGGGGGGAGTCCCGGTCGCCTTATGCGGCGCCGTCGTTCGTCGCAACCGCATCCTCACGGGTGAGGTGGCCGGTGTCATGGCAACAGCTCTCAGGTTCGAAATACGTGACACCATGCGGGGCGGGTAGGGGCGAGCGAGACAGTGCTCAAGCATCGCGTCCTCTTCGACGAGAGCGCCATTGCCACGCGAGTGGAGCAGCTTGCCCAGGCGATCGCCAAAGACCTCCCTGTACCAGATCCGCTCATGATCGGGCTGCTCACCGGGAGCTTCGTTTTCCTCGCTGACCTGGTTCGGGCGCTCGGAAGGCTCGGCGTGGAGCCTCAGGTGGACTTCGTGGCTGTGTCTCACTACGGGCTGGCGACCGAATCCAGTGGCGTTGTGCAGATCCACAAGGACACGTCGATCGACCTTTCGGGGCGGCCGGTGCTCCTCGTGGATGACATCCTGGATTCGGGACGGACGCTCCGAGCGGTCCGAGATCGGTTTGTGGAACGGGGGCCGAGCTGGCTGCGGATATGCGTGTTCCTCGACAAGCCGAGCCGACGACTGGTTCCTATCAGCGCAGATTACATCGGTTTTGAGGTGCCAGATGTCTGGATCATCGGCTACGGCCTGGACGCCGGCGGGGAAGGGCGGGCACTCCCTTACGTGGCCGCCCTCGACCGGGAAGGGGACAGATAGTTCAGGGTTCAGAGTTCATAGTTCAGAGATTTGAAGCCCCGGTCAGACATCTACGAACTCTTAACTACGAACGTCTTTCCTAAGAGGGCTGAGGCAGCATCCCTTTCCGTGGGACCACAGTGCCCCATCGCACCATTCCTGTGTTGACAATAAGTTAGCGGGGCACCCCTGCCATTGGCTGAGGCGGAATTGCCCCAAGTCGGGTCATCTGCCTTTTTCGCTGCACCCGCAATCTTCGATTAGGCTCTATATAAGCCTTCAGAATCAACAAGATATACGCGATTACCTTTTCCATGGCTGTGGAATCCTTGGCATCCAGATTGCTCTTAAGGCCGGGGAAGATTTAATCTCCAAAGGGTGCGTAAGGGGATTTGTGACGGTTTGTTTGTTGAAGCCTCGAAGTGGTCGAGCCTTGGTTGGAGGCGGATTAGGTGAGTCGTTGTAAGGTCGATGCGGGGCCTGGGCCGGCGGATTGTCGCGGCGGCGCTGCTGGTGCCATTGCGGCGGACAGAAATCCGATGGGGACAACCTTGTCCATGATTTTCTGGACTGCCTGCTGGGTGTGGCTGTGGCTGATTCGATGAAGCCCGACCAGACGCTGAGGGCATTCTTTGCTCCGCGGGCGGTCGCCGTGGTCGGTGCCTCTCGAGATCCTGACAAGGTCGGTTATCGTGTCTTGGAAAACCTGCTCAGAGGAGGGTTTGGCGGTGCGATCTATCCGGTAAACCCCGCTGCCAAGGAGGTCCTGGGACTGACGGTCTACCCCTCACTGTCCGAGATCGGGGCTCCTGTCGATCTGGCGGTGGTGGTGCTCCCAGCGCCGCGAGTTCTTGGAGCCATCGAGGCCTGTGCAGCGCAAGGCATCGGTGCCGCGATCGTGATCTCCGCCGGGTTCAAGGAGGTCGGGGGCGAGGGGGCCGAACTGGAAGAAGCGTTGAAGAGGCGGGTGCGGCAGCTTGGGATCAGGGTGCTTGGCCCGAACTGCCTGGGTTTGGTTGTCACCGAGGCAAAGCTCAATGCGACGTTCGCAAAGGGGATGCCGCCCCCAGGCGGCATCGCGTTTGTGTCGCAATCGGGCGCTCTGTGCACCGCGGCGCTTGACTGGGCTGTTGGTCTTGGGATCGGCTTCTCCGCCCTCGTCAGCCTCGGGAACAAGGCTGATCTCTCCGAGGCCGAGATCATTGAGGTACTGGCCGACGATCCCAAGACTCGTGTGATCGTCGGCTACGTGGAGGCGGTGGAGGATGGACAGGGTTTCCTCTCGGTTGCGAAGGCGGCCTCGGGAAAAAAGCCGGTAGTGTTCTTCAAGGCTGGGACTACTGAGGGGGGGGCCAGGGCGGCGGCGTCTCATACCGGCGCCCTCGCCGGCGCGGATCGGGCCTACGAGGCGGCGTTCAAGCAAGCAGGGGTGATCAGGGCGAGGAGTCTGCGCCAGTTGTTCGACTTTGCCAGGGTTTTTTCCTCCCTTCCGCTGCCGGGCGGCAACCGGATCGCCATCGTGACGAATGCAGGCGGGCCTGGGATCATCGCGGCCGATGCGTGCGAGGGTGGTGCGTTGCGGCTAGCCGTCCTCGCGGAGCCGACGCTGGCCCGGCTCAGGCGAGTGCTGCCGGCCAGCGCCTCTCTTCACAATCCGGTGGATGTCATCGGGGATGCCTCCGCAGATAGGTATCAGGCGGCACTCGAGGCCGTGGCTTCCGATCCGGGCGTGGATGGCCTCCTGGCCTTGGCGACCCCTCAAGCCATGACCGACATGGAGAAGTTCGCCCAGGCGGTCGTGGAGGTCGGGAGGGGCGCGGCGAAGCCGGTCCTCGCCGCCTTCATGGCTGAGGCCAGCCTGCTCGAAGCCAACAAGATCCTCTTGCGTGGTGGCATTCCCGACTTCCCTTTTCCCGATGAAGCAGTCAAGGCGCTCGAGGCGATGGCCAGGTATGAGGCGGGTCGGGACCGCCCGCCGCTGCCGGTGCGGTTTCCGGCCGACCGCGCCGGAGTCGCCAAGCTCCTGCAGAAGGCCCGCGATCGCAGGGTGCCCGCCCTCGGAGAATCAGACGCGCGAGAGGTCTTGATTCCCTACGGGTTTCGCGGCCCGAAGACCGTCCTCGCTTCGAATGCGTCCGAGGCGGCAGACGCGGCCGACCAGATCGGCTACCCGGTTGTTCTGAAGATCGTTGCGCCGGAGATCCTGCACAAGAGCGAGGTCAGCGGCGTTCGCTTGGGGCTCTTGAACCGGGAGGCGGTGCGCGAGGCATATGCCCAGATGGTCGCGCGGGCCGCCAGCGTCACCCCTCATGCCCACATCGAAGGGGTCCTCGTTCAATCTCAGATGATGGGCGGGCGGGAGGTGATCCTGGGGGCGGCGCGGGACCGGCAGTTCGGTCCGCTGCTGATGTTCGGGCTTGGGGGGATCTATGTGGAAGTCTTGAAGGATGTCACCTTCAGGATCGCGCCCCTGTGCAGGGCCGAGGCCGAGGCGATGGTCCGAGAGGTGCGGGCATTCCCTCTCCTGCAGGGCGTCCGTGGCGAGCCGCCCGCCGATCTGGCAGCCCTCGTGGAAGATATCCTGCGACTCTCCCAGTTGGTGACGGATTTTGCAGAGATCGCTGAGATCGATATCAACCCACTGCTCGTGATGCCGAAGGGAGAGGGCACGGTGGCACTCGACGCCAGGATTCGGCTGGTGTCGAGTGATGAGGCCGCGCCTGTTACAGCATGAGGGCCCCATTGTGGTGAGGTGGCCAAGGCATCGAAGGGCACCTTTCAGCACAGAGTAGAAGGTCTCGAGGCAGGAGGAGTTATGCTCGATGGTTCGTCGCCTCAACGGATAGTCATTGTCGAGGATGATGTCGATTTGCGCGAGACGCTCGGGCGTGCCCTCTCGCGCGAGGGGTATCAGGTGAGCTTCGCCGGCGACGGCACCGAGGCGATCTCCCTGTTGAGGGAGCGGCCGTTCGATCTGGCGATTGTGGATGTGGTCATGCCGAGAATGGGGGGAGTCAAGATGCTAGAGGAGCTGAGGGCTCTGGGCCTGGCGGTCCCCACGATCATTGTGACAGCCTTCGGCGATCGATTTGTGTACCAGCGGACGATCGAGCTTGGCGCCTCGGAGTTTTTGGTGAAGCCGGTCAAGCTCGTGGAGTTGTATCGCGCTGTCAGAAAGGTGCTGGCCGGCGGGTAGGCTGTTGAAACAATTGGATCTGAGGAGGGGATGACAAGAGTGGAATCGTTCGAGCGGCGCCACTGGTCGAAGCAGAGCCGGATCGAAGCGGGCAAACGCCCCTCTGAGGAGCAGGTCCGTGACTTCCGCGAGATCTACCTGCAATACGCTGCGGAGGAGTCGGTCATGCTGGAGGCCCAGCGGTGCCTCGAGTGCAAAGAGCCCTCATGCGAGACCGCTTGCCCGCTCGGCAACCGGATCCGGGACTGGCTTCGGCTGGCATCGGAGGGGAAGTTCTTGGAGGCGGCGGCCGTCTCGCGCGAGACCAGCAACATGCCGGAGGTCTGCGGCCGCGTCTGCCCGCAGGACCGGCTCTGCGGGGAAGGAGTCGAGTTTCACTGGCTCACCGCTCCGGTAACGTTCATCGGGGATGAGGATGGAAAGGTCCGGGCGATCGAATGTGTGCAGATGGTGCTTGGCGAACCCGACAAGGACGGCCGGCGGAAGCCGGTTGAGGTCAAAGGCAGCAACTATCTGATCGAGGCCGACCTGGTCATCATGGCCTTCGGGTTCGACGCTTCGCCGGTTGAAGGCGAGGATGCCTCGAAGCTGACAACTAACAAGTGGGGGAACTACGAGGTCGATCGGGTCAAGATGACCTCCTGGCCAGGGGTCTTTGCCGGCGGCGACATCGTCCGCGGCGCCGATTTGGTGGTGACGGCAATCAAGGACGGTCGTGAGGCGGCAAAGGGGATCGACGAATACCTCCGCCATCTGTCGAAGCAGGGGCACGCAGGTGCCGATGTCCTGGCCGCGGAGCGAGGGCAGATGTGAACCGGGAGCGAACAGACGTGAATTGGGACGTTCGACGTCGCCGCCTGGTGAAGGAGGAGCTCGTCTATGGTCCCCTTCTTTCCCGTCGGCTGGGCCGTTCGTTGGGAGTCAACCTGCTCGGCTCCGGGGAGAAGCTCTGTTCCTTCAACTGCCGCTACTGTCAATGCGGCTGGACAAGGCATCCGACCCTGGAGGTCGGCGAGCGGATCGCCGGCCTTCCCTCTGCAGAGTTGGTTGCCGGCGCGCTTGAGAGGAAGCTTCAACAGCTCTGCCATGAGAAGATCGTCATTGACGTCATCACTTTCTCAGGAAACGGCGAGCCGACCCTCCATCCTGAGCTGGGGGAGATCGTCAGGACGGCGTCCGCGCTTCGTGATCGCTACACCCCCGGCGCGAAACTGGCTGTTCTCTCAAATAGTTCGACCGTGCATCGGCCTCGGGTGCGCACCGCACTGGAGATGGTGGAACTGAAGATGATGAAACTTGATGCGGGCAGCGAGGCCCTTGTGCGACGGATCAATCTGCCGGCCAGAGGGTTCGACTTCGCCAGGATGGTCAAGGGGTTAGCCCAACTCGACGGAGTCCTTCTGCAATCGATGTTCGTGTGGGGCAGGGTGGAGAATACCGACCCATTCGCGGTCCGCGACTGGGCCGAAAGGGTTCGCGACATCCGGCCGCTGGGCGTCCAGGTCTACACCATCGACCGGGTCCCGGCCGACCCGGATCTCAGGCCGGTCCCCTGGGCAGTGCTGGTCTCGATAGCTGGGTATGCGAGGCGAATCGCCGATGTCCCGATCGATGTATACTGAAGCATTCCGTGGCAGCGGCGTCCGACGATGGCTGGCGGCGCTGACACTTCTCTCTGCGCTAGGTGTGGTGGACTCTGGCTATCTTTTCTGGAAACATCGTGTGTTGACGTCGCGCACGCCAGGCAGCGAAGGCCCGGGCTTCTGCCCGGCGGGGGGATGCGACGTTGTGAACCAGGGACCGTATGCCGAGATCAGGGGCATCCCCCTGGCGGTTGTTGGCTTGGCCGGCTACCTGACACTGCTTGTCCTCTCAATCATGGCGGGGGCGTTCGGCAGCCGAAGTCTCCTGACTGCATTCTCCGCCATTTCAGGCATGGGGATGGGCGTATCGGCTTACCTGGTTTACCTTCAGGTTGCGGTGATCCGTGCGATCTGTTTCTGGTGCGTTGTTTCGGCTCTTGCGATGGCGTCGATCTTTTTCCTGAGCGTGCTGGTACTTCGGCGGTTGCGGTCTCTAGAGCTGCTGCAATCGGCCGAGTAGCAAGGCCTGTAGGCCGCTTGCGGGCCTGAAGAGCAGCTCACCGCCCTCGCGCCGGTCCTCGGCTCCAGCCGTCTTCTCCCCTTGGGGCTCAACGACGGTGAACTTCACATTCATCCCTTGGTGAGGAAGTCCGCAGACGACGGTGCAGTACAAGAGGAAGCTCTCCACCTTATCAGCGATGAAATCGACCTCCGACAGCTCACCGGGCTTGACCAATACCTCGTTGACGCCGAAGGTTGGAAGGACGAAGCCGTGGTAGACGTCGGTGCTGATCAGAAACTCAAATTGCCTTGATGCCTTTGCAGGGGGCCAATTTCTCGCTTTGGGACATCATCGCCCAAGCCTCCCAACGAATGCCTCAATCACCAATCGTATCCCATTCCCTAGGAACGACCAGCACAGCCCGATAACATACCTGGTGCATGTGAGACAACGCGGCTTGCCATGGGACTACAATGCCCCACCAATCCATTCCTGTATTGGCAATAAGTTATATGGGCCGCATCCACCTCGCCTGAGGCGAAACTGACCCAGGCCCTCGAGGCCTTCCCTTTCCTTCGCCATGGGTTCTGAGAATGAGCCCTGTATAACCCTTCAGAATCGAAAAGATACACAGGATTGGGTTTTACAGCATCGCCGATGTCTTGGCACTCATATTGCTCTATAAGTCCCAGAAGCTTTCCAGCCTGAAGATGCCAGTAATGAGTATTTTGCATCCAAGCACTGGTTGCAGTTTTGGGCTTTCACGATGACGGCGCTTTTCAGCCTGAGCATCGTTGTGCTGTGCAAAATTCGGTCTCTTGACCAACTTGATCAATCGGAATTGGCCGGGCAAGAACGAGGTATCTAACTGCACGGCGAGGCCTCCGGGCTATCTTGTTGTTTGATGGCCTGGAAAGAGGCCCGTAGATGAGGTGACGTATGTTGTGCGAGAGATGCCCAGTTCGAGGGGATTCGGTATTTGGGACGGTCTTGCCACCGGTAGATCGCCAGTCGAAACCATCCCATTCGGTCAGGCGATTTGCTAGGAGGCAGGTCGTGCTGCGAGAAGGGGAGATACCGGTGGGTCTCTACTGCATCCGGTCCGGCCTGTTGAAGCGTAGCCTCGGAGATCCGCAAGGCAATCGGAAGATCCTTGAGATCCTGGGGCCCGGCGACCTCCTCGGTATAGAGTCGATCAGTGGCAACGGGTGCCGAGCGGCAGAGATTGCTACCCTGGAGGCAAGTGAGCTCTGCTTCTTCCACCGGCGTGATCTGTCGGAATTGATGAAGGGAACTCCGGCCTTCGCCATCGCCCTCGCGGCTTACACTGCTGAGCGTCTAGCTCACGCCGAGCGGGAACTAGCTGACCTTTCGCTGAAGACCGCGAGGCAACGGCTTGCCAATGTGCTCCTCACCCTCGGTCAGAGGTATGGGAAGCATACGCCACGCGGGCTGTTGCTGGACCTGCCGATCAGCCGCGGCGAGCTGGCCAATTTGACCGGGATTGCGCTTGCCACTGCCAGCCGCCTCTGTAGGGAGCTGAAAGATGAGGGAGCAATTAGTACAAAGGGGCGGAGGATATTCATCTTGCGATGGGAGCAACTCAAAGAGGACACCGGGTGAGATATTGGAGCTTGTGCCGTTCCAACTCTTTACGCCAAAATGGTGAGGCTAGTACCGTTCCAATTTTATCTCAGAAATAATGACGCTATGCAGAGGCCGATTGAGTTGCCCACATATCACGGTGTCCTGAGGCCAAAAAGTTGGAACGGCACTTGTCTCGAAGATTAGACCCAGGTCGAGTCCAGACGGAGTTTCCAGATAGGTTCGCTTGGGAGGTCACATCAACTCTTGGTGCCGATGACGGGGCATGTAAATCCGCAATCAGTCGGGGTGCAGATGAGACGGATATGGGTCTTCTGATGGACCGGCGAGAGGAGCGTGGGAAGGGTGAGGCCTTTCCGGCGAGGATAGGTCGGAAGCTCGGCTTCGCCATGGGCCTGGCCTTGTTCTTGGTTCTCCTGGTCGGCGCTATCTCTATTTTCCTTTCGAGTTCTATCTCGCGCGGCACCCAGGTGATCAAGGCTCAGAGCGAGGAGATTGAAGATGTGAACCGATTGCACACCATGACCCACCACCTCGTCGAGGTGGTTCAACATGCCCTGGTTTCGGGCAAAGCCCCTCTCGGTGAGAAGGTAGAAGTGATGCTCAGGAATCTGGACCGGGGGGTGGCGAAATATCTGGCGGCGGAGAAAGCGCGAGAGGACACCCCTGAAAAGGCCGCGGAGCTTGCAATCCTCAAGGAGATTGTCGGTGTGACATCCAACCTGGCCGATGTTTCAGGGGAGATCGTCGGGGCAGTGGCCCTCGGGCGCAAGGTCAATCTCAGGACAACCGACCACCTCAATAAGCTTGCCCGCTCAGGCCACGAGAAGTTCGAGAGGCTAAACCAGATCCATCACGCGAAGATGAAAGGGTCGATAGGGGCGAGCGAGGCGAAACTGAAGCGTATCATGGGGATCTACGTCGCCTTCGCCTTCCTGGGGGTTTTATCCCTCATCCTGGGGTGCGTCGTCTTTTCCAAAACTATCGTGGTGCCGGTCCAGAAGTTGGCCTCTGCCACCCTCGATATCGCAGCAGGCGACTTCGGGAAGAGGGTGGCCGTGGCATCGAAGGACGAGATCGGACAGCTCTCCCACTCCTTCAATGTTATGGCGGAGAGGCTGGAGCAGCATGAAGGTGAGCTGAGGGTCGTCCAGGAGGACCTGGCAAGGAAGGTGCGGGAGACCGAAGCCCTCTACCGGGTCGGGATGGAGATCTCGGCCCTGCTGGAGTTGGACACGATCTTGACCTCGGTGATCGAGAAGGCACGGGAACTGTTGGGGGGCGAGGCGGCATGTCTTTGTCTTCTGGATGCGGAGGGCCACCTTGTCCCTAGAGCAACGTCCGGGCCTTTCGGTTTGGCTGCGCCAGATGAGGCAACGGCTGGCCCACTGGCCGGAATCGCTCCATCCCTCGGGAACCCGCCGGGCTGTGGCCATGTGGCGTGCGAACAACATTGCCCTCCGATCTGCGGGGAACTTCAGCTAACTCGCATCGTTGCCCCGCTGAAAAGGGGCGAGAGATCGATTGGAACCCTCTGCGTAATCGCTCGCTCGCCGAAGGGCTTTTCTTCAAGGGAAATGGATCTCCTACAGGGGCTCGCCAGCCAGGCTGCCATCGCGATGGAGAACGCCCGACTGCACGAGCAGGTGCGGAGCCTGACGCTGTTGGAGGAGCGGGAACGGATCGCAATGGACCTCCACGATGGCATTATTCAGTCGATCTACGCCGTCGGCCTCAACCTTGAGAGGTGCGCGGAACTGGTGAAGGATGACTCGCGCGAGGTGGGGGCACCACTGGAGAGGGCGGTGGACGATCTGAACGACGTGATCAGGGGGATCCGCATCTATATCTCTGACCTGCGGCCCAGCTCCTGCAATGGGAGGGGGTTAAGAGAGACCATCGCAGACGCCGTGAAGGTGTTGAAGATCGATTCCTCGATGGAGGTGGAGGTCATCGAAGAGGGGATCTGTGGGAAGCTGTCGCAACAACAGGTTGCCCAGCTTTCGCACATTGCTCAGGAGGCGCTTGCCAACGTCCTGAAGCACGCTGGGGCCAGTTCTGTCACTGTCCGCCTGCTTTCAGAGGATCATCGCCTTATCCTCTCCATTCAAGACAACGGGGTGGGGTTCGACCCCCAGATGGTGGAACCCGCAGCCGGGCAGGGACTGAAAAACATGGCGGAGCGGGGTAGGGCCCTTGGGGGCACCTTCTCAGTGAAGAGCATACAGGGTTCGGGGACCGAAATCGCCGTTCAGATCCCTCTAGCGAAAGCCAACGCAGGGAGCAGGGCATGAGTGACAACCCAACACGGCTCCTCATCGTTGACGACCATGAGGTGGTGCGTGTGGGGCTGCGGCTTCTCTTGGAGCGGAGGGCCGGCCTCGAGGTCGTGGGAGAGGCCGCCTCGATGGCCAGCGCCGTTGAGGAAGCCTCACAATGCTCGCCAGACGTGGTCATCATGGACATCCGGCTGCCCGATGGAAGTGGTGTAGAGGCCTGTCGGGAGATTCGGGCCAGACGACCGGAAACGAAGGTCATCATGCTCACGTCGTATGCCGATGAGGACGCGGTGTTTGCCTCCATTCTTGCGGGGGCCTCGGGATATCTGCTGAAACAGATCGGATCGCATGCGTTGGTTGACGCGATCCAAACTGTAGCGCGGGGACGGTCATTGTTGGACCCGTCCGTCACCGAAAAGGTCCTTGAGCGGGTGAGAAGGATGGGCACCAGCGCGGCGGATGAACAGCTCTCGAAGCTCTCGGCGCAGGAACAGAGGATTCTTGCCCTGATCGCCGAAGGCAAGACCAACAAGGAAATCGCCGGGGAGGTCTGCCTGAGCGACAAGACCGTCAAGAATTACGTCAGTAGCATCCTGGCCAAGCTGAACTTAAGCCGCCGGTCAGCGGCGGCCGCCTTCGTCGCCGGGCAGGGCAGGAGGAGTGGGCCGAGCGGCAATTCGTAAGGCAACGTCCCGGTAGGCGAAGCGAGGATCGAGAAGGGGGCCAGATGGCCTGATCGTAATGGGCCATCTGGCCCCCCTTTTTTGCGACATCCCTCCCTGCAAATAAGGACGAAGGGCACTAGTGCAACGCAGAGCGTCTTTCTATTGTTATGGTGATGGGATATGGCGTGCGGCTCGTTCGTGGGGGCGGTGCCGGGAGATGACGCGGGTTCGGGTGCTGATCGTCGAGGAACATGACAAGGTCCGGCGGGAAATGGCGGCCCGGTTGCGAAGCGAAGCGCATCTTGAGCTGGTTGGTGCAGCCGCTTCCGGCGAGGAAGCTGTCTCAATGCTTCAACGCGCTCGGCCGGACGTGATCCTCCTGGGTCTCGGGATGAGGGCCGAGAGGGGGTTGGAGACGTGCCGCAAGGTCGCCACTATCGCCCCCGAGGCCAGGATCCTGGTGCTGACCTCCTGCGAAGATGAGGCCGAAAAGCGGGAGGCGTATCGGGCCGGGGCCTGCCGGTATCTGCTGAAGGACCTTCACTCGAGGGAACTGATCCGGGCGATCGAGGGCCTCCGGATAGCACATCCTCGGAAAGGAGGGAGGAACGACGGAATACTCAATCGATGAGGGAAGGAATGTACAAAGGGGAGGGGGAGCAGGGGAATCAGGTGCAGACGAATCTGAAGAGGAGGTGTGTCATGAAGCGCACAAGAGTCTTCGGCCTCGTGGGAATTATGGCAATGGCGCTGGGGCTCATCGTCCCAATGGAGGTCGAAGCTATCCCCGCGTTCGCACGACTCTACGGGCATAAGTGCAGCGCTTGCCACAGCGCCTTTCCGGCGCTGAACGCCAGCGGGGAGGAGTTTCGCCTATCGGGATACCGGCGCTTCGAAGGTGGGGACGTGGTCCCAAAGGTCCCGCCCGTGAAAATTGGGGACCGCCTGGAGCTCCCCGGGATCGTCCCCCTCTCCTTTAGCCTGACGGCCGGGTATAACTTCACGGAGATCGACAACACCCTCGGGGACGGGAGCAAGAATGTCAACACGGAAAGCGACTTCAAGAGGAATCAGAGCAGCTTCAATTTGAACGAGTTTGAGTTTCTCGCCGGGGCCTCGCTGGGGAGCCACCTCTCCTTTTTCCTCGAAGCTCCACTGGGCGAGACTGAGATCCGCCAGTTCTTCGACCCCGAGGTGAGAAATCACGGAGCCAAATTTAAGTTGGAGGGGCCGGAGGTCCCGGAGTTGGCGTTCATGGGCTTCCACGACATCCTGCTCCCGGACCTCCTGAACCTGAAGGCCGGCATCATCGAGCTGCCGACCGCCTTCTCCCCTAATGCTCGACGCCTGTCGTTTTTCCCCTACTTGGTCTACGAGGCGACCGCCCTGGATGTCGTCTCTCGGAGGGGGCTTGATAATTTCGCCGCCGTCCCGGGGGTCGATGAGGAGGGGCTGGAACACAATCAGTTCCGTCTCAGCAAGTCCCAGGTCGGCGTCCAGCTCTTCGGGCGGATCACGCGATCGCTCCATCAGATCCCCGAACTCTTTGTGGATTACGTCGTCGGGGTGGTGAACGGGAATAATGTCAACGCCGACAACAACAAGACAAAAGACATCTTTGGTCGCCTGGCGTTCACCTACACGATCCCAAGCATGACCATGACGGTCGGGGGGTTCGGCTACTACAGCGGCAACACCGTGGATAACCTGACCACCAATCCAGAGAATGAGGCCAAGTACAAAGACCGGCTGTGGCGGGCAGGGCCTGACATCACCTTCACGCTGAATACGCCGCTCTACGTCAACCTCTCCTCGCAGATTCTCTTCGGCGAGGACAGCAACGCCACCGGCTTCGGCAAGAAGGCGACCTGGTGGGGAGGCTTCGTGCAGGCGGAGGTCAAGCCGATCACCGAGCTCATCCTCTACGGCCGCTACGACTGGATCGAGGGTGAGCGGTTCAATGACACCGACGTAACAATCAACGGGGCCAGCGGGACGATCGGGCCGGTCGAGCCCAGCCTGTGGGATGTGGTGATCGGGGCGCAGTACTTCCTCTACGAGAACTTCAAGCTGATCGCGGAATACCGCCATGGCGAAAAAGATCTGAGGCCAGGTACCAGCGCCAACCCGGACGTACAGCCGATCGATCAACTCAAGAAGACGGAGGAGGACGCGGTCTTTGCCGGGTTCCGTCTGGCCTTCTAAGGGCTTGAGGCTCAGAGGGCTGAGGCGCATGGGGACTAGAAGAGGCGGTACAAACGGCTCATGGAAGGTTGTTCTCCGGGCCCCCATTCTTGGGGTCATCGCGGCGGGTCTGGTGAGCTGTACAGCCCTCCCCGGTGGGTCACTGGATCCTCTGGTCCCCGCCCTTGGCATCCCTCGGGGGGAGGGTACTTCAGCTCAGGCGCGGAGTGAGCCTCCGGCGCCGCAGGCCAGAGCCTCGACGCGCGGTTCGTCTGCGCCAAGCCACGAGGTTCAGCCGCGCGGCGAGGCGCCCACACCCAGTGAATGGATCGGCCGATATCGGGATAGCCGTGGAGAGGGGGAGATCACTCTCACCCTCACGCAGGATGGGACCGCACATGGCGGCACATGGCGGCTCCGGACTGGTGGCTCTGGCACCTTTAGCGGGATCGTCGCTCCGGACGGCCGCACGCTCTCCTTCTCGATGCGGGGCGGCGATCAGGAGTGCCTCGCCACGCTTGAGGGGATCGCCGAGTACGCGGGCGACCGGATCATCAGCAGCTATCGGGGGACCGATTGCCATGGAGCGGTGGCGGACGGCCATCTGGATCTCCAGAAACGGTGAGAAGGCGAGCTCAGTAGGCCCAGACGAGGGGCACCCTACCTGATCGCGATCGGCCCAAATCTCATCATCCCCTGTCTCTAGGGCTATATGGGACCACCCGGTCACCATTCGCTCGCCAGGAATCCACTGCCACGATCTCAATGGGGCCCGAAACCATCAGGGGCTGTCCTCCTCTGGCCAGCCTTCTTCTCCTTATCGTCATCGCCGCCCTCTATGCTTCGAGGCTCGGAGCGGCACGACACCCATCGTCGGAACAGGCGTCAGAGAATAGCTGCGTTCCCCTGGGATGAATGATGTGAGTGTGGTTAGGACAGGCAACCTTGATTGAAAATCAAAATAAGGAGGTCGTGACTGTGAGACAACCGAATCGGCATTTCTCAATATCGCTGGGTCTTCTGGTGTTGCTGGTCGGCACAATTGGCCCGGGAGTCCTTCGAGCCTCCGGTGCCGATTTGGCAAAAGGGGAAAAGATCTACAAGTTGATGTGTGTTAAGTGCCATGGGCCGACTGGACGGGGGGATGGTCCCAAGGCACCGGACTTGGACCCTAAGCCGATGGACTACACAGACAAGGCCAGGATGGCGCAATTTACAGATGACGAGTTGCGGGAGACGATCATCGACGGGAAAGCACCTATGCCGAGCTTCAAAAAGCAGTTGAAGCCTAGCGATGTGGAGGACGTCCTCGCCTACATTTTGAAGAAGCTCGCCGGAAGATAGCGGGCCGTCCCACAATTGTTGAGGTCGGTTTGGTCGAGCGGGACGCCCAGTCGATAAACGAGCCTAGCGCTGAGCGCCCGTAGGTAGCATGAGAAGCCACAAGACGGAGGAGCTCGAGTGACCAGGGTTGGTGCCGTTGCTGCGTCCCTTGTCGCAACCCTGACGGTCGTTACCCTCATCGCCGCCCGACCGTGGGAGACCGTCCCGACTCAACCTCTCGCCTTCAGTCACAAGGTCCATGCGGGCGAGTACGAGATCCCGTGTCTCTACTGCCATGTCAACACGCGGCGCTCTGCGATCGCAGGGATCCCCTCGGTAGAACGATGCATGGGGTGCCATGCCATCATGAAGGCGGACAAAGCGGCAGAGGTCAAAAAGATTCAAGAGTACTGGGACCGACAGGAACCAATCCCCTGGATTAGAATCTATGACCAACCGGACTTCGTCTACTTCTCCCACAAACGCCAGGTCCTCAAGGGTATTGCCTGCAAGACCTGCCACGGCGCCGTGGAGACAATGGACCGCGTGCAAAAAGTGGTGGTTCTGGACATGGATCGGTGCGTTGCCTGCCACATGGAGAAAAAGGCGAACATTGATTGCTTGACCTGTCATCAGTGACACCACAGGTTACTCATGACCCAACAGATCAATCGCAGGAATTTCTTGAAGATCCTCGGAGTCGGCGGGGCTGCCACAGCCCTTGTGAGCTGCTCAGTCGAGCCTCCAGAGAAACTGATCCCCTACTTGATCCCGCCAGAGGAGATCATCCCCGGCGTTGCCACCTGGTACGCCACCGTCTGCCGGGAGTGCCCGGCAGGATGCGGGATGCTCGTCCGGACTCGGGAAGGGCGGGCCGTCAAGGTTGAGGGGAACCCGTCGCACCCCGTCAATCAAGGCCGGCTCTGCGCCCGCGGCCAGGCCTCCCTTCAGGGGCTCTACAATCCCGATCGGATTCGGCAGCCGCTGCTCCGAGGCGACTCCGGCCAATTCCAATCCATATCCTGGGAAGAGGCCGAAAGGCTCCTGGTGGAACGGCTCGCTGATCTCCGCAGGCAGGGAAAGGCCAAAGGGATCGCCTGTGTGACCCCCCTCCTGAGTGGCAGCCTCGACCACCTGATCAGCACTTGGCTGGCCGCCCTGGGGTCAAAACGCCGACTTACCTACGAGGCTTTCGCCTACGAGCCTTTGAAGGCGGCCAACCGAATCGCCTTCGGCCTCGATGTCATCCCTAGCTACGATATCGGGGCGGCCGAGCTGCTCCTCTCCTTCGGGGCCGACTTCCTCGAGACCTGGATTTCCACGGTGGCGTATACCAGCGCGTTCGCCACTATGCGCGCCTATCGGGACGGGAGGGTAGGAACGGCTATCTATGTCGGGCCCCGCCTGTCTTTGACGGCCGCGAACACCGATCAGTGGGTTCGTATCAAGCCGGGGACCGAACTCTATCTCGTGATGGGGATGATCCACGTGATCCTGAAAGAGCAGCTCGCCCCGTCTATTCCCCAAAAGGAGGTAAAGCAGCTCAAGGCGTTGGTGAAGGCGTACGACCCGAAGGTGGTGGCTGCCGTGACCGAGGTCCCGGCGGGGAAAGTCTTTCGGCTGGCCCGGATGTTCGCCAGGGCGAGGCCGGGTCTCGCCATCGGAGGAGGTGTCGCCGCGGCTTCCCGCAACGCCACAGCCACCCTCGTCGCCATCAACCTCTTAAATTATGTGACCGGTAACGTGGGAAGGACCGTCCGCTTCGGCCCCAACGCCAACCCGGCTAAGCTCGCCACATACCGCGACATGCTCAGCCTCGTCAAGGCCATGGACAAAGGCGAGGTGCAGGCGCTCCTCCTATACGGTGTCAATCCCCTCTTCACCCTCCCTGAGGCGGCGGGATTTCGTGCGGCACTAAAGAAGACCCCCTTCGTGGTGAGCTTCGCACCCTTCATGGACGAGACGACGGCCGAAGCCAATCTGATCTTGCCGGACCATACGCCTCTGGAGAGTTGGGGGGACTACTCCCCCTGGGAAGGCGTCCATGGCCTCATGCAGCCGGTGATGCGGCCTGTGTTCAAAACCAAGGCGGTCGGCGATCTCCTCCTCTCCGTGGCCAAACGAGTGGACGACCGGATGGCCAAGGAGTTCCCGTGGCCGACGTTTTACGAGTATGCGCGGGATCGGTGGGGCGAACTGCACCGCCGGTTAGCCCCAATGAAAGAGTTCGAGGCCTTCTGGGAAGAGGCGCTCCGATCTGGAGGCATCTGGAAGGAAGCCCGCGCCACACCTGTGCGTCTCTCTCCAGAGGCATTTAAGATGGCATTTGACCCCTCGGAGCTAGACGGTGGAGCGGCCGAGGCCTTCCATCTCCTCCCATTCCCCTCCCTGGTCCATTACGACGGACGGGGGGCGAATCGACCGTGGCTTCAGGAACTACCTGACCCCGTCACAGAGATCGTCTGGGACTCCTGGTTGGAGATCCATCCCGAGGCGGCCAAGCGGATGGGGATCGATGAGGGCGAAGTCATCGCGGTGACATCGCCTCACGGGGCCCTTGAGCTGCC
>JBGQJI010000046.1:0-16781 GCA_041498975.1 Methylomirabilis sp. (SeqCode)
GGGCTCGGCGATGATGATGTCTCCCAGCATCGAGAAGCTGGCCGTGACCCCACCCGTCGTCGGATCAGCGAGGAGAGAGATGTACGGAATCCCCGCACGCCCCAGGCGCGCGAGGGCGGCGCTGGTTTTCGCCATCTGCATCAGGGAGAGCACTCCCTCTTGCATCCGGGCGCCGCCCGTGCAAGAGACCAGAATCAACGGCGAACGGGTGGTAAGGGCCCGCTCGACCGCTCGAGTGATCTTCTCCCCTACGACGGAGGCCATGCTTCCACCCATGAAAAAGAATTCCATGACGCCGACCACCACCCGGTGCCCACCGATAGTTCCGACCCCGCTCAGCAAGGCGTCCTCTAATCCGGTCTCCTTTTTGGCCGACTTTACGCGATCCGGGTAGGCCTTGGAGTCCCTGAATCCCAGCGGATCGAGCGGACGGAGCCCGGCGTCGCTCTCCTGGAACGTGTCAGGGTCGAGCAGGAGGCGGATCCACTCGTGGGAGCCGATGCGGAAATGACGCTGGCATTTCGGGCAGACGTGGCTATTTCGTTCGACCTCGCGCTTGTACAGGATCTCCTTGCAACTGTCGCACTTGATCCAGATCCCTTTAGGGGCCTTCCCTTTTTCCGACGGCGGCTGCGGCTTGGACACGGCCATGGTCGATCTCTCCACTGGTGGCGACAGGTGGAACGTTACGAGGAACGTTACACCGATACCCCGGTTCTGTCAAGACAGCAGCAGGGGGCCCTGCCCCCTCGGCTCGTGCCGTTCTAACTTCATCCCCCTCACACGACGATGACCCGCAGGCATCCGGATCGGCCTTCGCAAAGGCTTATCATTTCTTCTTATCTTCTTACGCTCTTCAATCTGTGCTATGGTCTGGCACGTTTATTGCTCTAGTTTGTGGACGCTATTCCCTTCAGACTGCCAACCTGAGGAGGGCCCTCCCAGCTCAATCGAACCACATCCATGCATGATAGATGGTGACTTCATAGATGGTGACTTGACATGGCCAGCTTGCGCGAAAAGGGGTGGCTCAGATACGGAGTTCCCCGCCGTGGATAACCCCGTAACACAAGGAGGAGGATGAGATGCTAAGGCCCCCTAAGCGGTCCCTTTTTTTTGCCCTCGTTGCCATCGGAAGCCTCTTTTCGTTCCCACTCGGACCAGCGATCACAGATAGCATGGTCGAGTCGGGATTTGGTGATCCGTTGTCGGGCCTTAGCCCGGATGATCTTGAGCTGTTCGATGCTGGGAAGGAGGATTTCCTCCAAGTCGAAGAGGTGATAGACGGATTGGGCCCCGGCTTCAACGCACGCTCGTGCGGGGAGTGCCACTCGTTCCCGACCACGGGTGGAGGCAGCGCAGTAAATGAGGTTCGCTTCGGGCGAAACGTCGGGGGCATCTTCGACCCTTTGGCTTCAAAAGGCGGCTCTTTGTTGCAGCTATTTGCTATCGAGCCGAAGTGCCAAGAAGTGTTACCTCACGAGGCCAACAAAGTGGGCGGCCGGCAGACCACCGCGCTGTTTGGAGCTGGTCTGGTCGAGGCGATCCCGGACGGCCAGATCCTTAATTACGCTAACTACCAGCACGTTAAGTACCCCTTCCAGGCCGGTCGCCCCCACATGGTGACGAGCGCGTCCGATGGCCAGGACCACGTCGGCCGATTCGGGTGGAAGGCGCAGCAGGCGCTTCTGCTGGATTTCAGCGGCGACGCGTACCTCAATGAGATGGGTATCACGAACTTCCTGTTCCCGCTCGAGAATGCGCCGAACGGGGATGAAGCACTGTTGGCCGAGTGCGATACCGTCGATGACCCCGAAGACACGGTAGATCCAAGCACCGGCCGGCGGGGGATCGATAACTTCACGAATTTCATGCGGTTCCTCGCGCCGCCGCCCCGCGGACCCATCACGACCCGGGTCCTCCAAGGCGAGGCGCTTTTTCACCTGGCCGATTGCACGCTCTGTCATCGTCCGTCGTATACCGCCGTCAGTTCCCATTCGGTCATCAACGGCCAAATGGTGAACGCCTTTTCCGATTTCTTGCTGCATGACATCGGAACTGGCGATGGGATCGCTCTGGGCAACGCTAGACCCAACGAATTCCGTACGGCGCCTCTCTGGGGTCTGAGAGTCGGCGCGCCCTACCTGCACGATGGGTCCGCGGCCACGCCGCTTCAGGCCATCCTTGCGCATGGCAAGCAGGCCGATTCGGCCCGCAGGCGGTTTGAGCGGCTATCGGCCGACCAACAAGGGGCGCTTCTGGCGTTCCTGAACTCATTGTAGGTGGTCGAACAGGGAGCCCATACTAAGAGAATCCGGTTGGAAGAGATCAGGAATGGGGTCGATCATGCCGGATGAACAGTGTGCCAAACGTGTCAAGGGAGGGTACCATCGAGGGGAGATCGCCTGAATTAAATACATAGTGCTATGAAATTTCTGGCATCGAGACCATAAACGATCTCCTGGGCCGACTCCCCGGTCCACGTCGTGACGGGCCGTGGGCCGCATTGAGGACGAATCAGGTTGCGACTCCGCCATCCGGGTGTTAGGCTTGCAGAAGAAGCGCAGCCTCGCATTCAGCGCCACGATGGTCCCAGGATGATAGACAATCACGTCGAACGGATCGCCCGCCTGCAGGCGAACATCGAGCAGGTCCTTTTCGGCAAGCCCGAGCCGATACGCCTGTCCATCGTCGCACTGCTCGCCCGGGGCCATCTGTTGATCGAAGACATCCCGGGCGTCGGAAAGACCACCCTCGCTCAGGCGCTTGCCCGATCCCTGGGCGGCAGCTTCCAGCGGATCCAGTTTACCAGCGACCTCCTTCCCTCCGATATCCTCGGCGTCTCCATCTACGATCCCCGGCAGGGTCAGTTCGAGTTCAAGCCGGGCCCCATCTTCGCCAACGTCGTCCTGGCCGACGAAATCAACCGGACCACCCCCAAGACCCAGTCAAGCCTCCTCGAGGCGATGAATGACTATCAGGTATCGGTCGATCACCACACGTATCCGCTCCCGCAGCCATTCCTGGTGCTGGCCACTCAAAACCCGCTCGAGTACCACGGCACGCACCCGCTGCCCGAGTCTCAAATGGACCGGTTCCTGTTAAGGCTGAGACTTGGCTACCCAGACCGGAATGAGGAGAAACGGATCCTGCGAGCCCAGGCCGCTTCTGCCACGCTTGATCGGTTGCAGCCGGTGCTGAACCAGGACGAACTGCTCACGCTGCAGCAAATGGTGGGACAGGTCCGGATCGAGGAATCCCTCGTGGACTACCTGATGGCCATCGTCGATGCCACCCGCCGCTGCGAGGGCTTGACGCTCGGCGTGAGCCCGAGGGGGGCCCTTGCCCTTTACAGGGCAGCGCAGGCGCTTGCCTTGATCCAGGGCCGTGACTACTGCGTTCCGGATGATGTCAAGCGGCTCGCCATCCCAGTGCTCGCCCACCGACTCCTGGTCAAGGGAGGCTGGACCGGTCGTGGCGGCGGCCAGGGCTTTGATGCGGCGGCGCATCTCCTCCAGAATTTACTCGCAGAGATCCAGGTGCCTGACTGACCGATAGGTGACCGATGCGCGCTTCCACCTCCGTCCAAGCGCGGCTAAGGGCTTGGTTCCGCCTGCCTCGGGTGATCCGTCCCGCCCGCGAAGGATGGTGGTACCTGTCTGTGACGATGGCCGTCGGGGTAGCTGCGACTAACACCGGCAACAACCTGCTCTACCTGATTCTCAGCATGCTGCTGGCGGGAATCATCGTGTCCGGCCTCCTGTCGGAGCAAACGTTGCGCGGGGTCGCCGTTCGGCGTGAGCTGGCCCGCCCACTTTTTGCGGGCCAACCGGCATTCGGCCGAGTGCTGGTCGCGAACCGCAAGCGCCGCCTTCGCTCCTTCTCACTTCGGATCCGCCAGATAGATCCCAACGGGACTCCCAGTCTCCTCGCGTATCTGCCGCACCTGGCCCCCGCGAGTGAGGCCCAAACGGCGTACAAGACCCGTTTCGAGCGCCGAGGCCTCGTGCGACTGCCGGCGATCCAGACTACCACGGGCTTCCCTTTCGGCCTGTTTGTCAAGGCGACCCAGCCCCAGGCCGGGGAGGAGGTGCTCGTTCTGCCGAGAATCGTCCCTCTTCCGGCCGATCTGGTGCAGGCGCTGGACGAGGCGGGGGTCTCGGCACGGCCGGTACGTGGGCCAGGCGCGGACCTTCACGACCTGCGCCCCTTCCGGGTCGGGGACGATCCTCGCCTGATCCACTGGAAGCAATCGGCCAAGCTGGATCGGCCGATGGTGAAGGAGTTGGAGTCGGAAGAGGGCGGACGGATCACGCTGATTCTCGTGGACCCGACGCCTTCGCCGCAAAAACCCGATGAGCTCGAACGACTGGAACAGGACATCACGTTTGTCGCCTCGCTCGCCGCTCACCTGCTGCAGAGGGGGGGCGAGATCGAGGTTCGCGATCGTGGCGGCCGGCAGGGAGCCCTTCGGGGCGAGGCAGGATTGTTTCACCTGCTCGAGCATCTCGCCCGCTACGAGCCGCCTGACTCAGTCGAGGCGCCCGGACCGGTGGGCGCGGGTGATGGTGCACCGCATGAGGCAACAACCGTCACGGTGTGGCTCGGGCGGGGACTTGTCGCAATCCCCGGATCAGCCGGCGAGGGAGGCCGCCTCGTGAGGGTCGCGCTGCCGCCACAGGAGATGACTCGGTGACCTTCGACCAGTGGTTCCGGCTCTCCTCCCTCCTCCTCCTCGGCGACGGTCTGCTGGCCCTCTGGATGGCCGGCTTACTCGGCTCGGCCGAGGCCCTTCTCGTCGGGCTTGGTCTGATCCTCGGTCTCAGAAGCGAGGCCCAAAGTCTCTCGCCTCGGTCCAGACGGATCGCGCAGCGGATCGCCATGGGCCTCTTGCCCCTCCTCCTCGCTGCCGATGTCCTGTACCTCGCCGATTCTCTCCTGCACGGCCTGATCCACCTGCTCACTCTTCTGGGGCTCCTCAAGCTCTTTCTCCGCACAAACGACCGGGATTTTCGCGACCTCTTCATCATCAGCTTCTTTCAACTGGTGGCGGCGTCGGCCACCACGACCAGCGTGGGCTTTCTGGTGGTCTTCCTCCTCTACCTGTTCCTCGGGATCTGGGCCTTCCTCCTGCTTCACCTGAAGCAGGAAGGGGTGGATAGGAGCCCTGAATGGAGCGCGCTGCCCGCCAAGCTCCTTCCCACCAGCCTGGCCGTCTCCTGCACGGTCCTCCTGCTCAGTGTCGTGCTCTTCATCGCCATCCCCCGGGCGGGGCGGGCCTTTCTCCCCCGGAAGGCGATGGCAGGTGCGATGGTGGCCGGCTTCTCGGAGAAGGTCGAGCTGGGTAGCTTGGGCAAGATCCAGACTGAGACGAGCATCGTCATGCGGATCAGGCTGCCGAACGTGCGGCCCGAAGATCTCCATCGGCTCCCCCTCCGCTGGCGGGGGGTGGCGTTCGATCGGTTCGACGGCACCACCTGGACGATGACGGGACCGGAGCGAGAGCCCCCCGAGCGAAGCCGCGGGGGGCTTGCGACCTTCGGGGCGCCATCCGGAGCGGGGCGGCTAGTCCGCCAGGAGATCCAGCTCGAACCGATCGGCACAGACGTCCTGTTTGCCGCGCCCCGGCTGATCCAGATGCTTGGCGATTTCCCGCGCCTTTTCACCGACGCGAGAGACACCGTCAGTCTCCCGAGCCCACCTTCCAACCGGATGACGTACCTGGCCCTCTCCGAGCTGGAGACCGCCGATTCCAGCGCCCTATCGGGTGCGGAGGGGACGTATCCCGACGCGATCCGGGAAACGTATCTTCAGCTCCCGCCGCTGGTCCCGAGGGTCAGGGCCCTGGCAGAGGAGCTGGCCAGGGGCGCGCGTACTCCCCTCGAGGTCGCCCGCCGGGTTGAGGCTCATCTCCGCGAGAGATATCGCTACACCCTCGATCTGCAAAGGGACAGCCGGTTCGATCCGCTCGATGATTTCCTGTTCGTCCAGCGCGAAGGCAATTGCGAGTATTTCGCCGCCAGCATGGCGGTGCTGCTCAGGGCTGCGGGGATTCCGGCCAGGGTGGTGAATGGGTTTCAACGTGGGGAATGGAACGAATACGGCGGCTACCTCGCGGTGAAGCAGCGGGATGCCCATTCCTGGGTCGAGGTCTATTTCCCTCGGGGCCGCTGGCTTACGTTCGATCCATCGCCGAGAGCGAGCAGCGAGGCGTCCAGGAACGCCCTCCTCGCCCGCGTCTCCAGATACCTGGATGCGCTCGGCATGCGATGGGACCGCTACGTCGTCTCGTACAATCTCTCCGATCAGCTTCGCATCGTGTCGGTCACGAGGCGGCGAGCCGATCTGCTTCGATGGCAGGCGCTCGGACTCTTCCGGGGATTCGAGCGGGCGGCGAAGGCCGCAGCGCACGCCCTCGCGGCTAGACTCCATGCAGGCGGGCTGCTCCTGCTGGCGATCACCATCGCGTGCGCGGGTCTGGTGGTGGCGGTGCGCAAAGGGGCATTCGGCTGGGGCCGCTTCGGGAAGCGGGGCGGCCAGGGTACCGTGCAATTCTACCGAGAGCTGCTCGGCCTGCTGGCCCGCAAAGGCTTTGTCAAGGGAAGGGACATCACACCCCGTGAGTTCGCGGCATCCGTGGAGGCAGATGGCCGGTCCGAATTTGCAGGGGTCTCGCAGGTCGTCGAAAGCTACTACCGGGTCCGTTACGGCGCCCGACAGATCTCCGCATCGGAGCACGCGCGCATCGCACAGATCCTCCACCGTCTTGCCACTGGGCAAGTCCAGCGGCCAGCCGCTGTCGGACGCGACCGGATTCCATCCTCAGACGTTTCCGACGCCTAACAGGCCACTTCTCAGAGACTCATCCCAGCCCCGAGGCCCCCTCCTTGCCCCCGGGCGCGCATCACCACGGCTTCACCGCGACTTCGTACGAGTGCTTACTTGGAAGAGATCACGCCGCAAGCGATCCTGGCCCCGGCGTTTCCGGCGGGGTCCGTCATGTCGTCATCTGCAACCGCATGGATGACAAGGGCAGAGCCTTCGCGACCGAAGAGAGAATTCTCGGCCTGCTCCAGAGTGACCTGCGAGGCAACGACCTCGGCGGTAGCGGTGCCATCAGGCCCTACGACTAGGTTGGGTAGATCCCCCGCATGCGCGCCTGCTGGATTCTTCACCCCATGCTTCTTTCCGTCCGGGTTAAAGTGGCCGCCGGCCGACATAAAGGTGGGCGGATCGCACCTGCCGACGGCGTGGATATGGAACCCATGTGGGCCAGGGGTGAGCTTCCAGGCCTCCAATGATATTCTGACGCCCCCCTGCTGCTGGGTAAGAGTCGCGCGACCCACCGTCTTTCCCTTTGAGCTGAGCAGCTCTACCTCAGCCGTCTGGGCGCTCGCCTGACTGTAGGCGATAGCGCTAAAGAGAAGAAATGCCCCTGCAACGAACGCTGTGCGCTCCATGTTCTCCTCCCGGTCATGTTGTTGTGTGGCTCCACCTCGCCCACTGCTTCATTGCCGAACGGCTTCATTGATCCGCTAAGACCCCAGCTAGAGGTTCTTACTGAATCGGCACGACAAATGACGATTATGCGTCAGTATAACAGGGCCGTGCGACCCGCTTCAACACCATTTCTGCAGCTTGGTCGCGATAACTTCGCCGCAGCAGACCAAGCTAGGTCGTTCGCGAGTCTGGCCCGGTCAGTGATCTACCAGAGCGGCGAGTTCGGATACCGTCGGGCCAACCATCGATCGAGTCCGAACGAACGCCCGGAACGGGCGAGAAACACCACCACCAGACCGGCCATGAACCCCTGATCCGAGGTAGTGCCCGGCGACCCACCCCCTTTCGCCAAGAAGAAGTTGAGCGTCAGCAAGATTCCCCCCAAGGCTGCCAGCCTCGTGAAGAGGCCGAACAGAAGCGCCAGGCCGGCCAGTATCATCCCCCAGGTAACGAGCTGGGCAAAGAGTTGATGATGGGGGATGGCCACGCTCTTCAGGAATGGCTTGTACCACTGAAACGCCCTATCGTTGGCCCACGGGAGGAGTAGCTTCTCCAAGGCGCCGGGGCGAGTGAAGCCGCTGGTCAACTTCCCGAGCCCATCAAACAGGAAGTAATAGCCGAAAAAGATGCGCAAGAGCGCCACCTGCCAAAGCTTTGTCTCCTCCTCCCAATTGCCCCTGAGCACGGTCACGTGTCACTCCTTTCGGGTGATGCTGGCGCTAGCAGGCGTCGCCGATTTCCGGGCCTGCCCCAATCCTTTCCGGAACTGCCCAATGCGTTCCCCCACCTGAGTAGTTCACGCGAGCCGATCACGAGCCGCGTAAATGCGAAGTTACTTCACGCTGAAGATGAAACGGCCTCGCGCCGGATGGCCGTCGAGGGAAAGTATCCTCCAGCGGATCACGTACGACCCGGGGGAGAGCTTCCCGAGTTGCACAACGAGATTCGTCCGGTCCTGCGGGTTCACCCGCGAGATCCCATTCTCAACGCGCCTGCCATCCGCATCGGTTACCTCGATCGAGTTGAACTCATCTTCGAGGCGCTCGTTAAACCAGAGCTTCACCTCGGCTGGCGCCATAGCGAGCGCCTCGAAGGCCAGAGGCTGGGAGCGGATCAACTTGGCGTGAGCGAGCACCTCGGGGGTGGCCAAGAAACCGCCCAGGAAGAGCAGTCCGCACAGGGCGCCCGCTATTTGCTTCGCGAACTGCGGCGCAACCGATCCCGGCAACACCTGCTATGCCTTCTCCACTTCGAAAACCCGGGCTCCGTCCTCTTCGCGGGCGCCGATGAGCTTCAGGCCGGCGCCCGCCATCACGGATTCGAAGATCGCCGCCGTGAACGGAAATCGCTCTGCGTCGAAGACGAATTCGACCCGCTCGCCGGCCTGAAGCTCCTCGGCGTGGATCCGCAACACCCGCTTCAAGTAGGTGACGATATCAGCGCCACACGCGGGGGCGCGGACGACGATGCGCTGCATCGACCGGAGGCCGCGGCTAGATATGCTTCCGCATCATGTACCAGCGGTCGGCGCCCGCCTTGGCTCGCTTGTCGGCCTCCTCGAGGGTCTGTGGCGGGGGAATGATGACATCCTGGCCGGGCTGCCAATTCACCGGGCAGGCCACCCCGTATTTGTCCACTGTCTGCAGCGCCTTCAGGCTCCGGAGGATCTCATCGATGTTCCGGCCGAACGGGATCGGGTAGTACATCGCAAATCGGACCACCCCTTCCGGATCGATGAAGAAGACGCCGCGGACGGTGAGCCCGACCTCGGGGTTGATCAGGTCGTAGAGGTTGGCCACGACCTTCTCCGGATCGGCGACCACCGGGAACTCGATCTTGACCTTCGCCATCTCCTCCATGTGGCGGAGCCATTCGATGTGCGAGTAGATGCTGTCCACGCTCAGGCCGATGACCTCGCATCCGAGGTCCTTGAACTCCTTGTGGCGCCTGGCGAACTCGATGAACTCCGTCGTGCAAACCGGGGTGAAGTCGGCCGGATGAGCAAACAGCAGCACCCACTTGCCGCGGAACTGCGACAGGGTTATAGGGCCCTTCGTCGTGTTGGCAGTGAAATCCGGGGCCTTGGATCCGATCTTGACCATTCTTGCCTCCTTTACGGTACAGTTCGCAGAGTCTTCGGGGTTTGGCCATTCGACCCTCTTCAGATCAGTCGATCGGTTGCGAAGCCAGGATGCCGCCGATTCATCCGGCGTTCCGACGTTCTTGAACATCCTTCTCCCAAAAAAGGAGTGTAGCTTCTTGATCCCTGGCGATGCAACGGTTTTTTCCTGCTGGTTTTTTCCTGCTGATTCGGTGAACAACAAGGTGCAGTTCCCTCTGGCCGTCGAGAAGGTCGCAAGGAAGGAGATTGTTTCGCACCCCGGAGGACCTCGAACTGTCCGATAGGATCATCACATCATGCCATCTCCATGGCGCATCCTGCGGGAAAGCCAGGCCACCGTCACCAGGAGGCTGAGGAGAGCGACTGTCATCTGAGCGGGGGGATAATCGTAGTGGTTGGCAAGCACAAACCCGACCGTGCCCATCCCCACTGCGACAACAGGCGCCACAAAGAACATGGGGCGAATCTCCCGGCACACGTGCTTCGCGACAAGGGCGGGAAGCACCAGGCATCCAAACGTGTAGAGCATCCCGGAGGACCTGATGGAGAGTCCCACAGCAAGGCCGAGGCAAGTAGACGTGAACGCTCCCCAGCGAGCGATCTTCATGCCCACTGCCGCAGCCATCAGTGGGTCCATGGCGAAGAGAAGGACGCGCCGATGCGTGACCCAGAGGGAAAGCACGGCGAGTCCGGCGAGCATGCCGAAGGTCCAGACGTCGGCTTTCGTGGCTCCGATGATGCTTGATGAGAGCAGCCGGTGGATCTCCTCCAGCCCGTGTGGGCTCTTGGAGACAACCAAGATGGAGAGGCTCGCCGACAGCAGGAAGACCCAGCCCGTGAGCGCCTCGTGGCTCTCTTTCGTCGTTTCTCCTCCAGGGCCAGTGATCAGAGCGGCGATCACGGAGAACACCACGGCCATGGTGGACAGGAATCCATCCGAGCGAAGCCAGGAGAGGGGGCTCGTGGCCGCTAAACCACCGATCCACATCGCCAACGCGATTCCGAGGGTGGATGCCTGCGACACGGCCGCGCCGATGAAGATCTGGTCGCGGGCCACCACGAGCACGCCGACGAGTGAGAGGAGAAGGCCGATCAGCCAACCGGCGAGATAGGTGTTGTGAAACAGCGTCCAGGAAGAGAGGAAGCTCTCGATCATCGGTTTCCTCCCGGCGGACAGACCCGAACCGCGACCGAGCCCGACGGGTCGCAA
Source organism: Methylomirabilis sp. (SeqCode) (assembly GCA_041498975.1). GTDB lineage: Bacteria > Methylomirabilota > Methylomirabilia > Methylomirabilales > Methylomirabilaceae > Methylomirabilis. Next base: position 10,833 of record JBGQJI010000046.1, read on the forward strand.
GACACCTCCACCCCGACTCCGTAGACCCGTTCGAGCGAGTCCACGTTCAGCATCTCATCGCGCGGACCGAACTCGACGCCCTTTGAATGAAAGAGAGCGACATGCGTGGCGTAGCGCGCTGCGATCGCGATATCGTGCGTCACAAAAAGCAGGGTCAGATGCTCCGCCAGGTTCAGGTTGGCGAGAAACCGCAGGAACAAGTCCTCCGTGGAGAGGTCGAGGCCGTTCGTGGGCTCGTCCAGGATCAAGAGCTTGGGCCGTCGCACGAGGGCCCGGGCCACCAGCGCGCGTTGCCGTTGGCCGCCGGAGAGGGACCAGTAATCCCGTCCCGCCATCCCTTCCAGGCCGACCCTGGCAAGCGCCCACTCCAGACGTTCCGACTCTTCCTTCCTGGTTGCCCGAATGCCGACGAGCCCCAACACGACGAACTCCCGGACCGTGGTAGGAAGCGACGGATTCATGTCGCAACGCTGGGGAACAAAACCGATCTGCTCAAGGCGCGCAAGGTCCGGGTGGAGCGACAAGCGGCCAGCCTGGGGTCGAAGCATCCCCAGGATGGCCCGGATCAGGGTGGTCTTTCCCGAGCCGTTCGGCCCGAGAAAGAAACAGAACTCTCCCTGTCGCAGCTCATAGTTGATGTTCTCAAGGACGATCCTTCGATCATAGGACAGAGACAGTTGGGTCGTCTTTATGACAACATCGGTGTTCTCCATACTCCTCTCAGTCCTGGCAGTGCGCTCAGGTGAAGGACGCGGCCGGGCCGTCGTGAACTGCAACCGCGCAATGGAAAGAATCGGTGACGGGGTGTGGCCTCTGCCTCACCGCCTCAACGCAGTCGCAACCTGCCGGATATCGTAATCAATCATGGACAGGTAGTCATCGCTGCCTTCCCGTGCGCCTACCTGATGGGCCAGGTTGACAACTCTTGCGCTTGTATTCTCCGAGATGAATCGCGCATGCCGAGGGTCATAGTAGGGAGCCGCGAGGACAACCATGACCCCTTCGGCCCTTATCCTCTCCACCAGCGCGCGAAGGTGACTGGTTGTCGGAGGGATCCCCGGCTTCGGCTCCATGTGACCGATCACCTCGATCCCGAAACGGCGAGCGTAATAGGGCCACATATTATGGTCATCCACCACCTTGGCTCCACGATAGGGTAACATCGAACCCAGCCATCCGCCAAGAAGCGACTCCTCCCTCTGTTCCTTTAAGAAGGGGCCGAGCCTGCCGCGCTCAAAGAGGATGGCCAGCTTCTCGATATCGTACTTCTTGGCGAGCCTCTCGCCGACTAGTGCCGTGCCCAGTCGCTGGCTGAAGGAGGCGTAGCGATCCTCGAAGTATGCCTTCCTCTCCGGCCGGAGTTCGATCAGTTTGTCACGGATCAACCGGGCCACCTTGAGCCCATTCAGAGGGTCTAACAGGTAGTGTGGATTCCCCAAGGGGTGGACATCCCCCATAGAACGATCCACCGGCCCGGTGGGAACCTCGAGGGGGGAGATCACCCTGGAAGCGTCAAGGTAACCGGGAGCGCCGGGTAAGATCGTGCCGTTCCTGGCATTCTGCAGGAGGACCGGCGCCCAGCCGATTTCCAAATCCATTCCCACCTGGACGTAGAGATTACACTGGCTCAACACCTTGATAAAGCTGGGCTTGGCCTCGACGAAGTGTGCATCTTCCGGCCCCTTGGCGAAGATTATGATCGTGACCTGGTCACCACCCACCTCGCGAGTGAGACTCCCCAAGTCGGGAACCGTCGCGCAGACCTGAATCGGCTTGGTACCCCCCTGAGCAGAGACGGTGGGGGTGACGAGCCCCATGGGTGCCAGCAAGAACGCGAACGCCGCCATCCTGCAACTTCGGCCCATTATGTGCAACATCCGAGTCTCCTTTCGTTTAGTACTTGTGAGCAGGATGAGCGCCGTAGAGGAATTCGACTCCCAGCCAGACGGAATGGGCGTCCTTGTGTTCGAGGTGCTCCGCCCGATCGTAGTTGTATTGCAGGCGGATCCGGGAGAACTCGGACGGATGCCAGACAAGGAGCGGCGAGATGCGATGACGGTCGTCTCGGAATGGGTCCGCGTCCCTCCCATTAAAGGTCAGCACGCTCGCCCCACTCCCGCTGGCATACTCGTACCGCAGCCCGCCGGCCCAGCCATAGGTGAACCCGTACAATGCCTGGGTGTAGAACCCCCAATCCCGTAGGGTGGTACGCGGCAGGTCGATGACGTTGGCCGGATCGCTCTCGCTGAGGAAGCGATCCGCCGTATAGTCCCGCCGCATGATCTCCGACTCCCAGAGGAAGAAAGGCCACCCCCGGAAGTTGTTCGCTGGACGCCACCTCACCTTGAGGTCCGCGCCGTAGATGCGGGTGTCACCGTCCGGTCCCGTGGCATTCGGGCCGAAGAGCCCCGAGAAGCCAAGTTTGGCGCCCAGCTCATCGCTCAGATTCCAGAAGTTCTCCCAGCGGACGGAGTAAAGGAGATCCTTCAGGCTGCTGACGTCGCGCTTGACGAACGGTCGCCCACCGATCGGTCGCTCCCCAAAGAACTCCTCGTTTGCAAGAAAACTCGACGCGGTCTCGCCATTCGCGTTCTGCACGCCGACGTAAAGTTCAGAGAACCAGGGCAGGGGCGTGAGCCAACCCAATCGAACGCCGGCCTGTCGCAGGCCGTCCGGACCGAAGAGCCGCGTGTTGATGACCGGCTGATCCAACCAGTGCCATGCATGCGGGTGGACTGGATTGATCAGCCCGAACTCGGTGAAATAGAACCCACCCTTCAACTGGACTCCGTAGGGAAGTGACTGGGTGGTCAGGAATGCCTCCTCCATTTCGACTCTCGTGTCACCGACAGCAGGGTCGATGAGGTAAATGATATGGGCCTCGCCCGTGAAGTAGGGGTCCACAGCGCCCGAGAACGACAGCTCGACCTGTTGGACGGTAAAGCCACGCTTACGCGGATCGTGGTCGGCTCCTTCAAGGTTCTGGAGTGACGAGTCGCGTTCAGTGGAGGTGCCAGCGGCGAACAGGGCATCCAGGGAGATGTCGATGAGCCGGAATGTGGTCCCCCCGATCTGACGGGAAAAGAGCTCGGTTGCCACAGGCTGCGGCCCAGGCGGCCCTGTCTCCTTTAATGCTTTGTCGAGGGCGGATTCCGGCGCCGTGGGCTTTTCCGCGGCAACGGGTTGAGATCCGATGGCCTGAATTCGCCGCTGCAGTTCGTCGAGCTTCCTCTGTTTTTCGGCGTCGCTCCGCCGAAGCTCTTCGATCTCCTTCTTCAGGGCCTCGAGTTCGGAGTTTTTGGCCTGGGCCAGCGCGCTGTCCACGTGAATGGTCATTGTGGCGAGAACGGTGAACACGATCAGGCCCCACTGTCTAGCGTAGGGGAATGGCATTGATTGTCCCTCCCTGTGTGCGAAGATACTTGTCGCGCTACGAGAGAACTGCGCGGCTAGGAGAAGGAGAAGTGAGTCGGTCTCCGGCCTTCGAAGACGAATACGAGACCGGTTACCGACCGGCGGCTAGCTTGACGCGGATGCTAGAGGAGAATCGGTGGGGCGCGGCTGTGGAACGATCCGAGCTCTGTGACGCTGGCGAGTGCAACGAACGAGAGAACTCGGAACTCATAGTCGAAGAAGAAACCGAGCAGAAGAGCGAGGAGGAGGCCGGTGGAGGCGACCTGCTGCCAGAAATGGATCGGGCAGAACCCTTGGGGTTCCGGCCGAGGCTTGGCGCCGGTGCCCTGAGCATCAGTGATCGGGGTCGAACTGGGAAGCAGGGGTCGAAAGAGGCCACCGAGAGAACCGGCATCACCATGATCATGCGGGTCGGGGACCAGGAGCAAGAATGCGATCGCGAAGAGCACGAGGACCGCTGCCCCATGCTTTGTCTCGATGCCTGTCTTTCTACGCTCGCGCAAATCCACCTGCTTTCACCATAAGAGTGGATCGAATTGCAGAAACTGCCATCATCGTTGCACCCTCACCACCGTGAATGAGATCCTACCAAGGCCGTCCCACCCTGTCCAGGGGAAACTTCCCACCTTGCTGTTTTCCAGCCAGCGACCAGCGAGGCGTGGTCATCCCCTGCACGGGCTGGTGGGTCGCATGCTGTTCAAGGTGTTGGTGGGAGCGGATATGGCGGGCCGGCGGGAGCTGGGTGAGCAGCGCCGTGCAGGCCAGCGCCCCGACGGCCACAAGCCACTCCAACCGCACAGACCTGAAGAACTGCTGTTGAATCTTCTCCTCGTCTTTGCTCCCCTTGTCCGTCGGCAGGGTGCCGGCGAGCCGGCCGATCGTCCTGACGATCAGCCGGTCACGGGCGAACGAGCTGCCTCCCAACCGGGAGAGGAAATAGTAGCGGTTGAGCGCCGCGATCATCAACACCAGCAGCACAAGCGAGAGTTTGACGAGGAGCGTCCACCCGTACGAGGTGGTGAAGAGGGGCCAGATGGACGTCACCTGTATCCAGGCATTGTAGCACCCCGCCGCAAGAAAGCCTGCCGCGCAGCAGGCCGCCATCCTGGAGAACCGCAGCGCGATCGAAGCCAAGCCCTGCACTTTCTCCCCGCTGCCAGGGGGCCCCAGCGAGCCGCGAAGCACGAACCCAAGCGTGAAAAGGCCGCCGGTCCAGGCGGAGACCGCCAGCAGATGGAACCAGTCTACCAGGACCGGCACTGTCAGATCTCCCCAGTCTGCTGCATGGCCTGTGAGACTTGTCGTCAGGGCGACAAGGGTGGCCCCAACGAGGGATGCCCCAGCGGACCAGTGGAGGCGTGGCGTTCCTCCCCGCCTGAGCAGCCACGACCCGCCGAGCAACCCGATCAGGCTGATCCGAACGATCCACACGGTCCCAAAGTGGGTCTGGCTGAGCACCGCCGGGAGGGCAGTGCCCAGATCGGCCAGGGTCCCTTCGCTCATCATCAATGTCCTCAGGAGCAGGTCCCCGAGGCTCGCCAGGGCCACGAGCACGATCGAGCCGGCCTCTGCGCGTCGAAGGCGTCCTTCAAAGCTCTCGATCTCCTGGCGCGAGAGAAGGGCTGGCCGGACGACCAGGCAACGAAATGCCAGTCCGCCGACCAGCGTCGTGAGGCCGACGAAGTCCAGCCATCGTAGAAAGGTCTGAAGAAGCATCTCGGAAACGCTCATGGACGCAGCTCAATGGTGAACGGAAAATCGCCCTCCGTGCGGTGGCCGTCTCGGGCGATGACACTCCAGAAGACTCGATATTTTCCAGGTGGAAGCGCTGGCACGCTGACCTCGAGGATGGTGTTGTCCGACGGGTTGACCCGCCCGTCTTGCTTATCCACCCGTTGCTTGTCGGCGTTCACCACCTTGATCGTGCTGAAGACGGGCTCCAGCGCTCCATCAAACCAGATCCTCACCTGGGCGGGGGCCGTGGGCAAGGTCCACCCCACCCGAGGCTCCGAATGGTCGGGGAATGCATGGCCCCAGGCGGACGCGGCCACAAGGAGCAGTGCGAGCCCCAGTGCGGCCGGTCCGCGCAAGGACCGCTCCTGCAAATCGTTCATTTCGGCATCGACTGTGGCCCCAGCACCCCGTGGAAGGGAGTCCAGGTGAAGATATTGGGCGCGATGTCGTCGAGAAAGACATGAATCATCCCCAGGACCCCTACATGGTGGCCGGAAACCTCGTTTAGGGGGATCTGGGCCTCGATCGCCAGTTCAAAATACTTTCCGGCCCAGATCAGGCCGGGATTGGCAAAGGCGGTGGTCTGGCCGCTCTCATGCCCGGTGAGCAGCGTCTCCCCGTTGAACTCCACGATGGGGATCAGGCGGCTGAAGGGCCATGGGATTCCCACATCCTTCACGAACGATTGCAGATAGGGAATGCTGTACATCAGGGTGACACCCCATTCAAGGCTGTTGTCGAGTTCTTCGGTGTGGCTGTGGCCGGTGAACAGGTTGAAACCGAGCGAACCTGTGACCGCAA
>JBGQJI010000047.1:0-16695 GCA_041498975.1 Methylomirabilis sp. (SeqCode)
CGCTCCGTCACTTCGGCGGCGAAGGCCTCCCGATCCACGGCCAGCGCCGAGCCGGCCGGGACAGCGTGCGCTCTGGCTGCCGCCATGACAAGCGAGCCATAGGCGGTGAGCTCCCGTTTCAGCAGGCCGTGACAGTCCTCCGGCGAATCCGACTTGAGCGAGTTGCTGCACACCAGTTCGGCCAGACGGTCGGTCTTGTGGGCGGGTGTTGGAGTCACGGGCCGCATTTCGTACAGCACTGCATGGGCGCCCCGCTCCGCCGCCTGCCAGGCCGCCTCGCTTCCGGCCAGCCCTCCCCCCACGACCACGATCTCGCTCACGGCTTCACCTTCGCCGCCTCTCCGGCCCGCACGTACCCACACTTGTCAGCCACGCAACGGACCGAGACCCCGCCGCCTTTCAGCCGTTTCTCCACCAGGAAGGCGGCCCCGCACGTGGGGCAGGACTCCGCGACCGGCCGATCCCAGATGGCGAACTCGCATTTGGGATAGGCGGTGCATCCGTAGAACACGCGGCCCCGTTTCGTCCGCCGCTCCGAGAGCGGGCTCCCACACTGGGGGCAATTGACCCCGATCGGGATCGACTTGAGATTCTTGCATGCCGGGTAGGTGGAGCAAGAGAGGAAGCGACCGTAGCGTCCCTCTCGGATCACCATCGGATTGCCGCACTTCTCGCACACCTCGTCGGTCGGCTGGGGCGCAGGTCGCGCAGAGGCCGCTTCCGTTGTCGAGAGCTTCCGGATCGTCTTGCATTCCGGGTATCCGGAACAGGCAAGGAACGGTCCGAACCGGCCACGCTTCATCACCATCGGCCGCCCGCAATTCTCGCAAGGCTCTGCCGCGGCCCCTCCCGTCCCGTTGGTTTCTGCCCCGACGCCATTCTCTTCTTTGAGCTCCGGCGGCAATTCACGCGTGCCCTTACATTCCGGATAGTCCGAGCAGGCCAGGAACCGACCGAACCGGCCCCATCGGATCACCATCGGATGACCGCAGCGCTCGCAGATTTCGTCGGTCTTCTCCTCCATCGCCTTGATATTCCGCATCCCGACTTTCGCTTCGGTCAGCCATCTGGAAAAGGCGCCATAGAATCGATGCATCTCCTCCAGCCAGTTCTTCTGTCCCTCCTCGATCTCGTCCAGAGTGGTCTCCATCCTGGCCGTGAACTCGTAGTCCATCACCCGCGGGAAACTCTCCACCAGCAAATCGACCACGATCCCGCCCAGCTCAGTCGGCCGGAACTTGCCCTGCTCCTTTTTCACGTAGTCCCGGTTCTGAATGACGCTCAGGATGCTGGCGTAGGTGCTGGGGCGGCCGATCCCGAGCTCCTCCAGTTCCTTGACCAAGGTCGCCTCGGTGTAGCGGGGCGGCGGCTGAGTGAAGTGCTGGTCCGGCGTCACGCCGAGCAGTCGCAATGTCTCCCCGACCTCGAGCGGCGGAAGGGCCGACTCGGCCTCTTCCTCGACGGCGGCCTCCTCGGCCGTCTCGTCCCGTACCTCGTCCGGCTTGGTCTTCGGCGCCTCGTCCTTTCCCTCGATGTAGACCTGCATGAAGCCCGCGAACCGCTGCACGCGACCGCCGGCCCGGAGCGTAAAGCGGCCCCCCTGGATCTCGACGGACGTGACATCATAGATGGCTGGCAGCATTTGTGAGGCGATGAATCGGTTCCAGATCAGCGTGTACAGGGCGAGCTGATCCTTCGTCAGGTGCTCCGGGAGGGACGCCGGATCCCTGTAGATCGAAGTCGGGCGAATGGCCTCGTGAGCTTCCTGTGCGCCCCGCCCGCTCCGGTAAGTCGGCGGCCTCTCCGGCACGAAGCTCCGCCCGAAGCGCTCGGCGATGTAGCCGGCCGCTTCGGCCTGGGCGTCCGGCGAAACCCGGACCGAGTCGGTCCGCATGTAGGTGATGAGGCCGACGGCCCCCTCCTCGCCGATCTCGATCCCTTCGTAGAGCTGCTGTGCGATCTGCATCGCCCTTCTGGCGCTGAAGCGAAGCTTCCGGACCGCCTCCTGCTGAAGCTTGCTGGTCGTGAAGGGCGGCACCGGGTTCCGGCGCTTCTCCTTCCTGGTCAGGTCCGTGACCCGGAATTCCTGCCGCTCCAGCTCCCGGACGACCCGGTCGGTCTCCTCGCTATTCCCGAGATTCACCCGCTCCCCGTCGATCTTGTAGAGCTTCGCCCCAAAGGGAGGTGGCGTCCGGCCCTCCAGAGAGGCCTCCACCGACCAGTACTCAGTCTTGACGAAGGCCCTGATCTCCCGCTCGCGATCGACGATGAGGCGGAGAGCCACCGACTGGACCCGGCCAGCGGAGATGCCTCGCTTGACCTTGTCCCACAGAAGCGGGCTGATCTGATACCCGACCAGGCGATCCAGAATTCTCCTTGCCTGCTGGGCATCGATGCGCCGCTGGTCGATCGAGGTTGGGTGGGAGAACGCTTCCCGCACCGCCCGCTTGGTGATCTCGTTGAAGGTCACGCGATGGATCGGCTTTTTGGCCGAGGTCAGCTCGTGAGCGAGGTGCCAGCAGATGGCCTCCCCCTCCCGATCCGGATCGGCGGCGAGATAGATGGCGTCAGCGGTCCTGGCCGCCTTCTTCAGGGCCGAAACGACCTTCTCTCTCCCCTCGATGATAGCGTACTGCGGGGCGAAGTCGTGTTCGATGTCAACGGCCAGCGATTTGGTGGGCAAATCGCGAACGTGGCCCAAGGAGGCCTTCACCACATACTCTTTCCCGAGATATTTGCCGATCGTCTTCGCCTTGGCTGGCGACTCGACGATCACCAATGACTTAGGCACCCTTAATGATCCCTCCTTCAAAGAACAGGGTATAGGGTCTAGGGTTTAGGGTATAGGGTAAAGTTCAGAGTCCGGCTCCGCGGTTTATTACCCTAAACCCTTTCCCCTATACCCTCTACCCTATGCCCTCCACCCTGTACCCTATACCCTAGCCCTGAATGGCCGCAGCCGCCTGGCAAAGTGCTTTCCCGGCAGCTCTTCGATCACGCCCTTCAACATCAAAGAGAGGAGCAGAGAGGCCATCTGTCCCGGCGGAACCCGAGTCCGGCCGATCAGGTCATCGATCTGCACAGGCCCGGCCTCCAGCGCGTCAACAACCAGGGCCTCTTCCTGTTCGAGGGGAGGAATCGCTGCTGCGCCGCGAATCCCGACCTGAGATGGCGGGCCGAGCTGGGCCTCGATCTCCTCCCAAATATCTTCCCACCCTTCCGTCAACTTCGCACCCGCCTTGATGAGTTGGTGGCACCCGCGACTCGATCGCGCTGTCACCTGACCCGGGACGGCGAACACCTCCCGACCCTGCTCAAGGGCGTAGTTCGCGGTGATCATGGCGCCGCTCTCGGCTCCGGCCTCGACGACCAGCACGCCGAGCGTCAGTCCACTGATGATCCGGTTACGGCGCGGGAAGTGGTCGGGCTTGGGCGGCGCGAAGACGGGAAACTCGCTGAGCACCCCTCCGTTTGCAGCGATCTGCTCGGAGAGCTCCGTGTGTTCCGGTGGATAGGTCACACCCAGCCCGCATCCCAGCACCGCGATCGTCCGGCCGCCAGCTTCCAGGGCCCCTCGATGCGCTGCCGCATCGATCCCACGGGCCATCCCACTCACAATCGTCACCCCTCGCTGCGCCAGGTCTGCGCTCATCCGCTCGGCCACCGCGATCCCGTACGAGGTCGCTTTCCTGGATCCGACGATGGCGATGGCCACCCGATCCTCCGGTCGAATCGTTCCGCGCAGATAGAGGAATGGCGGCGGGGCGTAGATCGCTGCCAGCGGCTCCGGGAATCCCTCGTCACCCAATCGTACCAGGCTGAAACCCCTCGTCTCGATGACCCTCAGCTCCCGTTCGAGGGCCTTCCGCCAGGGAAAACCGACCACGGCTCGAGCCGCCTCACCGCTCACGCCGGGAATCTGTTCGAGCGCCTCCAGCGAGGCCATCAGAACCGCCTCGGCCGACCCGAGCCCCTTCACCAAGCGGTGAAACGTCGCTGCCCCAATTTCCGGGATCAGCCCGAGCGCCAGCCAGGCATTGCGCTCATCAAGCCGCTGCTCGGTCGCGCACATGACACGAACCTACTCCCTTGTAACGCCCAGGTCGCCACGATGGATGCCGACGGGAATGGTTGGCCCTTCGACTAGGCTCAGGACAGGCCCTTCGACTGGGCTCAGGGCTCAGCACAGGCTTCGGCTCATGGAATCGGCAACCAGACGGGGTGACCAGTTAACAGGATCGAACGAAGCCTTGGGACCGCCGGCGGCTAAATAGCCAGAGGCAAGATGGAGAAGAGCGAGAAGCAGGCCAGCCGGGCGGGGGCGGTGGTGTCAGCCCCCCTCGCCCTTCTGCGTGTCGCCGGAACCTCCGCCCAAAATTCTAAGGCTGGGGGCACGCCCGTCGAGGAGACCGAAGCCATACTCCAGCAGCGTTGCGGCCTCAGTCCACCGATGGAAGTCGTTGAGGAGAACTGCAATCAATTGATGCTCGCCTCGAGTGGCTGACGCCACCAAGCAGCGGCCCGCCCTCTCTGTATAGCCGGTCTTCACGCCGTCCGCCCCGAGGAACTGCCCGAGAAGCCGGTTGTGGGTTCGGAGGAGCCTTCGCTTGACCACCCTTCCATTTGGGCCCGTCTGGATGGCGAGCCGCACCTCGCGGGTCTGCACCATGCGGGCAAAGGTGGGATTGCGCAGGGCCTGGCGGGCAAGCAGAGCGAGGTCATAGGCCGTCGAGAAATGATCGAGAGCATCGAGTCCGTGGGGATTTGCGAAATGTGTTCCCTCCATTCCGAGGGAGATCGCCTTCGCATTCATTCGGGCGACGAAGCGCTCTTCGGTCCCCCCTACATGCTCGGCCGCTGCCAATGCGGCATCGTTCGCCGACTTGAGCAGGACCGCCCACAAGAGGTCTCTCAGCGTGAGTCGCTGGCCCCGCTTCACTCCCAGCCCGGTCCCCCTGACGCCGGCCGCGCGCTCAGAGACCACCACCAGTTCGTCCAGGCGCCCCTCCTCCAGGATCAGGAGGGCCGTCATGATCTTCGTGGTGCTGGCCGGAGGCCGTTGCTCCCTGTGGTTCCTGCCAAACAGGATGGCGCCCGTGTCGGCATCCAGCAAGAGGGCCGATGCTGCGCTGAGCTCCTCTGAATCGGTCGCGAACGGCGCAGGGTCGGCGATGGGACCCCGGCGAGGTGAGGGACGACCCGCCACCGATTCAAGGGAGAGATCCTCTCGCGCCCTCGCGCTCCGTGGCGATCGAGCTCCCGCCGGCAGACCGGTGGCGAAGAGGATACTCAGGATGATCAGACCGGCCCACCTCTTTCCTCTCCTCACGGGCCCTCCTCTAGCTAGGGTTTGCCGAACAGCTCAGTCTCAACCAACTGACAAAGCACGTGGCCGAGCGTCGCGTGGACCTCCTGGATCCTGGGTGTGGATCGGGAGGGAACCACGAATGCATAATCTACCAGTCCCGCCAGTTTTCCCCCATCCCCGCCGGTGAACGCCATGGTGCACATCTGCACGCTGCTGGCGGCCTCGATCCCCCGAACCACACTGGCGGACCGGCCGCTTGTGCTGATCCCGATGGCGACATCACCGGGGCGCCCCAAGGCCTCCACCTGGCGCGCAAAAACCTCGGCATAGTCCCGGTCATTGCTAATGCTGGTCACGATCGAGCTATCCGTCGTCAGAGCGATCGCCGGCAGCGCCGGCCGCTCGAGCAGAAAGCGATTCACCAACTCTGCCGCGATATGCTGCGCATCAGCAGCGCTCCCGCCATTTCCAAAGAGCAACACCTTACCCCCGGCCCGCAAAACCTCCGTCATGGCTACCGCGGCCCGGACCACCAAGTCCAGGTGGCCCTCATGGAAGGCGAGCATGAGCCTGGCGCTCTCACGAAAGATCGCCTCGGCGACGTCTCGCAATGGCTGCCTCCACACCGGCGCCATCCGGGCGCCCCCGGGACCGCTGTCCAGCGGCGCGTTTCCCGGCCAGCAGGGTTGTCAGGCTTGTCGGGTTATATACAGCGGGGACTCGAGTTGTCAAGGGAAAAGTCGAAATGGCCCCACAGGTGGACCAACGCGAGAAGGTGGCGCCTCGGGAGAATCAGCTTCCAACAGGCGCTCTACCTGTCCTTATCCCTTGGCCTTGGCCTTCGCCTTGACCTTGACGGGGGGCTTCACCCTTGCTCGCTCCCAACTACGCCACTCGTATACGATGGGGGAAGCAACGAACCAGGAAGAGTAGGTCCCGACACAGACGCCGGCGATCAGCGCAAGGGAGAAATCGTGGAGCACCTCGCCTCCCAGCAGGAAGAGGGCGATCAACACCAGGAAAACGGTGAGCGAGGTGACGGCAGTTCGGCTCAGGACCTCGTTGATGCTCATATTGATAACGTCTCCGAGCGATTCTCGCCGACGACCCCGGAGGTTTTCGCGGATGCGGTCGAAGACCACCACGGTATCAGTCAGCGAATAGCCGGCAAGCGTCAGGAGAGCAGTGACGATGAGGAGGGTGATCTCCCGATTTATCACATAGAAGAACCCCAGAACCGCCAGGACGTCGTGGAAAGTGGCGATCGCCGCAGCGACCCCGAACTTGAACTCGAAGCGCCAGGCGATATAAACGATGATGCCGATCATGGAAATGGTGATGGCCAACAGGGCTGCTCTCTGAAGGTCTTGGCCGATGGCCGGCCCGACCTCGTTGGTCCCCTCCACGACGAATGGGTTTTCCGACAATCCCTTCGAGAAGCTATCCTGGACCCGCTGCGCCATTCCCGCCTGATTGGCCTCCGCTTTCTTCAATCGGATCAGGATTCGGTCCCCACCGGCGAACTGCTGCAGCTCACTGTCCTTCAGGCCATTCGCATCCAGGAGTGCACGGATCTGGCCGAGATCGACCGGCTTTGTGAATTTCAATTGAACAGAGGTGCCGCCGGCGAAGTCGATCCCCAGATTGGCCGCGCCGCGCCCGATCTGGATGATCGACACGATCCCCAAGAGGCAAAAGATGGAGGAGACCACGAAAGCGGTCCGCCGCCAGGCGATAAAGTCGATCTTCGTCTTTCCGAGGATCTCAATCATGGGAACACTCCAGGGTATAGGGTATAGGGGTTAGGGTATAGCGTATAGGGTATAGGGTTAAGAATGCGGGTGTTCTGCTGAACCCTAAACCCTTTCCCTAGACCCTCTACCCTAGACCCTAGATACTGAGCGTCTTCAGGTCCCAACGTTGAGTCACCCAACTGTACACCACCCTGGTCCCCGTCAGGGCGGTCACAAGGTTGAAGATCACGCCGAGGCTCAGTGTGACGGCAAACCCCTTCACCGGGCCGGTCCCGAACAGAAACAGCGCGAACGCGGTGATCAGCGTTGTCACGTGGGAGTCGATGATCGTCAGGAACGCTTTGTCATAGCCGGCATCAATGGCGGACCGGACTGTCTTTCCCAATCGGAGCTCTTCGCGGATCCGCTCCAGGATCAGTACGTTCGAGTCCACGGCCATTCCGATCCCCAGGATGACTCCCGCGATGCCAGGCAACGTGAGGGTGGCCCTCAGGCTGGCCAAGGCTCCCACCAACCAGACGAGATTCAACAAGAGGGCGAGATTGGCAATGACCCCGGACAGCTTGTAGTACACCGCCATGAAGAGAATGACGAGGGCGCCCCCGAGGAGCGCGGCCCGCACCCCTTTCTCGATCGAGTCCTGCCCCAACGACGGGCCGACCGTCAGGTTCGAAATGATGTTGACAGGCGCGGGAAGCGCACCAGCGCGCAGCACGATCGCCAGATCCCTGGCGTCCTCCGGTGTGAACCTGCCCGAGATCTGAGCCTTCCCCCCGGAAATCTTCTCCCTGATCACCGGCGCCGAATAGATCGTATCATCCAGGACGATGGCGAGCCGTCGCCCGACGTTGGCCGCCGTCGCCTCGCCGAAGATTCGGGCCCCCTCCCGATTGAACTCAATGGAGACCACGGGCTCGTTTGTCTGACTGTCGATCTGGACTTGGGCCGAGGTGAGAAGGTCCCCCGCCAGAATGGGCCGCTTCTGCACCAAGAAGGGGGTCCTGGTCGCGCCTCCCCGCTCGTCCACGTGGCGCTGGTAGAGAATTTCGTCCCCTTCCGGGACCTTCCCAGCCAGTGCTTCCTGAACATTCGCACCCTCTACCACCATCTTGAACTCGAGGAGGGCGGTCTTGCCGATCAGGTTGATCGCCCGCTGCGGCTCCTTGATGCCAGGGAGCTGGATCACGATCCGACGATCCCCTTCCTGGATGATGTGGGGTTCCGCCACGCCGAACTGGTCCACCCGGTTTCGGATCGTCTCCAGGCTTTGTCGGACAGCGAGATCCTCGATGCGTTTCACTTCCCGCGAGCTGAGGCTGAGGATCAGCTCGAGCGGTTCGGACCCGCCGGACTGCTGAAGGTTGCTGTAGTTTTTCAGAAGCTTGCGTATTCCCTCGATGCCTTCCTTCGTCTGAAGTCTGATCCGCATCCGATCGTTCCCCTCGCGGGCGACCCGTTCGATCGGGATCTTCTCCTTTTCGGCGTCGCGGCGCAATTCGGCGACCAGCCGGTCAACGGTGTTTTCGACCGCTTTCTCGGTGGCCACCTCGAGAACCAGGTGCATCCCTCCCTGGAGGTCCAGCCCGAGATTGAGCCGTTCGGCTCTGGGAAGCAACGGCGGAAACACCGAGGGGAGCGACGAACGCCCAGACACGGTGGGGAAGAGGTAGTAACCCGCCACCGCCGTCACGATGAGCAGGAAGAGCAGCTTCCACTTAATGGTTTTCTTCATGAGACCTTCCCAACGTATCCGAATCTCGGAGGTTGTCGCTCACGGAAAATCAAGGTCGGGAGTATACTGGAAGGGTGTGAAAAAAGCAACGGAAAAGTTCGGTGGCCCGGGCTCAATCGCGCAGCACGCGGATCTGGGGCTCGTCGAGCTCGAGCACACCATCGATCCTTGCGCCATGTGAGGCGAGCGACAGAAGGTATTCGATCGTCGAGGCCCCGACCTCCTCGCCGGGCACAAGGACAGGGATGCCAGGGGGATAGATCGTCACGATGTCGGAGCTGATACGCCCTTCGGCCTTCGCCAGCGGCAAATGTTCCGAAGGCGCGAAGAAGGCATCCCTCGGTGGAAGGTGGAACTGCTGGCCCATGGGTGGCAGCAGAGAAGGGGTGGGTCCCCGGGGCGCGGCTCTTCCGCCGCGCCGGGCCAAGCTGTCCAGGGCTACCACCAGCCGATCCAGGTCGTCTCTCCGATCTCCTATGCTGACAATCACCAGGATATTGAACAGGTCGGCCATTTCAACCTGGATGCCGAACTCAGCATTCAGGATCGCTGAAACCTCGAACCCGCTGAGCCCCAACCCCTTGACGCAGATGGTGAGTTTGGTCACATCCAGGAAAAAGTCGCCGCCTGGCAGATCGGCCTCGCCGAAGCAGGACAGGCCAGGGATGCGATTGATGCGCTCCCTGGCGTCCCTCGCCAGATCGATCGCTTTGCTCAACAGCTTCTCCCCCTCGGTGGCCATCTGCATCCTGGCCAGGTCAAGCGAGGCCATCAGAATGTACGAGGGGCTGGTGCTCTGAAGCAGGTGCAGGAGCCTCGCAACCCTGGAGTGATCGACGTCGCGCCCCTTCAGATGCAGCATGGAGGACTGCGTCATCCCCCCCAGGATTTTATGTGTGGACTGGACGCAGACGTGGGCGCCCGCGTCGAGCGCGGACGTCGGCAGCGCAGGGTGGAAATGCAGATGCGGTCCGTGGGCCTCATCGACCAGGACGAGGACTCCCCTTCGCCTGGCCTCGGAGACGATGGCGCTCAAGTCGGCCGCCACACCATAATAGTTGGGGCTGGTCAGCGAGAGGATCCTGGCGTCCGGATAGCGCTCCAGAGCGCTGCCAACCTCTTTGTGCGTCACGTTCAGGAGGATCCCCAACTCATGATCGTAAGCGGGCGGGATGAACCGCGGTGTTGCGCCACTCAGAACGATCCCGGTCAGGATCGATTTGTGGGCATTTCGAGCCACCAGGATCTCGTCTCCCGGGTTGGCAATGGAGAGGACCATCACATGGTTGCCACCCGTGGTCCCATTGATCAGGAAAAAGGAATGGTCAGCTCCGTAGGCCTCTGCGGCGAGCTCCTGAGCCTCCTTGATGACTCCCACCGGTCGCTGGAGGCAATCCACCTCATCGAGCGTCGTCAGGTCGATGGTGAAGATCTTGGGCCCGACGAACTTTCGGAAGCGCGTGGAGATCCCCTTGCCGCTCTTGTGGCCTGGGGTATGGAAGGAGACCTTTCGACTCTCCGCGAGACTGACCAACGCGTCGAAGAGCGGGGTCTTGTACTGTCGCTCGGGAACCATCAGGAAGATAGGGTAGAGGGTATAGGGGATAGGGTAGACGGCGGAAAAATAGCGGAGAGGAATGATGCGCAGGATGAATTCGGCTTCTGCGGATTCAGGTCAAGTCTTCTCTCTAGACCCTCCACCCTCAACCCTAGACCCTCGCAGGAAGCTAGGGTAGAGGGGTTAGGGGATAGGGTATAGGCAAAAGCGACGAGAGGAGGGACGGAGGACTCAATCACAAGGACAATGCCTTCCGTTGGGATCACTTTGAGATCTGAGACCCTTCACCCTATACCCTAGACCCTCGCAGGAAGCTAGGGTAGAGGGGTTAGGGTAAAGGGGAAGAACACAGGGAGACAAGGGGAGGACTCAGTCACCAGGCCAATACCTCCATTTCGGATCACCTTGAGATCTGAGACCCTTCACCCTATACCCTAGACCCTGATCGTTTAGCGGAAGGTAAAGAGCGGGTGGTTGTCCTCGATGATCCGCTTCTCCTCCTGCACTCGCTGACGCAGATATTTTGGGAGGAGGAAGGACATCTGATGCGTGGGGCCATCATAATACCGAAGGTCACTCTTGAGACGCCGCGCGATGAGGCGATCGATGGCAACAGGCCCCAGCTCTCGTGGATCGGGGCCTTTGGAAGCCACCGAGAATCCCCACGGAAGGGCAAAGCTGGGGATGCTGGCCCAGTAGGGGGCCACGATGGGGAAGACGGTGAGCAGTGTCTGGTGGATGGCCGCGAAACAGGACAGGTCAGAGAGACTGACCGGGCCGGCTTGCAACGCGATAATACCCTGTTCCGTCAGGCGCCGGTCCACAAGTTGATAGAACTCCTTGGTAAAGAGGAGATAGGCCGGACCCTCTTCAACGGGCTCGGAGATGTCGATGATGATCACATCGAAGCGTTCTTCCGTCTCCTCCAGGTACCGCCTGGCGTCCAGGAAGCGGACGTCGGCCCGCGGATCGTCGAATGAACCTTGGTGCCACTCGGGAAGAAGCTCCTTGCACTGGGTCACCACCTCCTCATCGATATCCACCATGAGGGCCCGCTCCACGGTCGGGTGTCGAAGCACCTCCCGCAGCGTGGCCCCTTCGCCGCCGCCAACGATGAAAACGCTCTTGGGGGCAGGATGGGCCAGCATGGCCGGGTGGACCAGTGTCTCGTGGTAGATGAACTCATCGAGGAGGCTCGACTGGACCTTGCCGTCGAGGACGAGCGCCTTCCCGTAGCTGCCCAGCTCCAAAATGTCGAGGGATTGAAAGGGGGTCTGAGTGGAGAACAGTACTCGGCGAATCCCGTGCAGGTGCCCTTCTTCCGGGCTCAACGTTTCAATGAACCAGCGATAGTTCTTGATCGGCACCGACGAGCTTCTCCGTGGCCGCAGGCAGTTTGTGGGCGAGCTTCCCAATATGCCCCGGGATGATGCCCCGCCGGATCTCCAGGACCGAAGGCTTCTTGCAGCGAAACCGTACGGCGATGTAGTCGACGGCCACCTCCGGGTTGATGACATCCCCACAGGTGAAGATGTCAACCGCGGCATACCGATATTCCGGCCAGGTGTGAATGGAGAAGTGAGATTCGGCGATGACCACCACGCCGCTCACGCCGAAGGGGTTGAACTCGTGGAAGGAGGTGTCTACAATTGTGGCCTTGCAGGCCTTCGCCGCGGAAACCAGAATCTCCTTGACAACATCAACTTTTTTCAGCAACTCCGGGTTACAACCGTGTAGTTCCACCAACAGGTGTTTCCCGAGTGCTTGCAACGATCTACCCCCTTCGTGAGAGTTGTTGGCCGATACCCACCTCCTGCCGTCCTCGTGCTTTAAACGCGTTATACCCTCTTTTGACAAAATTGCAAGAAAAAAATTCAGAGCCCATTCCTCGCCCGCGTCAGGAGGCAACGGGCACTTCAGAAGTCAATGGTAGGAGGAGTGACAGCGGTCTCGACCGGATCCCTCCCAGAGCAGACGATCTGACCGCGGGCGCAAATTCCTGGTTGACAATCCGGTCATTCTTTCGCTACAAATGGTGCCGTTGCATGGATAATTGGCTACGACAGGGTTCGGGAGGAAAAGCTTGAACGTGCCGCTTTTGGACCTTCGCGCTCAGTACTTCGCTATCAAAGACGAGGTGCGTGCCGCGTTGGAGGAGGTATACGAACGCCAGCATTTCATCCTTGGCGCGAAGGTCACCGCCCTCGAGTCCGAAATCGCCCTGTACTGCGGAGCGCGCCACGCCGTCGGAGTCTCCTCAGGAACCGATGCCCTTCTGAGTGCCCTGATGGCGCTCGGCATCGGCCCAGGCGACGAGGTCATCACCACTCCCTACACCTTTTTCGCCACCGCCGGCTCCATCGTTCGGACCGGAGCACGGCCGGTCTTCGTCGATATCGACCCCGTTAGCTTTAACCTGGAGCCATCCCTGGTGGAGGATCGGGTAACGCCGAAGACCAAGGTTCTCCTTCCCGTGCACCTGTTCGGCCGATGCGCTGAGATGGCGCCACTCCTTGCTCTGGCGGCCCGGCACCACTTGGCCATCGTCGAGGACGCGGCCCAGGCAATCGGCGCCGAGACCGGCGATGGAAGGCGGGCGGGAAGTATCGGGAGCCTTGGCTGCCTCTCGTTCTACCCGACGAAGAACTTGGGCGGTTTCGGAGACGGCGGCATGGTCTTAACCGACGATTTCCGACTGATGGCTCTTCTCCGAAGCCTCAGGCAGCACGGCAGCGAAGGTTACTACGAGCACCCGCGGGTCGGCGGGAACTTCCGCCTGGATGAACTGCAGGCCGCGGTCCTCCTCGTCAAGCTCAGGCGCCTGGATGGATGGACCGAGGCCCGACAGGCGCGCGCCCGCCGGTACAACGACGCGTTTCGAGCCCTTGGCCTCGATAGCCCCGACGCGCTCATCCTTCCCGAGATTCCGAAGACGGGACGCCACGTCTTCAATCAGTATGTCCCTAGGACACGCCGCCGCGATGACCTGGCCCGCTTCCTTCACGGGCGGGGAATCGGCACCGCCATCTACTACCCCAAGCCTCTCCACCTCCAGGAGTGTTTCGCCTTCCTCGGACACAAGCACGGTGACTTTCCGGAATCAGAGCGGGCCGCCCATGAAGCCCTGGCTTTGCCCGTCTACCCGGAGCTGACCGCTGACATGCAGGAGTATGTCATCGAGGCAGTAGGCGCCTTCTTCAAGGGACGATAAACCCCAACATGCGTTGGCGCCTGAAAAAACCACGCCGGCCTTGGTTGTTGCAGGCCGGCGTGGCGTCTGGTCTCGCGTCGATACTATTCGAGTCCTATCACGTCACTTCCGTGTTCGACCCCTCTACTGCACCGTAAAGTTCGTGCTGGCGCTCCCGAAGATGGCATTCTTCTGGTTGGCGTCGGCGCGGACCTGGTAGACCCCTCTCGGATCTTTACTCCGCACCGCGAATTTGTACACGGCCGACCCACCTGCCTTGGTCGTCAGGCTCTTCGTGACCACGGCGCCATTGGGTTTCGTGATGGTGAAGGCCACGCCAGCTTTCGTTACCGGAGATCCGCCCAACGTCACCATGGCCGTGATGGAGACCGTCCGCTTGGAGCCGCTGTCCAACTTACTCAACTCATTAGTGGCCACGCTAACGTTGAGCGAGGAGGCAATCACATACGTCGCTGAGGCCGAACCGGCGGAGGTCTGGTCTGTGCCGGCGCGGGCCGTCACTCCGACCTGGTAGGCCCCATTGGTCGCCGAGGCCGGAGAGGTCACGCGGAAGGTCGTGGAGGCCCCCGCGCCCGGCCCAAGGGTGAGCGTCGAGGGCGCGAAGGTCGCCGTCCATCCGCCTGGCACGGTCGCCTGGAGGGAAACGCTGGATGCGGGGCAGCCCGCGCTGTTGGTGTTGGTGACTGCGACAGTGTAGCTTACGGGCGTCCCGGGCTGGACCTGCTGGCTCTGGCCCGGGGAGATCGCCACGCTTGGAGTCGCCCGCACGCAGGTGACGGGTGGCGCGTTCCCGAAGGTGACCTGTACGGCGGCGTGGTCGGTGCTCGCCCAGATCGGGGCGATCGTGACGCCCGCCTCGGCATCGTGGAAGCTCTGGCCCACCACCAGGGCGGGGTCGGACCAGGAGGTGGTCGAGGCCGTCATGTCCAGCAGGTCGCTGCTATTGGCGCTCGACTCGGACGCCAGGTGGACCACCACCCCGTTCAGGACATTGCTGTTGCCGGCAAGGAAGTCGTCGAAGCCGAGCGCCTGGCGGAACTCCACGTAGTACCAGTCCCGCTTCCCGGTCGAGGGGTTCGTGGCCTTCAGGATCTTCAGCGCCTTGGAGTTGGCGCCCACTGTTTCGTAGGGATCCACCCAGTAGGTCCCGTCGGCCTGAACGGTGGTCAGGGGCGGCGAGGCGGCGGCGTTCAGCCACCCGAGCCACTCCTTCTGGTAGGCGTTGTAGTGGCCGGTGGAGGCGCCCATGATGTCCAGCGTGTCGCCGTACTCGACTGCGGTGCAATTGGTCCCGAGTGTCGCGCTGCCGCAGTCCAGGGCGTGCGAATGGTAGAGGCCCAGGTTATGCCCCAGCTCGTGCCCGGCCACCTGCAACTGGAGGCTCCCGTTGATCCATGCCATGGAGGGGTTGCCGCCGACCGTCCCGAGGCCCCACCAGCCGCAGGCGTTCTGCGGAAAGGCATAGACGTAGCGGGCATAGCCGGACAGATTGACACCTGCCGCAGCCGCGGCCGACTGGGCGTAGCTCGCGATCTTCTGATAGTCGCAGACCGTGCTGTCCAGAGGGATGGTGTACCAGCCGTACACGTCCCCGGTCAGCGAGGTCTGCTGGTAGGAGCCTTCCAGGAAGAAGTTGCTGGTCGTGGTAAAGACCACACCCCTGGCATATGATACCGTATACGGGTGGTCGGTCGACTTATCCTGAAAGTTGACGAGGATCACGACGGTGCGCTGCGTCCCGAAGGTGTTCGGCAAGGACGCCGAGAGGACCTCGACGCTGGTGCTGCCTGACTCCAGCGCGAGGGCGTGATCGGTTTGAGGATCGGCGCTATCGGGTTCCAGCGCCATGGGCTGCTCGATCCGGCTCCCCTTGACGCGGATCCAAGAGCCCGTGTGGAGCCTGGGAGCGTCGGCCGCGAAATGGAGCGAGAATCGCTTTCCGTCGGCCTCCAAGACGTAGTGGATACGGCTCCCATCGTCCCGATCCTCATGCAGGATCTCCAGCGTCCCCTCGACTTCCATCTGCTCCTCAAACGCGGAGGCGCGCGCTCCTGCTGACGGGGCGCCCTGCCCAAAGGCGGTCCCCGCTGTGATGGCGAGGATGAGACCAAGCAGGGCGATGGTAGCGGCCAGGGGGAAGAGTGCCAGGCGAGTGCTGACTGCGTGCGAAGCGTTGCGCAGGACCATGGGGATCTCTCCTTTCTCCAGAAAGATCCCCGTCCCGGTAGGTACGGTGGTTCTTCTCTTTCGGCAACCCGGCTATCCCGATGACCTCGGGATCCGTGGTTTTGCGTCCCCCGATTGCTCGAGGTTTGCCTTTGTCGGGAGAAGATCTTTCAGTTTTGAGGTCTGGCTATTCGTGTCCGGTGCGTTCTTAGAATATAGACAAAGCAAGTCTCATGCCAATAGCTCCTGAATTCCTCACAGATGGTCTGCAATAGCAGACGGAATAGGGAAGAACAGACACACCTCTTTGAACGATTCTTTTTGCTGTGTTGCCACCTCGATCATGCACAGTGCCGGCGGATGTAGCGTTCGGGCGCCCCGAGCAAGACATGGAGCGGACGAAACGACCCTTCCTATTGACAATTCTTGACACCGCAGTGACATCCGACGTCTCAGAGCAGGGCGTCCGCCCCGACAATGATTTCCACCGATCAGCCCGGATGCCTGAGGGCGAGTCGTGATCAGCCGTGCAAGCAAAGCGCGGCGTTGGCGATCGCCGCGCGGGCCCGGAGCGGGATGGTGGCCCTCGACCGATCCCTTTGCGAGTGATGGAAGGAGCGTCTGACGTGAAGTGTCACCGAGTGCCAGATCGCGGCAGTGATGTTCCAGGCGGAGGCGGAACAGCGCGACAAGCGGGCGTGCTGTGGCATGGCCTTGATCTGGTTGAAGACCTTCATGGTAGCGCGGATCAGGTCTGGCAGGCTCGACAAACCAGAAGCGCTCGCCGAGGTTTGCGAAAGGTCACGTGCGAGGATAGCCGCCGGGCGTCACCCGAGCGAGGGGGAGGTCAGTAGCCGGTTCATTGTTCGACGCAGCGCTGCTCGATGCCCTCCGGACCTGCTCCGAGGCTGCCGCCGGCTCTCCTCGAGACTTCCGGGCATCGACATTCCGTCGTGGGGGGAGGAC
>JBGQJI010000048.1:0-16693 GCA_041498975.1 Methylomirabilis sp. (SeqCode)
AGAAGGAAAAATGACACTAACCTCAACGGCAACCGAGGGGGCCAAGCAGTCGCGTAGGCCTCGGATCGAACCAGGCCTTCGGGACCGGAGCGATAAGGTGCAAGACCAGCGGCGCCATAGTGCTCCTCAAACGGAGGGTAAAGAGGTGACACGACGCAGGATCTTGAAAGGCTTGCTGGTGATTGTTCTTCTCTGCGATGTCACGAAGGTCGCGGCCGCTGAGTTCTCGTATCGCGGGGTCAAATTCGGCATGACGAGGGAAGAGATCTCGAAACTCGTGCCACTGGAGCCTGGGACCAACGAGGTCACGGGACGGCAGAGTTTTATGGATAAGCAGGTCGCCTTCCAGTTCGATGACAAAGGCCAGCTCTATGTCGTAGAAATCAGCTACTGGGTCCCGGAGCCGGTGCAGCTCAAGCTGGCTGCAATGAAGAGAGCGTTGCAGAAGAAATACGCGGTCAGCAATCCCTCGGAAAAGGTCTGGGACCTGGGCGATGCGTTCATGTCGTTGGACGACATCTTTGTCACGAACCCTAGTCGCTACTTGAAGACGACGATCACGTCCAAGCGGCTGTATGACGAATATCTCGACCGCGCCGGCGCCACGTTTCGGCCGGCACTGCAGGATTGAGATACCGTGTCCGCGGGCCCCTATCGACAGGTTGTTCCCTCCTGAGATTCTGGTGGATTGTCCTTAGTGCCGTTCCAACTTGTCGTGGCTAATCGCCGACAGGTGTCCTGTCAAGAATTATCGCTCATCCTTGCCTCACCATATTGGCGTAAATAGTTGGAACGGCACTGGCAAGGGACACGTCGGCCTGAACGCCACTTCAGCCGCGCTTGCGGCCGCCCACTCGATGCCGACCCCCTCTATGCCGAGCATGTATCCCGGTTGGATGGTCTCGCAAAGGTCACTCTCGCGTCTGCGAGCTTCCTTCCATTGGTTCGCCCCGTCGTTCGGGTGCGGGTGTGCGACAAATTTGTGGGTTTCCTTTCGTCAGTCTCAGCCCCTCAACCTTCCGGTCGCGCTGAGGAGGCCGCGTTTTTTTGGCGGCCGTCTCGAAGCGCGTCGGCAGCGCCCAGATCGCGGCCCGGGTGCGGGCTGCCGGGATGCGGAGCGCCCTTCGAGACGCGGCCTGGGAAGATGGCCGCTCCTCAAGGGCGAACGGGTTTGAAGCGGCCGCGTGGAATGTCATCTGATAGTACTGGTACTGTCAGATCGGTACCGATTCACAGGGTCCGCGGCACGTTCCCCACAAATTTGACGCACACCCTTCGGGTGCGCGGGGCTTGCACTTCGTGCGTTGATTTGTTAAGGTTCGCCATTCCGAGTCCCATCAACATCGCTACGTTGTCGCCCGACCTCTGTAGAATTGAACTGTCCCGGACCTGTGGTAAGCTCGTAACCCCATGAAGGCCTACCTCGATATCGAAACGTCATTCGACGGCGCGATTACGGTGATCGGCGTGTACGCTGAGGACCGAGGCATGATCCAGTTGATCGGAGGAAAGGTCAGCGACCTCGCGGTCTGGCGGGCACTCGAGGGGGCGCACACGATCTGCACCTATAACGGCAGCCGCTTCGACCTGCCGGTCATTCGCCGGCGGCTGGGCCTCGACTTGGCGAAGGAGTTCCGATCTCACGATCTGATGTATGACTGCTGGCGGCATGGCCTGTTCGGCGGACTGAAGCGCGTAGAGGAACAGCTCGGCATCGCTCGGTGTTCGAAGGGGATCGATGGTTTTGTCGCGATGCGGCTCTGGTCCAGATACGAAGAAGGCGGCGACGAAGAGGCGTTGAGCACGCTCCTCGGTTACAACCGGGACGATGTGCTGAATCTCCCGGTCCTCGAAGCGCATCTCCTGGAGCTCGAAGAGATACATGCGGATCGCGATTAAGACGCTGGGCTGCCGGCAGAATCAGTACGAGAGCGACGCGCTGGGGGAATCGCTGCGACGGGAGGGACACACCGCAGCCGCCGCCGACGAAGAGGCCGACCTGTTCATCATCAATACCTGTACCGTGACGAAGGAGGCCGACGCCGACTCTCGACAGATGATCAGGCGAGCGGTGCGGCACAACCCGTCCGCCCGCGTGGTCGTCACCGGGTGCTACGCCCAGGCGGCAGCCAAGGAGATCGCCGCGATCCCCGGTGTCGATCTTGTGGCCGGCAACTCGGAGAAGGCGCGGCTCGCCGACCTGATCAAGGGCTTGGGGGAGCGAGGCTCGCCGCTGATCGCTGTCGGCGACATCCAGCGGTCCCGAAGCTTCGAGTCGCTTCCGCCGCCCGTTGCGGCGTCTCGAAGCCGGGCGTTCCTGAAGGTTCAGGACGGGTGTAACTACCGCTGCACCTTCTGCATCATTCCCGACACCCGCGGGCCCAACCGAAGTCAGCCGAAGGAGACTGCGCTACGTGACTTGAAGGCCCTCGTGGATGCCGGGTACCCTGAGGTCGTCCTGACCGGGATCCACCTGGGTACGTATGGCCGTGACCTCCCGACTCGAACATCAATTGCCGGGTTGGTGGCGGAGATGCTGGAGGTTGGGGCACCGGCGAAGATACGCCTGAGCTCTCTCGATCCACATGAGGTCAAGGAGGATTTGATTGGCCTCTTCGCGCGCTTCGGAAATCTCTGCCGCCACCTGCACCTGCCCCTGCAGAGTGGCGATGATGGGGTCCTCAAGCTGATGCGACGCGCCTACAGAGCGGATGATTTTCGTCGGCTGGTGGAAAGGCTTGCGGAGGCAGTCCCGGGGATCGCCGTGGGGACCGATGTCATCGTCGGATTCCCCGGCGAGAGGGAAGAGGAGTTTGAGAACACGTACAGACTCCTCGAAGGCCTGCCGATATCCTATCTCCACGTCTTCAGCTACTCGCAGCGGGATGGAACGATTGCGGCTTCATTGCCGGGCCAGGTTCCCAAGGCCGTAAGGGCGGCGCGGAGCTTCGGCCTCCGGTCGCTGAGCGAAAACAAGTGGCATCAGTTCCGGAGCGCACACGTGGGGCAGTCGCTCACGGCCGTCGTCCTGGACAGGAGGGATGCACGGACCGGACGGCTTGAGGCACTGACAGATAATTATGTTACTGTCGCCCTGGACGCCGCTGAGAGGCTTATAGGCCGCGTGGTGACTCTCACCGTCGAGACCGTGACCGGGCGGGAAACGCTCGGTCGACTGAGTTCGCCGGAGGAAAAATGGCCGAGGGGCTGATCGGGATCATCGGCGGGAGCGGGCTCTACGAGATGGAGGGGCTCGAGTCGATCGAGGAGCGGCGGGTCGAGACACCCTTTGGCTCGCCGTCCGATGTCTTCGTCACCGGGCTCCTTCAGGGGCGGCGGGTGGCGTTCCTGGCTCGGCATGGACGGGGCCATCGGCTGATGCCATCAGAGCTGAATTTCCGGGCGAACATTTTCGCCTTCAAACTCCTGGGGGCGGAGCGGGTGATCTCCGCCTCGGCGGTGGGAAGCATGCGGGAGGATCTCCCCCCCCGGGACATCGTCATCCCGGATCAGTTCTTCGATCGGACGAAGGGGAGGGCCAGCACCTTCTTCGGCAACGGGCTCGTCGCCCATGTGAGCTTCGCCGACCCGACCTGTCCGGTCCTGAGTGGCATGTTATTCGCGGCCGGCCAGGCTGTGGGGGCCCGAATTCATCAGGGCGGAACCTACCTCTGCATCGAGGGTCCGCAGTTCTCCACCAGGGCAGAGTCCCGGATCTACCGAAGCTGGGGAGTGGATGTCATCGGGATGACCAACCTGCAAGAGGCGAAGCTCTGCCGCGAGGCGGAAATCTGCTATGCGACCCTCGCCCTGGTGACCGATTATGATGTCTGGCACGAGACGGAGGAGGATGTCTCCGTGGAAGCGGTGGTGGCGATCCTGAAACAGAATGCCGAAACGGCCAAGGCCATTATCAGGGCCGCAGTGGCGTCGTTTCATGGGGGGAGAGAGGGCTGCCCCTGCCCCATCGCGTTGAGGGACGCCATCATCACCGCGCGCGACGCGATCCCGGCACAGGTTCGAGAACGGTTGCGTCCGATCATCGGGAAGTATGTGAAATGACGTGCGAGGTGCCAGGTGCGATGTGCGGAGTGCCAAATTCGGCGGGCATTGCCAGCCAATCACAATTTGTTCTTGTCGCACCCCGCACCCCGCACCCCGGACGCTTTAGCCTATGAGTATTCTGGTCGTTGGGTCGGTGGCACTTGACTCCGTCCGGACCCCCTTCGGAAGTGTGGAGGAGGTGCTCGGGGGGTCGGCCACGTACTTCTCGACGGCGGCTAGTTACTTTGCCGATGTCCGGGTCGTGGCGGTGGCGGGGGACGATTTCCCCGAGGAGCACCTCACATTCCTGAAACAGAGGTCGATCGACCTCCAGGGCCTGCAGAGAGCGCGAGGGCGCACCTTCAGGTGGGCCGGCGAGTACGGGTTCGATCTGAACGACGCCCGGACGCTGGAGACCCAGCTCAATGTCTTCGCCGAGTTTCGACCCGAGATCCCGGAGGCCTACAGGGAGAGTGAGCTGGTCTTTCTGGCCAACATCGACCCCGATCTGCAGCAAAAAGTTCTCGGGCAGGTCCGCTCGCCGAGGCTGGTGGCGGCCGACACGATGAACTTCTGGATCGAGCGCAAGTTCGAGGCGCTCCGGGAAACGCTGAAGTCAGTAGACGTCCTCCTCATCAACGACGCCGAGACGCGCCAGCTTGCCGGGGAACCGAACCTGGTCCGAGCCGCACAAAAGATCCTCACCTGGGGCCCGACCTCGCTGGTGATCAAGCGTGGGGAGTACGGCGCGCTGATGGTCCGCGAGGACGGCTGGTTCGCGGCTCCGGCGATCCCGCTTGATTCGGTATTTGACCCGACCGGGGCCGGGGACTGCTTTGCCGGCGGATTCATCGGGTATCTTGCCAACACGATGAATTTCGAAGACGCAAACATCCGGAAGGCGATTGTCATGGGATCAGTCATGGCCTCGTTCAACGTCGAGGCCTTCTCGCTCGATCGTTTGCGGCGGCTTACCTATCCCGAAATCGAAGCGAGATACAAAGCGTTCAAGCAGCTCGCTCAGTTCGAGGATCTTTAGGAACTGTTGCGGGCGCAGTGCCTTTTTCGGTTGCGCCTCTGTCGGCCTTCATGATAACGTCTCCCAGCGTTCGCCATGTCGTTCCCAGGGCACCTTGATTTCGTTCGGTACACCTCCCAGTTGATAGTTCCCTGCTCTACCGGGATGGATCTAGCTGCTCACGGCACCGCAAACGAGAGGGGGGGGAAGTATGGCGGAAGAACGCCATAAGGACAGAGTAGTAGAGTTGCGCCGCCGCCGCGAGGCCGCTCTTCAAGGGGGCGGGAAAGATCGAATCGACCGGCAACACCAATCGGGGAAGCTGACGGCGCGGGAACGGATCGAACTCCTCCTTGACAAAGGGAGCTTCACGGAGTTGGACACCCTTGTGACCCATCAGTGCTACGACTTCGAGATGGATCGGCAGCGGGTCCCAGGGGACGGGGTGGTGATCGGATACGGGGCGATCGATGGGCGACAGGTCTACATCTTCGCCCAGGATTTCACCGTTTTCGGCGGGAGTCTGAGCGGGGCCCACGCCGCGAAGATTTGCAAGGTGATGGAACTGGCTCTCAAGATGGGCGCCCCGATCATCGGCCTCAACGACTCGGGAGGCGCCCGGATCCAAGAGGGGGTCGTCTCGCTGGCGGGATACGCCGACATCTTCCTTCGAAACACGCTGGCCTCGGGCGTAGTTCCCCAGATCGCGGCCGTTATGGGGCCGTGCGCTGGGGGCGCGGTCTATTCCCCTGCGCTGATGGACTTCGTCTTCATGGTGCGACACACCAGCCACATGTTCGTCACGGGTCCGGACGTGATCAAGACCGTCCTCCACGAGGAGGTCACCTTCGAGGAGCTGGGCGGCGCCATGACCCACAACGCCGCCTCTGGAGTGGCCCATTTCGCGGCGGAGTCCGAGGACGAGTGTCTTGCCTCAATCAGGGACCTCCTTTCTTATCTCCCTCAGAACAATCTGGAAGACCCGCCCCGTCGGGAGACCCGGGACGATCCCGATCGGCGAGACGAGGCCTTGAACGGGCTTGTCCCCGACAATCCAAACAAGCCATATGACATCAAGGAGCTGATCCGTATGGTGGTGGACGACGGCGACTTCTTCGAGGTCCAGGAACATTTCGCCCAGAACATCGTCGTCGGCTTCGCTCGACTGGACGGCCAGTCGGTCGGGTTTGTGGCCAATCAGCCCGCGGTCCTGGCGGGCTGTCTCGACATCGGATCCTCCATCAAGGCGGCTCGATTTATCCGCTTTTGCGACGCCTTCAACATTCCCATCATCACGCTAGAGGACGTCCCGGGGTATCTCCCGGGCACGGCCCAGGAACTCGGTGGGATCATCAAGCATGGAGCAAAGCTCTTGTATGCGTATGGCGAGGCTACGGTGCCCAAGATCACCGTCATCACTCGGAAGGCCTACGGAGGCGCCTACTGTGTCATGGGCAGCAAGCACATGCGGGCAGACATCAACTTTGCCTACCCGACTGCGGAAATCGCTGTGATGGGACCCGAAGGCGCCGTCAACATCCTCTATAAGCGAAAGATCGCCGATGAGGCTGATCCCGTGGCCTTCCGCGAGGAAAAGATCACGGAATTCCGCGATATGTTTGCCAATCCGTACATCGCCGCGGAGCGGGGGTACATCGACGAGGTGATCGAGCCTCAGGAAACTCGCCCCAAGCTGATTCGAGCGTTACGGTCGCTCCGGACGAAGCGCGAGACGAACCCCCCGAAGAAACACGGGAACATCCCGCTGTAGGGCAGGGCTAAGAGCAGGGTAGTGGGTATAGGGTTTAGGAGAGATCGTTTCCCCTAAACCCTACACCCTAGACGCTAGACCCTATGTTTAAGAAGATCCTTATCGCCAATCGCGGAGAGATCGCAGTCCGGGTGATCCGTGCCTGTCGAGAAATGGGCATCGGCACCGTTGCGGTTTACTCCGAAGCAGATCGAGCCGCTCTGCATGTAAGGCTGGCCGACGAGGCGTACCTGATCGGTCCCCCCCCTTCCGCCCAGAGCTATCTGAAGGTTGATCGGGTCATCGAGACTGCGAAGGTGTCCGGTGCGGAGGCCATCCATCCGGGGTATGGTTTCCTGTCGGAAAATCCGGAGTTCGCCCTGCGGGTCGAGCAAGAGGGGCTTGCGTTTGTCGGTCCGACCTCTCAGGCGATCCGAGCGATGGGGGGCAAGACCTCCGCTCGAAGCCTTGCGACCAAGGCCGGCGTGACGGTGGTCCCGGGAACGACCAGGGACCTGACTGATCAGGAAGTGCTTCAGGCGGCCAAAGAGATCGGGCTTCCGGTGCTAATCAAGGCATCCGCAGGCGGGGGCGGCAAAGGGATGCGCATTGCCTCGACCGAGGCCGAACTGGCGGGCGCTATCCGCGCTGCCCGGTCGGAGGCCTCATCTGCCTTCGGTAACCCGGCCATCTACGTGGAGCGGTATCTGGAACGCGCTCGCCACATCGAGATGCAGATCCTTGCCGATAAGGCGGGCAATGTGGTGTATCTTGGGGAACGCGAGTGCTCGCTGCAGCGGCGTCACCAGAAGGTGATTGAAGAGTCTCCCTCGCCTTTTGTCGATGCTGATCTGAGGCGCCGGCTTGGCAAGGCGGCCGTCAAGCTGGCGAAGGCCGCTGGTTATACCAATGCTGGCACATTGGAGTTCCTGGTCGATTCGGCCAAGAACTTCTATTTCCTGGAGTTGAATGCGCGGTTGCAAGTGGAGCACCCGGTCACCGAGATGGTGACGGGGCTCGATCTCGTGAAGGAGCAGATCCGGATCGCGGCGGGCGAGCCCCTCTCCGTGCGACAGGAAGAGATCGAGTTGCGCGGACACGCCATCGAGTGCCGAATCTACGCCGAGGACCCCTTTAACAACTTCATGCCCTCCCCGGGGCGAATCCACGTGCTGCGTAATCCGACGGGCCCTGGCATCCGGATCGATAGTGGAATCTACGAGGGGTGCGAGGTCCCGATCTTCTACGACCCCATCGTGGCGAAGCTGATTGCGTGGGGACAGGATCGGGCCGAGGCGATCGGGAGGATGCGGCGAGCCCTGCGTGAGTATGCGATCCTCGGAGTAAAGACCAGCATTCCGTTTCACCATAGAATCCTCGACGATCCGCAGTTCCTGAAGGGCGAGTTCCACACACAGTTCCTGGAGAAATGGCTGGCCGAAGGATTCAAGGAGGAGAGCGGGAGTCTAGCTGAGATCGCGCTGGTCGCGGGAGCGCTCTATCTCCATACGAAGAAGCCGCCTTCGCCTGCGCCCGCCGGACAGGCTGCCCCCGCCGAAAGCCTCTGGAAACTGGCCGCACGACACGAGGCGATGCGACGCAGATGAAAGACGTGCAACGTGCGTGGTGCGCAGTGCGGACGATGTCGCTCGTCTTATCGCACCTCGCACCTCGCACCTCGCACCTCGCGCGGTGGTTGCATGGCTTACTCGGCTGACTTTCAAGGCCGGGCCCATCGGGTGGCGGTGACTGAAGGTGGGTTGCCGGCGGCGGTTCGGCTGGACGAGAGCACCTATGAGGTCGATTTCACCCACATCGGGGGAGGGCTCTTCTCCCTCATTGTCCGAGGCCGATCGTATGAGGTCGATGTGGTGGAGGAGGGGGAAGGTGCGCTCGTGGTCTGGGTGGAGGGTGAGCCGCACCACATCCAGTTCGAGGAAGAGGGCCGCCGGCGACGCAGGAGCGCCAGGGCCCCTGGCCAGGTGGCGGGAGGTCGCCGAACCATTGTTGCCCCGATGCCGGGTAAGGTGGTGAAAGTCCTGGTTTCCCTTGGGCAGGAGGTTAGCGCCGGGCAAGGGGTGATCGTCGTCGAGGCGATGAAGATGGAAAACGAGTTGAAGGCGTCAGGGCCAGGGGTTGTCAAAGAGATCAGGGTCCAGGAGGGGACCGGTGTCGGCGGGGGGGATGTCTTGGTGGTGATCGAGTAAGGGCGTTCGTAGTTCAGAGTTCGTAGTTCATAGACAATCGCAGCAAAGGAGAGCTTGGTCTTCTCCGAACTCTGAACGCTGAACTACGAACCTGCACGGAGACGTGTGATGGAGCGCGATGAGCGATTGGACCGGATAGAGAGCGACCTCGAAGCGTGGGAGGCGGAGGTTCTCCAGCCTGTCCTTGCGCGCGCACCGGAGCGGAAAAAGGAGTTTAAGACGAGCTCCGACATCGAGGTGAATCGTCTCTACACCCCGGTGGATCTTTCCGACCACGACTACTCGGTGCGGGCGGCGTTCCCCGGGAGCTATCCCTTTACCCGTGGCGTGCAGCCGACCATGTACCGAGGCCGTTTCTGGACCATGCGACAGTACGCCGGCTTCGGGACGGCAGAGGAGACCAACCGGCGATTCCACTTTTTGCTCCAGCAAGGACAGACGGGACTGTCGGTGGCCTTCGACCTCCCGACCCAGATCGGCTTCGACTCGGACGATCCGATGGCGGAGGGCGAGGTTGGGAAGGTCGGCGTGGCGATCGACTCCATGGCCGACATGGAGGCCCTCCTTGAGGGGATTCCCCTCGACCGGGTCAGCACCTCCATGACCATCAATGCCACGGCCTCGATCCTTCTGGCGATGTATGTGGCTGTCGCGGAGAAGCAGGGCGTCGCGCCCGGGAAGATCTCGGGGACTGTCCAGAATGACATTCTCAAAGAGTATATCGCCCGTGGGACATACATCTTCCCTCCGGGGCCCTCGATGCGCTTGATCACCGATACCTTCGCCTACTGCGCGCAGGAGCTTCCGCGCTGGAACGCCATCAGCATCAGCGGATATCATATTCGGGAGGCTGGATCGACGGCGGTTCAGGAGGTGGCATTCACCTTGGCGGACGGGATCGCCTATGTGGAGGCCGCGATCACAGCAGGCCTGGATGTGGACCGCTTTGCCTCCCAGCTCTCCTTCTTCTTTAACGCCCACAACAACCTCCTGGAGGAGGTGGCCAAGTTCCGCGCGGCCCGCCGGCTCTGGGCCGGGATCATGCGGGAACGGTTCAAAGCCAGCGACCCCAGATCGTGGATGCTGCGCTTCCATGCCCAGACCTCCGGCGTAAGCCTGACGGCGCAGCAACCGGAGAACAACGCGGTTCGTGTCACGTTGCAGGCCCTGGCCGCGGTCCTGGGTGGAGCCCAGTCGCTCCACACCAACTCGCGTGACGAAGCGCTGGGACTCCCGACCGAAGACGCAGCCCGACTGGCGCTCAGGACCCAGCAGATCATTGCCTACGAGAGCGGAGTCGCGGATACCGTCGATCCGCTCGGAGGTTCCTACTGCCTGGAAGCCCTGACCGATCGGATCGAGGCGGAGGCCTCGGCCTACCTTGAGAAGATCGACGCGATGGGAGGGGTGCTTCGGGCGGTTGAGGCCGGATTCATCCAGCGGGAGATCCAGGAGGCTGCATACCGGGAGCAACAGGCCACAGAGGCAGGGAGCCACATCGTGGTCGGACTCAACGAATTCGCTAGCGCCGAGACGGTCAGTATCCCGGTCTTCGCCGTCGATCCAACTCTCGAGGCGGAGCAACGGGCGAGGCTTGAGCGGGTCCGCCGTAATCGGGACCGCGAGCGAGTCGAAAAGGCGCTGAAGGTACTGGGTGAGGCCGCGCGCGGGAAAGATAATCTGCTCCCGCTCTTGATCGACGCGGTGAGGGCCTACGCCACCATTGGAGAGATCTCCTCCATATTGCGGGGCGTCTTTGGGGAACACCGCGAAACAGTCACCATCTAGGGGAGAGGGTATAGGGTCGAGGGTAGAGGGTGGAAGGGAGAAACGACATCTTCTTCTGTCGCCGATATCCGCTTTTGCTAGACCCTATACCCTGGTATACACCCCGGGAGGAATCATGGTGCGTCGGGTCGAGCACATCGCCATTGCTGTGAAGGATGTCGAGGCCTCTGCAAAACTGTTCGAAACGCTCCTCGGAATCGATCGCGGTCATACCGAGACGCTGCCCGCCGAGCGCGTCAAAGTGGCGTTCTTCGAACTTGGGGACTGTCGAATCGAGCTGGTCGAGGGGATTGGCTCGGATAACCCAACGGCCAAGTTCATCGAGAAGCGGGGCGAGGGAATCCACCACATCTGCCTTGAGGTCGAAGACCTTCCAGCGACCCTCAGCCGGCTGGATGCGGCCGGCTTCCCCCTTATCGACAAAGTCCCCAAGCCCGGATCGCGAGGGACAAGAGTAGCCTTCGTGCACCCCAAAGGGTGCAACGGCGTTCTTGTGGAGCTGGTTGAGCAGCCCCGAAAGATCTCGTAGTCTCTCATGCTTTGCAAGGGGTTGACCGTCCCGGTGCCACCCCTCATCCTCTCCGTTGTATCTCCCCTCAACCTCACCTTCTCCCCGCTGGGGAGAGGGCAGGAATGAGGTGGCGAGGGCAAGCGAGTGAGGTTGACCTAGCGCGCTGCCTGTCACGAATACCGAAGCCATTCAGGGACGGTGCTGTAGCTCGGAGGGTATGTATGCGTAGAAGGCGATTCCTCCTGCCGGTCCCGATCTCTCGCGTGGCCCTCCTTTTCCTGCTCCTGTTTTCATTCTCGTTTGTTGCCACTATTCGTGGGGCTGCTCTCGCTCAAGAGCGGGCCCCTGTTCCCAAGCGCGCCCCGGTTGCTGCCAAAGAGAAGGTTGGCGGAATTGCCGAGGCCGCTCGGGTTGTGGCCGACAGGCTTGTCGCTGCATTTCCACGGGTAGAGGGCGTCATCATCGGTTTCGAGGGCGATCAGGTCCTGATCGATCGTGGCACAGCAGACAAGGTCTTTCAGGGGTTGGAACTGGAGGTCTTCCGCGAAGGGGAAGAGTTCAAACATCCCCTCACTGGAGAGGTGTTGGGAAGGCTGGATAAGGAACTGGGGCAACTCCGGGTCCTTCAAGTTCGGGAGAAGTACGCTGTGGCAACCGTCACCAAGAGGTCTGAGAAGGCCGAGATTCGCCAGGGCGACCAGTTTCGCGTCCCGATGGCTCGCATGATCGTGGCATTTCCCAATTGCGAGATGGAAGAGGCCAAAGCGGCCAACGCAAAATCGGTGACCAAGGACCTGGCTGCGGCCCTGGTTCGAACAGGTCGCTTCGAGTTGATCGAGGAGCGGCAGTTGCGATCGATGCTGTTGGCCGACAAGAATCTCACGTCAGGGGATCTGGCCGACCCTCGCACCCTCAAACAGCTCTTCGAGAAAGGCAAGGCCCAGGCGCTGCTGCTGGGTCGTCTGACGCCGGTGGCGGATGGTGTCTCTCTCGATGTCCAGGTCTACTCAACGCTGACGGGTAATCCGCTGGTGTTGGCCAGCGCGGAGGTGAAACCGGCCGGTGTCACAAGCGATCGGCCATCGCTGGCGCCCAAGCCGGGGCGCGCCGTTCGTTCGACGGAGCTTACGACAGGTCGGTTGAGTGAGCCCACGATGGGTGAGTCCGTGGAGCCGGTGGCCTCTCCCACCAGGGCATCCAATGCCCGCCCGTCTGCTCCCAAGCCATCAGAGCGGTTCCGGCTTGGACCGGAGTTCGACCGGCCGATGCAGGCCCTTGCTGTTGGGGATCTGGATGGCGACAACGCCAACGAGCTGCTTGTGGGGGCCCCTGATCGCCTTATCGCCTACCGGATCGATGGCCAGCGCCTCACTCTGCTCGCGGAGCGCCCCTTGAGCGGAAAAGAAACCATCGCAGTTCTGGAGGCCGCCGACATCACCGGCGACGGCCGCGCCGAAGTCGTCCTGACCCTGTTGCAGAAGGGCCGCTTCCATTCGCTTGTCCTGAATTGGATCGAGGGCAAGCTCGCGCCAGTCTGGGACGTCCCCGACCTTGTCCTCCGACTTCTATCGACTGACGGGAAGACGACTCAGCTCTTCGGTCAGGAGGCGCCGCAGGCTGGACGAAGCAACAGCCCGATCCATCGCTACACCTGGGACGGCCGGACCTACACTCGGGCCCAAATGCTTGATGCGCCAGCGGGGATTTCCCTGCTCGGGTTAAGCCTTGCAGATCTGGGCGGGGATGGTGGAACGCGGTTTCTGTCGGTGAAGGAAGGGACCGTCCTGGAGGTTCACTCCCAAGGCGGGAAGCTGGTGGCCACGTACAAGGATGGTGGGCGTCTGATGGCATCACGGCGCGGCCTCAGCCCTCGGATCCTGATCGAGAGCGGGGGCGACCCGGAGCGGCCCCAGATCATCTTGGGGCGAGAGCAAGAGACCGGGGTCCGGATGCTGCGCTGGTTGACCGGCGCCAAGGCCACAACCTTGACCGCCCTGAGGTGGACTGGTGAGACGTTCCAAGAGGTATGGCAAACGCCTCCTACGGATGGAAAGCTGGCCGACTATGCTGTCGTTGATCTTGGAGGAGGACTCGGGCGCCACCTCCTCCTGCTGGTCGTGAGGGAGGGAAGATTGGGGTTTGGTGGGAAGAGCGAGATTCACGCATTTCGCCTTCGATGACCACCCGCCAATTCGCTCATGTCCCTAACTCTTCCCCTCACTTCCCAGGCTGTACGTCGTCTTCGAACGAGCTCTCTCTGAGGGGCTTTCCGATTGGCCAAGCGCGATGGGGTGTCCCTCTCGCTGAAGGCGCGCGACTTGCTCAAGTCGGCGCTGGAGATCGAGAAGGATATAGTCCTGGTGCGATTTACGGAGGAACGTGAGCGCTCTTCCGATCGCGAGAAAGCCTTGACCCATCCTCAAGCATGGGAGCATTTGGGCGGTCGAGGCGGTGAGTGGCTTGTACCCTCCCCTACCATCTCCAAAGGGTCTCAGACATCGCGGTCCTTAGGGCCGGGTGGCGATCAGCCGACGGCTTAGGACCTTCCTGGGCTGCGTGGCAAGATATGCGGCCAACGCCTCGCGCACCACGTCCGCGAGCGAGCGACGTTCCGTGAAGGCGATCTCGCGGAGCGCCTCGTGCTGTGCCGCCTCGATTGCGGCAAAGAGCGTCACCGGGGCCGTGAGCCTCTTCTCTCCCACCCGCTCGCTGCTACGGTGCGACCTTACCCTTGCTGCTGCTTTAGTCTTCATCCCTGACCTCCTCCTCACTGACAATGAGTTGCTCGACGGGACCAACAAACTTGAGATAGATCGCCTTCTGCCGGAACCGCTGGCAGAGCACGTCCCGCGCGTAGGCGCGGAGCCACGCGCGGGCGGCTTCGGTATCGGGCACATCCAGCTCCATCAAGGCCAGTACGTCTCGACCGATGATCCTTTGATCCCACCAGAAGCCCCGCGGCGCGTCGTGGCGAAACATGAAAAGCGTCCCCCCTCCGAACTGCTGGGCGAGTTCGTCAGCCGTTTCCAGAAACTTCTCGTCCTCTACGGGTACCCGCGCCCCCGTAGCGTCGGGGTTGTAGAACAGCGGGAACCGCAGCAGGACAGTGACCCACCCGGCTGGGGCATCAGTCATGACCCCTCTCCTGGAATTCGACTACCAGATCTCTTGCAAGTACCCTAGCATACTAGCATGCTATTGTAAAGCTATCGGTCTGTCCGGTCCGAATCTATAAACGTGCTCCCCTAGACTCCGGTCCTTGCAAGGGAAGAAGGAAAGGTTGAGGGGGAAAAATTTCTGGTCACAATTCGCTTGACGCGGATGCGGCCGGGTGGTAGAAGGCGGGCAGTTTGGGCGCGGGGCGACCGTGACGGAGAGGAGAAGGGTATGACACGTATCAGGGGGCTCGGGGAGGGACAGTGGCGGGGGCCCCTGTTTGCCGGGGTCGCGGTCCTTGCGCTGACCGTGGGGCTTGCCCGCCCCGCGGGGGCGGCGACGCGCTTCGTCGCCACCACAGGAAACGATAGCAGCAACACCTGCATCTCCTCCGGCGCCCCCTGCAAGACGATCACCCACGCCCTCAGCCAGGCCGTTGCCACCGACACGATCCAGGTTGCGGCCGGGACCTACAACCTCGCCCTCGGGGAGACCTTCCCCCTTGTGATCAGCAAGAACCTGACGCTCATCGGCGCGGGGGCCGGGAGCACGATCTTCGACGCCACCGGCGCGAACCAGCGCGTCATCACGATTAATTCTGGGACGGTGACTATCGCCGGGGTCACGATCACAGGCGGCCGCGTGAGCTGCACTGCCAGCGGAAGCGGCTCCTTCTGCAACGCCAATGGCGGCGGCCTCCTCAACTTCGGCACCGCGACGCTCACGAACGTCATGCTGAGCGGGAACACGGCGAGCTGCACCGGCAATTGCGAAAGCAACGGCGGCGGCCTGAGCAATGGTCCGTTTGGTTTTGGTATCCTGAACCTCACGAACAGCACGGTGACCGGGAACACGGCGACCTGCACTCCCGGGCTCGGCTGCGGAGCCGATGGCGGCGGCCTCTACAACGATGGTACCCTCAACCTCACGAACAGCATCGTGAGCGGGAACACGGCGACCTGCACCAACAGCGGAAGCGGCTCCTGCGGCGCCGAGGGCGGCGGGATTTATAGTCACCACGAGGGCACCCTGACCGTCACGACCAGCACGGTGAGCGGGAACACGGCGACCTGCACTCCCAGCGGAAGCGGCTCGTGCAGCGCCCTCGGCGGCGGCCTCACCAACAACGAGGGTACCTTGACCCTCACGGCCAGTACCGTGAGCGGGAACACGGTGAGTTGCACCGCCAGCGCAAGCGGCCACTGCGGCACCCAGGGCGGCGGCCTCTGGCTCGAGGGCACTCTGACCCTCACGAACAGCATCGTGAGCGGGAACACGGCGAGCTGCAGCGGTACTGGCTGCACCGCCGCGGCCGGCGGCCTCCTCCTACCCTTTGACACCCTGACCCTCACGAACAGCACTGTGAGCGGGAACACGGCGAGCTGCAGCGGCGCCGGCTGCGGCGCCGCGGGCGGCGGCCTCACCAACCGCTCCGACGCCACCCTGACCCTCAGGAACAGCACTGTGAGCGGGAACACGGTCTCCTGCAGCGGCGCCGGCTGCACCGCCTCGGGCGGCGGCCTCATCAACGTCAGCGGCACCGTGACGCTCCAGAACACGATCGTCGCGAAGCAGCTCGCGGGCCCCGACTGCGCCGGCACCATCACCTCGAACGGCTTCAACCTCGACAGCGACAACACCTGTCACCTCACGCAACCGAGCGACAAGCCGAATGTGAGCAACCCCCTCCTCGGCCCCCTGCAGGACAACGGCGGCCCCACCTTCACCCACGCGCTCCTTCCCGGGAGTCCCGCGATCGACGCCGTCACCAGCGGCTGCCCGCCCCCTGCCACCGACCAGCGCGGCGTAGCCCGGCCGCAGGATGGCACCGGCGATGGCACCGCGGCCTGCGACATCGGGGCGTATGAGGCGGCCGGCTCCAATGCGGCAGCAGTTTCCGCCTTCGTCACCCGCCTCTACCAGACGGTGCTGGGCCGCGAGCCGGACCCCCCCGGCCTGGCGGCCTTCATCGATCAGATCCAGGAGTTCGGCACGGTCATCCCGACCGTCCTCGCCTTCTTCCACTCGCAAGAGTTCCTGAGCCACCAGCTCACTGACGTGCAGTTCCTCACGGTGCTCTACCGGACCTTCCTGAACCGCGACCCGGACCCGGCCGGCCTCGCCGCCTTCCTGGCGCTGCTGCAGAGCGGCTGCCGGACCCGCGACACCCTCCTCGCGGCCTTGAGCTTCTCGGACGAGTTCCGGAGCCTCGTCCCCCC
>JBGQJI010000049.1:0-16581 GCA_041498975.1 Methylomirabilis sp. (SeqCode)
CTACATCGTGAGGGGTGGGTCAGTGTTCGACGTTCCCGGGGTGAGCACCACGACTGCTGACGTCATGCGAGCGTCTTTGTGAGCCCTGTGCACCGTGGACTGGGGAAACAATGAGGAGAACGCCCTCTCAGGCTAAAGACACCTGAGAGGGCGTCGATGGTTTCCTCGTGCTACTTCTGTTGGTCCGACTGCGGTGACTCCTCAGGAGCCGGCTGATTTTCCTCGGGAGCTGGAGCTTGCTCGAGCTGTTTCTCCTGGACCTGAGCTTCAGGTTGCTCCTCTGGTTGAGGCTCTGGAGCCGATCCCTGATCACTTGTCACCTGGCTGATTGGAGCGGCCGGCTGGTCGTCGGCCTTCACCATCCCTACACCAGTGAACAGCAAACTGGCAAGAGCTACTACCGCCGAAAGCGCTGTCAGCTTTTTCATGGATCCCACCTCCTTTCGCTCTCCTTCACTTCAGGAGAGCAAGCTTAATCGTCCCGTTGAGCTCTTCGATACCGCAGGGCTTGGCAAGGACAGCGAAGGCCCCGAGCATCTGGGCTCGTGAGGCTACCTCATGGTCACGGCGGCCAGTGATCAAGACCACCCTGATCCACGGGCAATACGCTCTGATATTCGTGAGAAGCTCAATCCCGTCCATCCGCGGCATCATCAGATCCGTGATGACGAGGTCATAGGCAAACCAAGCCTGCTGCAACAGGCTCCACGCCCATTTTCCGTCGGGGGCCGTAGTTACTCCATATCCTTGGTGTTCCAGGACATCTGCCAAGATTCGGCGCCCAGCCTCGCTGTCATCGACCACTAGAATCCTCGTTTCACACGCCATCTTTCCATCCCAGCCCATGCACCCGCCAGTTGGACGAACTCCGTTAAAAGCAATGCCCATGCCAGACCTTTTGGAGGGCGTAGTTGGCTGGGGATGAATCGTAACCGGCGGTGTTTGAAGGCGATTCACGCGAAAGCTTCGGGGATAGGCAAAGTGTCTTCTTCTGCCCCTGGTGGGACAATCTGTCACACAGATCCCGTAATGTTTCGGATGAAGCTTTGATGAGACGACGGTTAGAGGGGTGGGGCTATTTTGCGAGGGTATGTGGCATCCTGCCTCACTCGCTACCGGCCCCCAGATCAATCTGATGCCGTGATGCCAAGCGGTACAGCGTCCGCCTATTGATCCCGAGGAGGTTAGCGGCCAGCTTTTTGTTCCATCCAGCCACCTTCAGTACGTGTTGAATGTGTCGTTTCTGCATTTCCCTCAGACTCAGGGGACCCTCTGGTGGGGATCCTTCACCGCTCGCCCCCTGAAGCTTCGGTGGGAGGTCATCAGGCAAGAGGACAGGGCTTCTGCTTAGGGCCACTGCCCGCTCAATGACGTGCTCTAGCTCCCGAACATTCCCCGGCCAATCGTGCTCGCTCAAGAGGGCCATGGCGTCAGGGGAGATGTGTGAGATATCCTTCCCATTCCGAAGAGCATGCTCGCGAAGAAAATGCTCCGCCAGGAGGGGAATATCTTCCTTCCGCTCTCGGAGTGGCGGCAGGTTGATCACCACGACGCTCAAGCGGTAGTAGAGGTCCTCACGAAAGTTCCCCTCCTTCATCAACGCGTCGAGTTGATGATTCGTCGCGGCGATGACCCGAACATCGAGCTTGATGCCCTCTGCTTCCCCGACCCGCTTGATCTCGCGCTCCTGTAGAAACCGGAGGAGCTTGGCCTGGACTACGGGTCCAATGTGTGCCAACTCGTCCAGGAAGCAGGTCCCGCCGTCTGCTTCCTCGAGCAGGCCTTTCTTGTTTGCGATGGCCCCGGTAAAGGCGCCTCTCACATGACCGAACAGCTCGCTATCCAGGAGGGTTTCGGCCAGTGCAGCACAGTCCACAACGACAAAGGGATGCTCAGCCCTTGGACTATTGTAGTGGATAGCCCTGGCAATCAGCTCCTTACCGGTCCCGCTTTCCCCCTGAATGAGGACCGTGCTCGGGCTTGAAGCCACCCTTGCGATAATCTTATAGACCTCCAACATGGGCGCACTCCTGCCCACGATGTTCTCAAGTTGATACCGATCCTTGAGCTCCTGACGGTATCGGATGTTCTCTTTGAGGAGCCTCTTATGCTCCAATGCTCTTCTTACAGTCAGCTTCACCTCATCGAGCTTAAAGGGCTTGCTAATGTAATCGTAGGCGCCTTCCTTGATAGCCTCTATGGCCGTTTCGATCGAGCCGAATGCCGTCATCATGATTACGATGGTTTCAGGGCTAAGGCGCTTGAGAGCCCTCAGCACCTCCAGCCCGTCGAGGTCCGGCATCCTGATATCCGAAAGGGCCACCTCGAAGAGAGTTGTCCTCACCCTTTCGAGGGCCTCCCGCCCACTCTCGGCCGACTCAACCCGATAGCCCTCCTTGGCCATGACCTCTTGGAGAAGCCGGCAGGCCGTCTTGTCGTCGTCCACTACCAACACAGAGATCTGGGTTGACATCGTCTAGGCCAATGTAGCCGGCAGGATGACGGAAAAGGTGGTACCCGCATCAACCTCGCTTTTCACCTCGATCTTCCCCCTATTCGCCTCCACGATCCGCCGGCAGATCGAGAGCCCCAAACCGGTCCCTTTCCCGATTCCCTTCGTCGTGAAGAACGGCTCGAAGATGTGGTGAAGGTGCTCGGGAGCAATGCCCCACCCTGAATCCGTCACGCTGATTTCGACAAAGCCGGCACAGGTGTTTCCATTTACTGATTTCTGATGTGCCTTCCCATCAGGTCTTCTATCAGGCTTCACCCTTTGTGAGAGAATGCGAAGGGTTCCGCCACCAGGCATCGCGTCGAGGGCATTCGCAATGAGATTGAGGAAGACCTGCTGGAGTTGACCCGTGTCCCCGATCACCGAGGGCAGGTCAGGATTGAAGTCGGACACAATCGTGACGCCTCTTCGCGAGAGGACGGGGGCCATGAGCTCCAAAAGTCCCGTAAGAAGTTGGTTGATTTCCACAGGTTTAGAGCTCGGCTCCGCCGGAGACGAGACCGTGAGAAGGCCCTGAAGGATCTCGACCACACGGGCAATCTGGGTCTCAATGACCATCAGCCGATCCGCCGCTTGCCCATC
Source organism: Methylomirabilis sp. (SeqCode) (assembly GCA_041498975.1). Lineage (GTDB taxonomy): Bacteria > Methylomirabilota > Methylomirabilia > Methylomirabilales > Methylomirabilaceae > Methylomirabilis. Next base: position 3,095 of record JBGQJI010000049.1, read on the forward strand.
CAGATTGCCTTCCCCGAGGAGAAGCTGAACATGCCCAGAGATAGAGTGAAGCGGCGTGCCGATTTCGTGGGCCATCATGGCGGCCATCTGCCCCACCATCGCCAGCCGCTCGGTCCTGTTAAGCTGTCGTTGAACCTCGAAAAGCGTCGCATGAGCCTGGCGAAGCTCCTCGTGGCGGACCGACAACTCTCGTGTGGCCCCTTCAACCTCTGCCTGGAGCTCCCGGTTGAAGTTCTCGATCCGGATGAGCAGCTTCACATTCTCTTCATAGCTCTCCTTGATCCTTCCCAGCATCCGGTTGAAGCCTTCAGCGAGACGACCCAACTCGTCACCCCGCCCAAGCCTGGCCTCGGCCTTGAGGTCGCCTGCTTCAGCCTTGGACATGGCTCTCATCAGAGCTTGAACAGGCCGGCTCACGTTCCGCTGGAGATACCATCCCAGCACACCGACGATGAGGATAGAGGCAGCAGCCATAATTGCGAGGGACTGTCGGCGCTCTTTCGCCGCCAGCCGATCGGCCTTTTCCAAAGAAAACCCGACCCTAATTGCTCCCGCGATCTCCCCTCCCAATCGGACAGGAGCCGTGACGTTCCATAGACGCCGGCCCCGGAGTTCCTCGAGAGAGGCCACGACATCCCCCTTCCCAACGACTGGCCACACTGGAGGGGCAGATCTCTTCATGGAGGTTCCACCTGTGGAGGCGACCAGCACCGTGCCTTGCGGGCTAAGGGCAAAGACCTCGATGCTTTCGATGGTCCCTCGAACCCTTTTGATATCCTCCATTTCTCGTCCCAAGATCTCGGGGTCTTCCAGCTCTTTCCGGGTGCCAATGCTCGCAGCAAGCTCCTGAGCCAGGTTGACAGCCCGCTCCTTCAGGTCCTCCTCGAAGGTCTTCTCGGACAGCTTCATGTTGAGATAGGTCGAGAGGAACAAGACAACCGCGACGATGAAGACGACTAGGAAAACAATCCTAGCCTGTAAACTGAGAGATTCGAGATGCATCAGACACCCTTTTTTCTCCTTACAGGTGAAGACGACGACCTTTGCGCATCAACTGATTTCGCTAACCCCCTCCTACAGGATTACGTAGTCCCGACTGGGAAAAGGTCACGAAGACGTATTCTGTAGGGTACGAATCGGTGTCTGCAAAGTCAATGACAAGTTGTGTCAGAGCCTTCTGAGTATCATTCGCGACAAGATGGACTAGCGGTGTTGGGCGGGGCCTGAGAACTTTGGGAGGACAACGATGCAGTGGTACCCTGGCGATAAGAGGCGCCCTCGTGCCCCTGACTTACCCGCCTCTCACAACGCGAGCCCCTGACGGATCGCCGGAACGCGGACATCGGCGGGGTGAATCGGGACAGTGACACCGCGCCAGGTCCATCCCAGTCCGGGTCGTCACGTGCGGGCCTCCCTTCCGCGATCAGCTCTGCCACTGTGACGTCAAGGGCCTTCGCCAGCCTCCGCAGGGTACCCAGCCGTGGGCCGATCTCATCGTTCCGCTGTGTGTCCTGCTCATCGTCTGGGTCTGGTCCCCCATCGACGCCCGGCGCGGTGCTGGTCGATGAATGGAAAGGATCACCCCCACGACCGCAGGGACCCATGGCCCCTGGTGATTCATGGCCACCAGCCTAAACTTGAGGGCCTTGAACACGCGCACCGCATAGGTGTTGCGCTTCCCGTTTGTGCCTGCTACTGTGTCTATAGAACGTGTGGCTGTACCCCTCATCTGCGAATGGACCCCGGAGTCAAACGGGGGGAATATCTGAAGCTTGGCAGGGGGGCTGACAACAAGCGTGGTATGCACTCGAGATTCAGACACTCATAATGAAGGACGCGATTAAGAAAAAAATCAAGAGGCTTGCACCTAGACCCGTCGTATCAGTGGGACGCTACATTTTCTATCTTGCCTGTGATGCGATTGACACGCTGCGTGGTCGGCGAGACCCGCTTATCCCTCCCAGAAGGTTGATGTTTGATGGGCCTCGGGACATTTCAGTCTTCAAGCACAATGGGCAGGAGTTCCTTCGCTACTACATTGAGCTGTGCCATCTGAGACGAGATGCGAAAATCCTGGACGTCGGGTGCGGCATAGGTCGGAAGACAACTCCGCTGACGCAATATTTGAATAACGAGGCGATGTACGAGGGTTTTGATATCGTCAAGGCCGGGATCGATTGGTGCGTAGAAAACATCTCTGCGAGACACCCTCACTTTCATTTCCAGATTGCCGATGTCTTTAACCCTCACTACAACGCAAGGGGCAACCACAGGGCAGAGGATTACAAGTTTCCATTCGAGGGTGGTTATTTCGACCTTGCGACAATAGGTTCAGTGTTTACCCACATGCTGCCCAATGGGGTGGACAACTACCTCGGAGAGGTCGCCCGCGTATTGAGGAAGGGGGGCAATTGCCTAGCCAGCTTCTTCCTGTGGAACGATGAGGTAAACGAACTCATGAAAGAGGGGAGAAACATAGTAAACTTCCGATACGAGAAAGATCGCTTTCGCACCGTCAACCCAAATGTGCCCGAGGATAATAGTGTTTCCTATGCGGAATCCTTCGTGTTGGCCCTCTATGAGAAGCACGGGCTAGCCATTGACAAGCCGATCCACTACGGGTCCTGGTCTGGGAGGAGGGATTTCTTGAGTTACCAAGATATTATCATCGCAACGAAAGGGTAGGAATTGGTCGGCGCTGTTCCCTAATCCTGGCGTTGCGGATCAATCGCACGCCAGGAGGGCACGGTCCCACATCTCCTCCATCATGCAGACCAGCAGGGGCGTTTCCCAGCCCCTCCCACCGCTCCGTTTCAGGACCACCAACCCGATCTTGTGCTTCCTCCGTCTAACTTCGCTGGTCTCCACTAGCAGCGCCTCCAGTTGGGTGGGGGACAGACCGGCAACATGCTTGACCCGGGCCACATACGAGTCAGACCCTGCATCGAGCCGCCCGCGGTGGTGCCCCCCGCGCAGAAGGAGGTCCGGGATCCAGCAGCCAGCCAGGGTGTGGTCCTGTCTTTATCCGAATCGCTACACGTAGTAGCTAGATGCTACGGGGGGATTCCTGTGTCCGTAGGGGTCCCGTCGCCGGTCGCGCCCTGGGTCACACTTCAAGGTCAGCGTTTGGCGTGCTCGGTCGTTCTACCGCAAAGACCGGACCAAGGAGGAAGACCCGCGACATGACGCTGATTGCCCGTTCTAGCAAGCCCGGAGGGAAGTGTGGCGGAGGCGTGTGAGAGTCGACCCCACCAACCCATTATTAGTGGGTTCGGTGGTCTTGAAGACCAGGAGGACCACTGGGCCCATTCCGCCTCAAGGCAATAATGAGGCTCTCCCTATTCTGACCAGTACTTCTCTGGCCGGCCGAGCATTACCGACGCCGATTTTTCTAAACACATGCCGGTACACAGGATACACTGGGCTCAGGCGACCGCGACCTCCACCTCTCTGCAACCTGGAAATTCCTAACAGCAAAGAAAGCAATACCTCATGTGCCTGCGGTGCGCCCATGGGCATGAAAGTCCGTCGGAGGTCCAATTGTGTCCCCTCTCCGCCACTGGGGGAGAGGGGGAGGGTGAGGTGGACTTTCGGGGCAATGAGTTGGGGGTGCGAATACTTCCTGGGATGGCCAAGAGGTAACTCTCATATGGACATCGTTTCACATGGACTCTGGGGCAGTATTGCCTTCGGAAGAAAAAACAGGCGGAACTTCTGGCTGGCTTTTTTCTTTGGCATTCTCCCGGATCTTTTTTCCTTCGGTCCATTTTTCCTCGCCGCGTTCCTCGGTCTTGCTGAACGTCCTCACTTTTCTCACGAACCCCCTGACCCTTCTCTCATCCCAGCTTACGTCCATCGAGTGTACAGCGTCACGCACAGTCTGGTCGTCTTCCTATTAGCGTTCGCGCTCATGTGGTTGGTGTTCCGGAAGCCGATCTGGGAGTCTTTCGCCTGGGGGCTGCATATCATCTTTGACATCTTCACGCATTCCTATCGATTTTTTCCTACTCCGTTTCTCTGGCCAATTTCGGATTTCAAGGTCAACGGGTGGCCATGGGGAATGCCGGCGATTTTCATCCCGAACGTTGTCCTCCTCGCACTGCTCTACGCCTGGTTCTTTCTTCGTCAGCGGAGGGTGCGGACTCATTCATCGCAAGCGTTCTTCCAAAAATAAGAGGGGGTTCAAGGCCAAAGCCTAAGAACTATCCAAGGCCTATTTCGTGGTAGAAACGGGTAGTGTTCGCAGATAGCGGAGTCCTCTCAAACACGTCTAATCTCAAGATCTCGCCTGTCCTCAACAACCTGCGCCGACTGTGTCAGAGACTACACCTCTCGACCAATTACAGGTGCGCGATGGTTTCGTGGGGGTGTGGTTCCTGCTCCCGGCCGAGCTTGCGCTCGAGGATTTCCCGAGCTAGCGCCCGACCGCCCAAGCCGAACGCCAGGGCCAGGGCGAAGATCAGCCCACCAAAGGTGATGGTGAAGGTGACTAACACCATCTCCTTGCCGATCCCAAGCTGTGTCAGCATGGTGGCGATGGCGAAGAGGAGCACTCCCCACCGCGTGGCGCGGGCCAGGTGCCGAGCTTCTGGGACCCCGGCGTTCACGGCGGCGATCAGAACGCCCTGGCCAAGGAAGTTGGCGACCAGCCACCCGACCACCAGGATCAGTCCCGCGGCAAGAAGTCGCTCAAGAAGTTGGACCATGAGCCCCGTGGCAGCCGGCGCTCCCGGGAGGGCCAGGGCGTCGATGCCCATCGTGGCGAATACCGCAAAGACCCCCCAGAAGGCCAGAAGCCCGACGATCTGGGAGGGGGCGCGGCTGATGCCGGCTTTGGCCAGGACAGTTGTCAGTCCCCAGAGCTGGCTGAGGCGGTCGAAACCCACGGCGCGTGCGAGCCGCGTCAGGACCGCGCGGGCCACCCATCCCAGCAACGCGCCAAGGGCCAGGAGAGTCAACATGGCGAGAAGGCCGGGCAGGAGGGCCGCGATCCTGACACCCATGTCACGGGTTGCGGTCCAGACGAATTCCTGCCACAAGTCAGTCATTGGGATCACCTCCATTCCATTCTGTCTCGAATAGGGGTTTGGTCTCTTCGAAGACCAGGGCCAATTTCTCAATTCGCGCCTCCGCCTCCTCAGGGCTCGCCTCCCACATCTCAAGGACAAACGAGGCGGTGCGGCCCAGGTACAGTGGGATCAGCAACCGGAGCAGGTGGTCCCGGGGAAGGACCCTCCGGTGATGGGCCAAAGCAAAGCGGTACACCACCTGTGCCCAGAGCGGATCAGCTATCCGGAAGGCACTGGTCGGCGCTGCGGCGGCCTCGCGGAGAGCATCCATGAGTTGCGGGGGCAGAATCTTCCCCAATAGCTCCCCCAAGTCCACCAGACCTTGGCTGAAGATGGAGATCATGCGCTCTACATTCACCGGAATCGGCTCCACTCCCACGGCGTGCGGGAAGCCGAATAGCGGCACACCTTGGGATCCTCGACGTCCAAACCAGATCGATTCATGGCTCTCGATGAGATCGAAGCACGAGCCCACCACCTGGGTCATCATGGCGGTGAGGTCGCCGCTCGGGTCCTTGGCATCGTGGAGTTTCGCCCCCAGGTAGGCCTGACAGAGTCGGAACCCCCCGGCAATGGCTGTGGTGGTCATCCAGATGTCAATGCCGAAGCGGGCCACGTCGGTTTCCCAGACCGGCTTGGTCAAGAACGCGCTGGCGAGGCTCCTGGAAAAGCCGAACTCGCCGCCGATCGGCTGGCGGATCCGCTTGCCATACAGGGCCCGGGTGATTGGATACACGATGCTGTTTGTGATGGTCCCGTCGAATTTGTGGCGCCAGTAGAGCGGCGCCACATAGTCGAAATGGCCTTCCAGGATCGGACGGAGGAGAAGCTCAAGCCATTCCGGTCTGATCGAGCGGAGGTCCGAGTCCACCACGGCGCAAGCAGCCACCTCCAGACGATCCGCGATCTGGAAGATAGTGCGGAAGGCGCTCCCTTTGCCGGGGATGCCGTGGTACGGCGTCACGATCCTGGCGATCGGGGTCGTGGGTTGGGAAATGAGGATGGTAGCCGGATCGGACAGTTCTGCCTGAGCCACGATCTCCTGAGTCCCATCCGTCGAGCCGCCGTCCGAGTTGACGATGACCGCCTTCGCGTCGGGGAAGTACTTGGTCAGCCCCGCCGCCGTTGCGCGGACCACGTGGCCGATGGTCCGGGCGTTGTTGTAGCTCGGGATCCCCACGAGCAGGTCGGCACGGCCGATATTCTCGATCTGGACTTCGACGGCCTCCGGGAGCGGAGGCGCTTCGCTCACGCCACCCTCAAGGCTGTCACGCGTCCGGTCATGATGGCCTGGATCGCCGCGGCCCAGCCTGCGGGACCGGGGGCAGGGGCCACACGAAAGGGGCGGCCCATCAATGCTGTGTCCACGAGGAATCGCTCTCGGGGAATCACCACGGGGATATCGACCCGCTCGAGCATCGAGAGATCGTTAGGCCCATCGCCGAGCCCCACTGACATGAGGTCTGGAGAGTTCGATCGGTATAGGAGGGTCAGGAGGACCACGGCAAGCCCCTTGGTATTCCTCCCGGTCAGGTGATAGAACCTGCCCCCGCGCGAGAAAATGAGCCTCCGTCTCCTGGTCTCACACGTGAGCCGCCGAATTTGCTGCGGGTTCAGGTCGGCCACGAAGGGCTCATCGTACCGCCGGGCCTTGGCCCGGCGGGCTGCCTCGAGATCGAGTCCCGTGAAGGACGCTACCTCCTCGGGGCTCATCTCGGCGAACCCACGAAGGTCGAAGCCCGTGACGCGTCGGATCTCGTGGAGGGCCCGGGTGAGTCGCTCATAGGGGACTCCGAGTTCTATCATCCCGTACACCCCAGCGGGGCGAAAGAAGGCGTGAGGGACAGGGAAGTAGCCCTCCGGGATCAGGATGGCGCCGCCGTTCTCCACGATGAACGGATCGGCCAGGCCGAGGATCTCCCGGTGAAACTCCACCTCCGCCTGAGCCTTGGAAGAGCAGAGCACCACCGGGATTCCCTGCCGTTTGAGATGATCGAGCGAAGGGCGAGCTGGCTCGAACTCGTAGCTCTCTCGGTCCAGGAGGCAGCCGTCAAGGTCACTATAGATCACAAAGTTGTGACGCCTCACAATCCCCCTCCGCCTAAGCGTTATCCTTTTCGACTGCGACCAGAAGCCGCTCGAAGATGTCGGGGATCGCCGCCAGCACCCGGTTCCAGTTGGGGATAAGGGGCATTCCCACAGGGTCGCCCAGGTACTCCTCCGAGGCCAGGTCCACGGCGCGCGCGAAGGCCTCCACCGCTCGGCCTTCCTCGTGGTGAGAGAAGCTCAGGCTGTTGATAGAGGCGTCGCTCTGGTAACGCGCCATCACGTCCCGGGCGCTTCGCAGATACGTCACCGGCAGGCTTTTCAGGAGTCCATCAGAGATGGAGACCCCCTCCTCGGCGAGCGTGCGCAGGATGGATTTGGTGATGTCCACCGCCATCCGCATGAGCCCCTTCTTGGGATCGTCCGCCGAGAGGTCCTGGTGCTTGTGCTCGTATGAATCCAAGAGCTCGGACTGGCAGACGCGCCCCCAGGAAACATTGCGGTACACCTCGGCGAGCACACCCACTTCCAGGCCCCAGTCCCCCGGGATCAGGTTTATCCGTGCCAGGTCGGCGACCATGGCGAACTCTCCCGCCAGCGGGTAGCGGAAGGAGTTGATAAAGGTCAGGAAGGGCTGGTGTCCCAGCATCCGCTCGAGGGCCCGGATAAGCGGCGTCACCAGGAGGCGGGCGGCTCGACCGTGCAGCCGATCGGTCACGCGGCTGTAATAGCCCTTGCAGAAGCTGAAGCCGAGCTGGGGATTGGCGACTGGGTAGATCAGCCGGGCCAGAAGCTCGCGCGTGTAGGAGAGGATATCGCAATCGTGAAGACCAATGACATCGCACTCGGCTCGCCCCAGCACGTACCCATAGGCGAGCCAGGCGGAGCGGCCTTTGCCGTCCGGGCCGACGGTGAGCCCCTTCTCCTCCATTTCGCGGAAGAGGCCCTGGACCCTGGACCCATCGATCCAGACCAGAGTGGTTTTCTGAGGGAGTGCGGCGAAGAAGTGCTTGGCCTTGGCAAACTGATCCTCATTCGCCCGGCCCAGGGTCACGACGACCTCCCGAATGTAACGGACCTGCATGAGCTCCTCGGCGATCCGCGGCATGGCCGGAGTCTCAAGCTCCGAGAAGAGGCATGGGAGCACAAGGGCCACGGGTCGAATCGCCGCCGTTCGTTCCAGCTCGACCTCGAGAGTTTCCAGGTTGGGCGGGCCGAGCTTGTGCAGGGTCGTGATCACACCCGACTGGTGGAAGTCACTCATCGCCTTTTCTCCTCCCTCCTAACCCGGTAGCCAGGGCTGAGAGCGGCCACTTGGTGTCTGTCACCCCGTGGAGCGATACGCCACCGCTCCCATCCCCACCGAAGGCGGGCGCGATCTCCGCCTCGCCTGCAGCTCAGCTTGTGACTGGCAGGGTGTGCACCGCTCGGCAAACGGCAGCGCTCGGAGTCGCGCCAGCCCGATGAACTCCTCGCAATCGTAGCAAATCCCATAATCCCTGCGGCGTAGCCGCTCGAGTGCCGTCTCGATCTGGACGAGCTCTCGACTACGGCTGTCCATCACCGCGACCTGGATCTCGTCACGGAGGGTCTCGATCGCTTTGGCCGCAGAGGCCGCTGATCGGCGAGCCTCATCGGCAAAACGGCCGGTCATGACACTCCGCAGGGACTGCTTCAGCTTCGCATATCTCTCTTTGAGAAACCGCTCGATCTCTTTCACGCTCCGGCGATCGAGCCTGTCCTTGGGCTTCATAGCACTCGACCTCCTTTCGGGAAGCTTCGGACTCAGCCAGATAGATTGCCCGAAAAAGTGTTGCAGCGCCGAAGGCCAGGAGTAATCCTCCGGGACCTCCGGCGCTGCAGCCTGGTGGAGCCTCTAGGACTCCTTCTCCGGATGCACCAAGATGGAGGTCACGATGTTCTGCCCGCCATTTTGCTCGAAAGTGGCTCTGACGGTCACCCCCTCCTTAAGGGCATCGCGGTGGATGTTGACACCGGCGGGTATGACGAGCGTGGTCCCATCATAGAGCGTTACCATCTTTCCGTAAGGGTCCACGCTCATGATCTTGCCTTCGATCGTCTGAGCGGCCCACGCAACTGATGCCGCCAGCAGCAAGGCGGCCAGGAGCAGGAGCGTCCCTTTCATCATATGTCACCTCCTTAGGCCTCGTCATGATTCTCCCCGAAGTCGAGCGATTCTGGCTCGGCGCGTCAAGGGGGGGGCGGCGAAGCCATGCCGTCGTCTCGGAGCAAGCCAGGTGCCGAAGCTGGAGGAGGGGTTGCTAAAGTACTGTGAATTCTTGGAAAAATAAATCATTGAAAGCCTGAATGGCGGAGGAAAAGCATGGAAGCCTGGGGGCAGAAATAATGTAAAACTTACCTTATCAGATGTGCGAATGTCGGTCTGAACAAGCAATCATTTCGGAACTTAAACCAGATCGGACCGTGGGAAGATTTTTTACTTCACTATCGTGGGGTGATCGTAGTCAGACACGCCCCTTGCTCGCCGGCTTCAGCCTCGAAAGTCACGGACCACCAGTCGCCGCCTCAACTTGGCCGCGCGGGAAATATTGGACTCCGGGGCGGACGATCTGCACGAGATAAGCCGCCTCGAAGATCACGAAGGCGGAGAGGTGTCATTGACAACGTGCGCCGGTGGTGATAGAAAGAGGGGGCTTTTTCGAGGTGTCAATCGATGAAATCAAGCATCGCGATCGCCCAGGAAGCGAAGAAGCGGCCGATCATGGAGATCGCCGCCGAGCTTGGCCTGCCGGAGCAGGCGGTCGAGCCGTACGGGCGGTTCAAGGCCAAAGTCTCCCACCGCCTCCTTTCCACTCTTAAGGACCGTCCCTGGGGGAAGTTGATCCTGGTGAGCGGGATCACCCCGACTCCGGCCGGCGAGGGGAAGACGACCGTCACCGTCGGCCTCTCACAGGCGTTGCGCCACCTCGGCAAACAGGCTGTCGTTGCCCTCCGGGAACCGTCCATGGGTCCGGTCTTCGCCATGAAGGGCGGCGCGGCCGGGGGAGGATACTCCCAGATCCTGCCGATGGAGGATATCAACCTCCACTTCACAGGCGACATCCATGCCGTCACTTCCGCCCACAACCTTCTCGCGGCCCTGATCGACAACCACGTCTATCACTGGAATCACCTCAAGATCGACCCCCGGCGTATTCTCTGGCGGCGCGTTGTGGACATCAATGACCGGGCCCTCCGGAACGTGATTCTGGGCCTGGGCGGCGCGCTTCAGGGGGTTCCCAGGGAGACCTGGTTCGATATCACCGCTGCGTCCGAGGTCATGGCGGTCCTCTGTCTGTCCGAGACCTTGAAGGAGATGAAGGAGCGTTTGGCCCGGATCCTCATCGGGTACACCTACCAAGTGGAGCCGGTGCGAGTCGGCGATCTGGGCTGTCAGGGCGCGCTGGCCGTTCTGCTGAAGGACGCCCTCGATCCGAATCTGGTCCAGACGCTGGAGGGGGGGCCGGCCCTGGTCCACGGAGGACCCTTCGGCAACATCGCGCACGGCTGTAACTCCGTCCTGGCCACCAAGCTCGCCCTGAAGCTGGGGGAGTACGCGGTCACTGAAGCCGGGTTCGGGTTTGATTTGGGCGGCGAGAAGTTCCTCGACATCAAGTGCCCCTATGCCGGCCTGAAGCCCGCCGCGATCGTCATGGTGGCCACGGCCAGGGCCCTCAAGATGCACGGCGGCGTGTCCGTCAGTCAACTGAAGGTCCAGAATCCCGAGGCGGTCAGGAGGGGCCTGCCGAACCTGGAGCGGCATCTGGAGAGCGTCCGCAAGTTCAGAATCCCCTGCATGGTGATCATCAACCGGTTCACCTTCGATACCAAGGCGGAGTTGGACGTGATCCTGAACCGGTGCGAGGCGTTGGGGGTGGACGCGGCAGTGGCGGATGTCTTCGCCCTCGGCGGGCGGGGCGGGATCGAGGCGGCGGAGCGCCTCGTCAAGATGATGGCGGACCATCCATCCGAATACCACCAGCTCTACGACTGGAAAGAGAGCGTGAGGAGGAAGATCTTCCTGATCGCCTCGGAGATCTATGGGGCCAAGAAGGTTGAGTACACCGAGAAAGCCATGACCCACCTCAAGTGGATCGAGAAGTTGGGGCTCCACGACCTGCCGATCTGCATGGCGAAGACCCAAAAGTCACTCTCCGACGATCCGACGCTGATGGGCCGTCCTGAGGGCTTCACGATCACCGTCCGCGAGATCCGGATCGCCGCGGGCGCCGGCTTCCTGGTTCCCCTGACCGGCGACATGCTCACCATGCCGGGCCTTCCGCGCCACCCTGCTGCCGACTCGATCGACATCGACGCCCGCGGCAAAATCAAGGGGCTGTTCTGAACCCCGAGCCTTGGCTGGCGGCGGCCGGAAGCATTCAACCGTCTTTCTTCCCGGTATATCTCTGACTCAGGCGCCGGAGTAATTCCCAGGAGTTGGGTACGGAAGCGATAATCAAATCCGCCGCCATCCGCGCCCAGTTCAGGTCTGTCCCCAGCCACCGCACCAGGGAGAGATAACAACGGGTTCGCTCATATCCGGTCAGTGGGACGCGCCTCACACACTTGAAATATTCGAGGAGGATCCTCCAATGCGGGAATACAACTTTTGCCGCACGAGCTGGATCGAACAACTCCGCGCGCAGATGATGTGCAGGCAGCGCCCTCACTGAGCGCTCGGGATGGTCTCGTGAGAAGAACAGGAATTCGGGGATCTCATGAAGCCTGCCGCGCAGGCCAAGCTCTGCCCGCAAAATGCGGTCGGACGCAATATAACCGGCCATGAGCGGCGTCATTCTCAGGACGCTTGAACGGATCAGCCCGGAAACCTCAAAGCACCAGCGATCGGTGAGTATAAGGTCGGCGAAACGCTCGTGCGGTTTCGGCGAGTCGATCCTGTCCAATGTCATATCGAAGTCATGCATCTCGTGTACGAATTCGTCGATGATCGTTACCTTGGAATGGCATAAGACCACGGCGGAGTCCTGGTCGAGTACTTCAACGCACTTCATCAAGAAGTCCGGGGCGATCACGTCGTCATGGGCAGCCCATTTAAAGTAGTCCCCTGAGGATAATTCGAAGACGCGACTAAAATTCCTGGCAAGGCCGAGATTTTTTTCATTGCGATAGTACCTGATGCGTCCATCCTTGGCCGCGTAGGCTCGACAGATTTCCTCGGTCCCGTCGGTCGATGCGTTGTCGGAGATGATCAGCTCGAAATCCGGGTACGTTTGAGCCAGGATCGAGTCCAGCGCCTCTGCGAGATACTTCGCTCCGTTGAACACCGGCAGTCCGATGCTGACGCGAGGCTTGTGGTGGTGCATCACACCCTGCACGGGAGCCTCCGATCCCACACGGCCCACCTCACACAATCTCTCTTCCGGTGACACGGTGTTACCTTCTGCCAATGACCCAGTACCTTGTATCACGGCCTGTCTGTCAGGGTCAAGCCACGGCATGGCCAACAGTGCGCCGACGACGGGAGGATCGTGTCTTACCTCCAGCGAATGTTTCCATTGAAGCTGCCAGTGCAGCACGAAGACCTCTCCTTCCTATCTCCTTGAAATGCGATCACAGCGCATGTACCATAAGGGGCCTTGCTCATGGAGTCAGCCGCAATGAGAATCCTCTTCGCTGCTTCCGAGGTGGCGCCGTTCGCCAGGACCGGCGGGCTCGGCGACGTCGCCGGTGCCCTGCCACAAGCGCTCTACCGGCTTGGCCACGACGTCCGGCTGATCATGCCGCTCTACCGGGTTGTGGATCGGGAGCGACATCGGCTGAGCGAGGCTGCGCGCGGGCTGGAGGTTCGCGCGGCCGTGGGCTCGCAAGAGGTGGACGTGTTGGAGGGGCACCTCTCCAACGGGGTGCCGGTGTATTTCGTTCGCCACGATCCTTCGTTCGATCGCGATGGCCTCTACCAGACCCCTTCGGGGGAGGACTATCCGGACGGTGCAGAGCGATTCGCCCTGTTCTGCCGGGCCGCCCTTGAGGCCTGTCGAACCCTCGCCTTCCGGTTCGAGGTCCTGCACGCCCATGACTGGCAGACCGCTCTGCTCCCGGTATATCTGAAAACTGTCCTTCAGGGCGACCCCTTCTTCCGGGGCGTCGCCACGGTGTTCACGATCCACAATCTCGGGTACCAGGGCCACTTCCCGCCTGACATTCTGCCGAGGCTGGGGCTTCCCTTGGAGTTGTTCACGGCGGCTCGCCTCGAGTTTTACGGCAAGGTCAATCTCTTGAAAGGTGGGCTGGTATTCGCCGACCTGCTCACGACCGTGAGCCGTCGCTACAGCCAGGAGATCCAGACTCCGGAGCAAGGGTTTGGCCTGGATGGCCTGCTCAGGGAAAGGA
>JBGQJI010000050.1:0-16211 GCA_041498975.1 Methylomirabilis sp. (SeqCode)
AAACGACCGGCGCCCGGTCCGGCGAGGTTGGTGGTCTACGGCAACTCGGGGTTCGCCGGCAATAGCTTCCTGAACTTCTCCGGAAACCGGGACCTCTTCCTCAACAGTATCAGTTGGCTGGCCGAGGAGGAGGAGCAGAACTCGATTCGGCCAAGGGAGGCGAAAAGCACGCCCATCTTCCTGACCGCCATGCAGGGGCGACTGGCGTTCTGGCTGCCGGTCGTCGTCGTGCCGGCCCTGCTCCTGGTCTCCGGGACCTCAGTGGTGCTTCGCCGGAGGCGGTCGCGATGAGGTGGCGTTCCCTCGGCCTGCTGGCCCTGGCCCTTGCCGTCGTCGCGGGAGCATACTTTTGGCTGGAGGCGAAGGGGAAAAAATCGGAGGACGCCAGGCAACTCTTCCCGATGGACGAGAAGGAGATCGAGAGGCTCTCCATCAAGAAGCCCGAAGGACAGATCGTCGTGGAGCGGGAAGGAAACGGGTGGCGTCTTGTCGAACCGGTGCAGGCGAGGGCGGACGCGATGGAGATCAGCTCGGCGCTTCAGACCCTCCTCACTACCAAGCAAGAACGAAGCATCGACGAGCAGCCCAAGAGCCTTGCAGAGTACGGGCTAGAGCACCCCGCCATCCAGGTCACGTTGCGTCTCAAGGGCGACAAGCCGCCTGCCGTCCTGCTCTTGGGCGATAAGAATCCGAACGGCTTCTCGATCTATGCAAAGCGGGGCGATCAGCCGGCGGTTTTCCTGGTTGCCGACATCTTGAGAACTCGACTGGACCGGAAGGCGGCGGATTTCCGCGACAAGACGTTGCTCGTGCTGGAGCCGGACAAGGTCAAGCAGTTGGAGCTGATTGCCAAGGGGCGATCGATCAAGCTGAGCCGCAGTGGAGGCGACACGTGGGAGTTGACGCAGCCGATCAAGGGCAAGGCGGACGCCTCGGCGATCAGACAGCTTCTGTGGAACATCAAGGACGCACGCGTCAAAGAGTTTCTCGCTGGCGGAGCCGATGCCAAGCGACGCTATGGCCTCGACACCCCCGACTTCATCGTTAGTCTGACGGAACCTGACGCCTCTAAACGGCTTCTGCTCAAGAAGGCCCCAGACCCGAAGATGGGACTGTACGCGCTGGCCGACCCTGGGGAGTGGGTGGTCACAGTCGACGCCCGCCTTCTGACCGAACTCTCCAAGTCGCCGTTCGATTTGCGGGACCGCAGCTTGTTTCGCTTTGAAACCACAGACGTCAAGACGATCGAACTTCGTCGGGGAGACCAGTCGATCAAGTTGGCCAAGGAGGGAGATGCCTGGAAACTGACCGCGCCGACCCAGGCGGATACTCAGGCGGGGAAGGTCTACGATCTTCTCTACGCGCTGAAGGAGCTGCGTTTTATAGACCTGGTAGAGGAGAAGGGAGGCGATCTCGCCCGGTACGGCCTGAAGGCGCCGCAGGCGGAAGTGGAGCTGAGCATGAGCGAGGGGTCTCGCCTCCCTGCGCTGCTCATCGGGAAGTCGGAGAAGAATCGGCTGTACGCGAAGCTTTCGACAGCCGCCGACATCTATGCCATCGACCCGAAATTTCTCGACCGGCTTCCCAGCGGGCCGGACGCGTTGAAACAACAGACCAAACCCGCAGCCGGCAAGTAAGAGGCGCTAGACCCCCCTCTTTTGTCATTGCGAGGACCCAGAGCGAAGCGAAGGGGACGAAGCAATCTCGTTGCTCTATACGCAGGTTTTGAGATCGCTTCGCTTCGCTCGCAATGACGGGGTTGCTGAGACCTCATCCTCACCGTCTTATTAGACGCCATCTGAAAGCGAAGGGGACGCCATGGAGACGCACTGGGATAGAGCCGAGATCCACTGCCCCGGATGCCGGGAAATCCTCGTATTGCACGCCTCCGTTCTCGAGATCTGGTGCCCCTGGTGCGAAGAGCCGTATGAGGTCCGCGAGACCCCTCACCACGCCGATCCCACCCGCATCCTCCTCACACTGGCGAAGAAATCCCAAAGCGACACCTAAGGCCTGCTCTCGTCCGTCGTGCGGGAAAATGGTTATCACCATCTCCAGGTAGGTGTTTCCTCCCTGCGTTCCCCCTCATCCCCACCTTCTCCCCAACGGGGAGAAGGGAAGATTGAGGGGGTCGAAGGCCGCGGAGGGCAGCAATGCGTCACGATGAGAGAGATGTGACTATTAAGGTTGGAGCGAGGGCCCCGAAGAGGGACGCGTGCCTGCCGACAATGAGCGCCAATGCAGCCTAAAGGAGAGGGCTGTGTAGTAGATCGGATACAACAGGGACCAGCCCACCAGCGAAGGGGATGGATCCGGAAGTTGCCAGAGGACAATCAGTACCACGATTCCCCACAGGATGCCCAAACCGACCGTGAGGGGACGGAGGGGCCGGGTCCTGCCCGGATAGACGTACTTGATCGGAACAAAAACCATGATGGCGGCAAACACAATGAAGCCCGCATTGAACCACAGCGGAGTTCTGCCCACATACAGGTAGAAGGCCAGGATATTCCAGTACGAAGGGAACCCCGTAAAGAAATGATCCGGCGTCTTGGCCGACGCATGGCAGAAGCGGTAGGCGCTGGCGAGGACCGGCAGACTCAAGATCCAGAGCGAGGCCGATCCCGGCAGCAGTTGTGCATCGTTGAGGAATACGACGGGCACCACAACATAATTCAGATAATCCATCAAGTCGTCCAGTTTCGACCCATCGAACGTCGGCAACACCTCTTTGACCCGGACCAGGCGGGCAAGCGGGCCATCCGCGGCGTCGATCAGCACGGCAAGCATCATGCCGAGGAAGGCCCCCCGATAGTCACCTCTGTGGATGGCGATGAGGCACCAGACCCCCACGACCGCTCCTAGCGCGGTGAGCAGGTGGACAGCCCACGCCAAAACTCGCCGATCTCTCAGCGCCAGGACCCTCCAACCATTAGCGGAGCTTCTGCCAAAACACCCCGGTCCAGTCGATGCGGTGCACCTTCTCGGTGACGTCGTGCGCGGTGCGGAAATCCTCGATAGCCGCCCGACACCTAGGCAGGGCGTAGTCATCGACAATGACGTACCCACCAACCGAGACCCTGGGATAGAGATACCGGAGGACGTCCGTGGTCGATTCGTACATATCGCTGTCGAGCCGGAGAATTGCAAGGCGGTCAATCGGGGCGTCCGGCAGGGTGTCCCGAAACCAACCAACAAGAAAACGGACCTGACTGTCCAGGAGATCATACCGGACGAAATTCTGTTTGACCTCCTCTACCGAAACAGCCAGTTCGGGGAAGGTCCACAGACGATCTCCTTTGTCGGCGGGGTATCGCTTTGAATCGGGCTTCGGCAGACCTTGAAAGGAGTCGGCCACCCATACTGTCCTATCTGTATCGCCATAGGCTTTCAGCACAGCCCTCATAAAGATCGTCGCCCCGCCCCGCCATACGCCAGTCTCGATGAGGTCGCCCGGTATCCGCTTGGTGATGACATCCACAACGCAGTGCTGCAGGTTGTCGAGGCGCTTCATACCGATCATTGTCTCAGCGTCTAATGGCCAGTGACGACCTTCGACACACGCATCGGACGAAACACGCCGAACAAGCTGCAGGTGGAAGAACGAAAGCAACTCAGTTATCGGCAGAAACAGGGCTCCCAGAACCCCTCGCCTGCCTCGGCCAAACAGCCGGTAGGCATCCCCAAACATTTGGCGAGTAAGGCATTTCTTGAGGAGGTCGAGGTAGAGCGTCGCGGGATCGCTGGATGCGCAAATAAGGTTTTGGTTCATCGCTTACCTCCCTCGGGGGCTCCAGCTGTGCCAAGGTCGCCCGAGTGGCCGGCCCCAGCATCTCATTTCCAGACCACCTCGCCATGCCGTACCCTGAGCCGGCTGTCTCAACGATTCAATTCTCCTCGCTATTGTAGGCTTAGCCCAGTTCCGGTCTCCGGTCAATGGAAAAATCCTGTCAAGATAAAAGTCCTTGACCGAAAAAGTCAAATGAGATATGAAGCCTTCATCCGTTGTCGTGGCGATCGAACCTCTCACGTGCGCCGTGAAGACTACGCTACAATAGCCGTCCTGGAGCGCCGATGAAAGCCGATTCGACTCGCGTTGAACATCTGTTCGCCGCCGACCGGAAGCACCTCTGGCATTCCCTCCTCCAGCATAGCAGCCTTGAGAAGAAACCTCCGCTGGTGATCCGAGAGGGGAAGGGGTGTATTGTCGTGGACGAGCACGGGAAAGAGTACGTCGACGCGATGGCCGGCCTTTACTGCGTCAATGTCGGGTATGGTCGGGATGAGATCGCCGAGGCGGCCATGAACCAGATGCGACGTCTCCCCTTCTATCCGCTCAGCCAATCGCATGAGCCCGCCATCTTGCTGGCAGAGACGTTAGCATCGATCCTGCCTCCGGGACTTGACCGTGTCTCCTTCTGCAACAGCGGCTCCGAGGCAGTCGAGACTGCCCTGAAGCTCGCACGGCAGTATGGGCGGCAGGTTCACAAAGGGGAAAACCGTTATAAGGTGATCGCCCGCTACCGTGGCTATCACGGCTTCACCATGGGGGCGTTGTCCGCCACCGGACAGGTCGCGCGGCGGAGGGCCTTCGAGCCGTTGGTCCCGGGATTCCTCCACGTCAATCCACCCGATCGGTATCGGTGCACACATTGCCAAGCGGCCCCTGCCTGCACGCTGGCCTGCGCCGATGAGATCGAAGCCATGGTTCGGCACGAAGGGCCGGACACCGTGGCCGCCATCATCGCCGAGCCGGTGATCGGCGGCGGGGGTGTGATCCTTTCCCCCGATGGGTACCTGCAGCGGCTCCGGGAGATCTGCGACCGGTGGGGTATTCTCCTGATCCTTGATGAGGTGATCACCGGCTTCGGTCGCACCGGACTGCTGTTCGGATGCCAGCACTGGAATGTCGTCCCGGACATCATGACGGTCGCCAAAGGGATGACGTCCGGCTACCTGCCGTTGGGGGCTGCTATCACCAGCCAGCGAATCTTCGATGCCTTCCTGGGCGAACCAGGAGAGGGCGTGCATTTTTCGCAGGTGAGCACCTTCGGGGGACATCCCGTTGCGTGCGCCGCCGCGAGCGCCAACCTCGAGATCCTCCTCCGAGAACGCCTCTGGGAGAATGCTGCGTCGGTGGGCGACTACCTGATGGGACGTCTACGGGCGATCCACCACCCCTGGGTCGGGGAGGTGCGTGGGATGGGGTTGCTCATCGGGGTGGAGCTGGTGCGGGACGAGAAGAGGACACCCGTTGCCGAAAAAGACTTGGGGCGCCTGTCGGCAGCGATCAGGGAGGCCGGCGTGATCGTCGGCAGGAATGTGGAAACCGTACCCGGCTTTTGCAATGTCATGATCCTCGCCCCACCGCTGATCCTAACGAAGGACGAGGCGGATCGGATCATCGAAGCCATTGAAGCCGGATTGGCGGCCGTTGCAAGAACGGCCGAGGAGGGAGTCCCATGCAACTGATGCGAGAGATGTTGATTCGACACCCGAACCGGTGCACCCACAATGCCGTGTGCATCCCGGTCTGCCCGACAGGCGCCTGGCAGGCGACGAAGCCGTTCGGGTTCGAGGCCAGCAAATGCCTGGAAGGCTGCACGATCTGCATCCAGGCGTGCCCGAGCGGCGCGATCTACGCAACCTACCGGAAGGGCGGGGCAGTTATCGAACCCCGGAAGGCCTCCTAGAGGCTGTTACCCGCCGGCGATGGCCGGGACGATGGAGACGAGATCGCCGGGCTTCAATGGGGTCGAGGTGCCCTGCAGGAACCGGATGTCTTCCTCATTCACGTAGATGTTGATGAAGCGGCGGATGCTGCCGGTCTCGTCGCAGATCCGTTCCCTCAGCCCGCCGTACGACTTCTCCAGGTTGTCGATCAGCTCGTTGATCGAGCCGCCCTGCTCTTCCACCTCCCCCTGACCCTTCGTGAGTCCGCGAAGGGGCGTGGGGATTCGGACTTTCACGCTCATCTATTCCGCTCCTTTCGGCTGTCTATCGCCATCTTCTCTGTCGGTGCTCAATGCGCATTCCTCGGCGTCACTTCGATCCCGTGAGAGGCCATCGCCTCGTCGAACGATCGAAGGGTCGGTTTGATCTGCACCTTCACCTTCAGGTCAGCGGCCACTGCCTCCTGGGTCTTCAGCCCGTTTCCGGTGATGCAGAGCACCAGGCTCTCGTCCTTCGGGATTCGTCCCTGTTCGATCAGGCGCTTGGCCGCGGCCACCGTGACCCCCCCGGCGGTTTCGGCGAAGATCCCCTCAGTGCTGGCCAGTAACCTCATCCCTTCCACGATCTCCTCGTCGGAGGCATGCTCGCCGTAACCCCCACTCTCCTTGACGACCTTGTAGGCGTAATATCCGTCTGCCGGGTTCCCGATGGCCAGCGACTTTGCGATCGTCTTCGGTTTGACCGGCTTGATGATCTCACTGTTCTCCTTGATGGCGGTCACGATGGGACCGCATCCCTCAGCCTGCGCGACGTGCATCCGCGTGGCACAACCGCCGCTCAAGAGACCGAGACGATCGAACTCTTTGAGCCCCTTCGATATCTTCGTGACCAGGGAACCGCCGGCCGCCGGCACAACGATATGCTGCGGGGCGCGCCACCCGAGTTGCTCTGCGATTTCATAGCCGAAAGTTTTTGACCCCTCAGCATAGTAGGGCCGTATGTTGATGTTGACAAACGCCCAACGGTACTTGTCGGCGATCTCGCTACAAAGACGGTTCACCTCATCATAGTTTCCCTCGACGGCCACCAGCTTCGGGTCGTAGATGAGGGTGCCGATAATCTTGCCCTGCTCCAGGTCGGCGGGGACGAACACAAAGCTTTGAAGCCCGCCCTCGGCGGCATGTGCCGCCACCGAATTGGCGAGGTTGCCCGTGGAGGCGCAGGCCACCACTCTGAAGTCGAACTCCAGGGCCTTTGTCACCGCCACCGCCACGACCCGGTCCTTGAACGAAAAGGAGGGGTGGTTGACGGTATCGTTCTTGACGTACACCTCCCGCATGCCGAGGGCGCGCGCCAGGTTCCCGGCTTTCACAAGGGGCGTCATCCCACAATGTCTGCCGACGGCGGGCCCACCTTCGATCGGCAGGAGCGCGCTATACCGCCAGATGCTGGGCGGGCCGGACTCGATCGCCCTCCGGGTCAGCGTGCCGCGAAGCCGATCGTAATCGTAATCGACCTCGAGCGGCCCGAAGCAGAACTCGCAGACGTGCAGCGGATCCGCCGGGTAAGGCCGGCCGCACTCCCTGCACTTTAAGCCCTTCACCTTCGCCATCTCAGCGCCCCTTCCCTGGAGTTGGCTCCACCCTGATCCCCAAACCATTCAGGTAGGCAACCCCTTTATTCAACTCTTCTTCTTCGCCATCGAGCTCCACCATGAGCTCACCGGCCTTCTCCGTCACCCGCGCCCGGCGGATATTGGGGATAATCTTGAACTGCCTGGAGAGGCGGTAGATCACGGGTTCCTTGATGAGCGTCTGTGGAAAGATGAGGGTGACCATCCGTTTCGGCATCGCGTGATCCCTTTCCCCAAAATCAAAAGCCCCTTCTCGCGAAAATGAGAAGGGGCTGTCAAATTCGACGGCGTCCTTCTCATCTCTCACCCCGCCCTGTCCGGGATGCAGGAGTTGGCACCACTGTCCGCGGGGACATCTTGCGAACCGGTTGCCGTGGCTTCGCAGGGCCAGTCCCTCAGCCACTCTGGATGAAAAGGTCAATCTCGGCTATCTAAACAGAACGACCTTTCCCTGTCAAGACAAAATCGACTTTCTTAATAGACCACGTCCTGCTCGATCGGGGCCACTTGCACGCCTCGCTCTTCCAGCCACTTGATCCCATTCTCGAGGCGCTGAGCATCCCCCTCGAGTTCGGCCATGATCCATCCGATCCCCTCGGTCACGTCGGCTTGGCGAATGTTGAAGATCAGGTCGAACGTCTGACTGAGCTGCCAGAGAATCGGCTCCTCGACCAGCTTGCCTGTAAACGTCAGGTGCACCCGCCGCTTTGCCATTTGGATCACCTAGGGTCTAGAGTCTAGCGTATAGGGTTTAGGGTATAGCGTGTAGACCTCAAGGGGGACTGCACAACCTTTTCGATCATTTATCCTGAACCCTCTACCCTATACCCTCTCCAATCACCGGCCCATAAATCTGGGAGGGCGCTTCTCCAGAAAGGCCTGCACTCCCTCTCGGAAGTCCTCGGTCTCATAACAATGTAGCGGCCTCTCAGCGTCGGTCGCATTGACCGCCGACAGAGCCGGGTCATAACGGCACTGCTCCACCATTGCTTTCGCCGAAGCAACCGAGAACGGCGCGTTCGCAGCAATGGTCGCGGCTGTCTCGAGGGTTGTCTGGCGGAGCAAAGGGTCCGGGACGACCCCGTTCAGCAGAGGCTAGGCAACAGAAACGGCGTTCTCGGACCGGCGGGCACGGGGGGCCAGACCCGAGGCCATGCTACAGAAAGCGCGAGCGGTGTGCCGGGCTTCGGCCGCAGAGCAAGCACGTCATGAGCACATGGTGGTCCGCCGGCCTGTACGCGGTCACTAGTGCCGTATCACTTAGAGGGTTGAATACTGCCGTCACGATGCTAGACGGAATCGCTCTAATTCGCCAGCGCGGCCGTCTTCCTCTAAAGTATCAATCGCTTCGTATAGTTCAGATAGATCCAGGGCACACAGAAGTATCTGAAGCCAAGAACCTTCCCGGCTCCACTCTGATCCTCCCAGCACAAGTAGAAAGCGTTCCACGGGACGAAGGTGGTGTAAGGACCTGCCCAGACGTGGCCGAAATCATCCTCGGCGTAATAGACGAAGCAATGTCCTCCAATCGACCCCGACCACACCTTAGCGGTCGATCCCGGTCCTACTTTGTACCAACCCTTCTTGTACCAGCCTGCGTCGCACCACGAGTACTCAGAGGAATGCCCATAAGCCACCCAGATAGGTGACGGCGTAGCGTTCTCGAAATAGAGGCCCATGATCCACCACCTATCACTTGCCAGGCTTTATCGGGGGCGGCTTAAGCGGAGGGCGCTCTTCAAGCACCGGCGGCTTACGTGGCCTCTTCTCGATGCCTGCCCTCTCTTCCGAACCGCCGGCGCGACCCGCCAGAGGAGGCGCCTTGCGATGGACGGTGCGTGCCTCTTCTATCTCCTGGTCATCTTCGTCCGGCAGTTCCTTATCGCCGAGTTCCCGCGAGAGACGATCTCGCTCAGACATCGCGCACCTCCCTACGTTGCGGCCCTTCGCGCTGGTGAGACTCTCTGAGGCTAGGCAACAGAAACGGCATTCTCGGACCGGCGGGTGGGGGGCCCGACCCGCGGCCATGCTATAGCGCGGATGAACACCCTGTCAAGGCAAAACCCTGGGGACCGAGAGCGGCATGTGGCCGCGTGGGGTGGTCCCGATGCCGTCGGCCGAAGTGCGACGAGCGGGGGTGCGCGCACTCCTAGACGGAGCGCGGCCAAGCGCTGGGGCCGGGTAGCGCGCGTAGGCAGGGAGGTCGGCGAAGAGGTCTCCGGTGGCGCTTGGAGGGCGGCGGGAGGGGGAGGGATCGGGACCCTCGGGCGGGAGCCGGAGATGGGCGAGGATCCGGCGGATCACCCGGGGATCCTCAATGGTCGCGATCAGGCGCATCCGCCCCCCACAGGCGCTCACTTCGGCGAGGAAGTCCAGGGGAGCGAAGACCCGGAAGTTGGCGTGGTGCCGCGGGTGGACCGCGTCTGACCGATAGATGATCTGGGTTTTGCTCGCCTCTCCGAGCATCCGCTGCGGTGTGATCGGAGGGCGGGTCATGTAGCGGGCGACGACCCCCGGAGTGGCGTTCGCGGGGATCGCCCGGCTCACGTGCGTGCCGAATCCCGTATGGTGTCTCCATGAGCGATGCCAGGGACCACCAGATTCTGCCGGCCTGCGGGCTGAGCGGCGGCAGCATCACCAACCCGCCGCTGCATGACCTGCAGCGCCACATCGTGGTCTGCGACGATTCAGCCAACTGCCACCTGCAAGCCTGGCGTTTTGATCTCGGCACACGCTCGATGACACCGCTATGGCGGAAGACGCCCTTCGGCTGCGCCAGCCACATGATTCAATACCCGGACACCGGCGAGTTCGTCGTCAATGACTACCGCAAGGGTGGCGAGGAAGTCGCGGTGTTGAACATTGAATCCGGCCGGGAGATCGCCCGCGTCCGCACCGGCGGCTTCAATCAAGGTGTGGTGTTTCCGAGCGTAGGCTGGAGTGGCGATTTCTATTGGTCCTCGATGGCGCGGCTGGCGCGGGTCTTTGTGCAGTGACATCCCCCGCGCCCTCGGCTGAAACGAGCACGAGGCGCTCCGATCCGTCCGCCGTCCACGGTCCGAGCTCTTTTGACCAGGCCCCACCGGGAGTGAACGGCGCGAGATGAGCTACTGTTGGCGCTGGCGTGATCTCCGGGTCACGGCTTCGCTAACCGCCAGATAGGTAATCAGCCAAGATACACGGGTAAGATACCGTGCGTTCGGTATGCTCAAAGCCGCAGGCATTACGGCGCTGACGATGGCGCTGAAAATGGTCCACCCGAAGAAGCTCACGCGTTCGAAGTCACCGTTCCTCCAGAATCGCACGGTCGCGAGCGCTACGAGAACGACGGCCGCAATGAGTGCGAGGCCATGGACCTGGCAAATCGTTTGGAGTCCCAGGGTGCCCAGGGTTTGCCGTGACCCCACAAAGGCCGGGTACTCTCGCGCGAAATGGGTTCTCTGCGCATCTGCTACGAGTGGGAACTGGTCGAGCGGATCGAATATTACCGACAGATCGATCAAACTCAACTGGCGGATGGCGTTCTGCATCATGGTTTGAAGCGTCCAAAGCGGGTATGCCCGGATCGTCTCCGTCACGATCTGAGCGCCCTCGCGCCGGTAACCATCGAACCAACCCAATTTCCTGAAGGGAGATTGCTCGCTCCACAGGAACTGGTCCGAATCTCTCGGTAGGGAATCGATGCTGTCGCAAATCCTGTAGCGCTTCTCTGCGCAATGGCTCTGCAAATAGGCGACCGCCGGCCCGTCAGTAATCAAGCGCGCCAACAAATGAGCATATCCGGAAGGTGATAGGCTGAAGGAGCCGTGCATCCATGCATTGTTGGTCACCAGCAGCAATGCGGCGATGAGTGCGGGAGTGAGGATGCGCTGGGGCAGGTATCCTCGGCAGACCTGCGATGAGCGAAAGAACAACTTCAGAGCCGCCGCATAGACGAACAAGACGGTCACGAGCGGCAGGGCTGAAGAGTGAACAAGCATCGCTGCCCCGCTGATGACGGTCAAATAAATGCGCTGGCGCCCGCTCAAAGCGGTTGGCCTAAATACGAGAAAGTACAGCGAGAGAATTAGTAGAGGTGTGAAAATATCGGGGGTCACGAATCCGGTCATCCACGGGAGAGGAGACAGAAGGGCGAGAACGGTGATGATAACCGTATAGCGAAAGATGTTGATCGACCCAAATACACGGTCGGTTACGAAATATAAAAGATGCGAAACCAAGAGCGACTGCCAGAACGCCACCAGCCACAACGAAGAGCCCAGATGCATCGGATATAACAGAAGGGCATAGAACGGAGGCCGAATCGACGACCGTACGTAATGTACGTACATTTCGGAATCGTAGAACAACAATGGATAGCCATTGTAGAGGCACGCGAGCATCAGGAGGGACGCTCCGAGCACCACGGCGAGTACTCGTCGCGCCGTACCGTACCGCTCGGACTCCGAGGTTTTTCCGGCTCTCTCTCTCAGCGCCGGCATACCGATCTCCCGAGCTTGATTGCAAGCCGATTCTCCGACCCTTGCGCGAAGAAAATGACGAAGTGGGCGATCGCTATGGTGTGGACATATGTCCAGAAGAGCAGGAGCCAGGTTAATCGACTGGTCGGGTGGTGCCACACGTGGCTGCCCAGGAAGCTTCCGGTGACGAGCAGAACCAGCAACACGGCCATCTGCGGACTCGAGAACTTCTCCCGCGGTGCGGGCTGAGTGCTGCGTGAGCCCTGGAAGTACATTGGCGACCCATGCATCAGCGCCCTGAGCGCCGCTCGCGGGAGTACAGGCGCGGTGCTCGCCATTAGCCCCTGTACCATGATCATGTTGCGCAGCGGATAGCCCCGCAAACGCATGTTCACGTATGGAAAGAGCATGACGAACGCATACACGGGGTACAAGGTGAAGTAGGCGAGCCCCACATCCCATTGAGAAGCGTTCATTTCGAACAACCCAACGACACGGCCCGCGGTGAACAGATCGGCGACGAGCAGCAAGGACGGCCATGCCGTCATTATCGTAAGGACCATCGTGTAGAGGCAGAACCCGGACGACCAGAGGTACTCGACGGCAATCCACATGGAGCCGCGGCGCCGATCTCGCCGGATGGCATCGAGCAGGACCGCGCGAAACAGAGCGCTGTTGCCGGTCGCCCAGCGGACCTGTTGCCGCCAATAGGAAGAAAGGTCGACGGGCGCGAGTCCCTTAGCGTACACCTCGCGCATGTAGATCGATTTCCACCCCCGACCATGCACCTTGTAGGAAGTGGCCAGGTCCTCGGTCACGTTGCTTTCATCCCAACCCCCAACACTCTCGAGCGCGGAGCGACGCATGACGAAGTTGGTGCCATAGCATGGAGCCCTCTCGTAAGCCGACTTCCCGTCGAGCACGCAGTCGTACAGCAGCATCTGTTGCTGACTCGCGGCCGTCGCCACGAGCGAATCCGACGCATTGGCGCACACCTGCGGAGTTTGCACGAAGGCGATACCCGAGTCCGCTTCCAAAAGCGGGATGACCGCGCTCAGGAAATCCGGCAAGACGGCCTGATCCGCATCGAGCACGCTCAGGTACTCCGTTTCGAGATCGATCGAGCGCATCGCGTCATTGAGAGCACCCGCCTTGTTGCCGCGGTTGGGAATGTCGACCACGTCGATCCCATGCCGCGCCGCCAAAGCCCGGGCGCCGGCCTTGAGGTCTGAGTCGAGGGAGTTCTCGACGAGCAGGACGCGCAGATTGGGGTATGCCAGTTTTGACGCGGAGAAGACGCTCCTCTCGAGGACGGCAGGGGGCTCATCACAGCAGGGAATCAGCACCGAGACGCGCGGGAACCGGCTGAGCGGCGGGATGTTATCCCGCTTTGTTCGAGAGAGTCCGGCTGTGGAGAAGAAAAGGTAAATCCACAAATGGGTTCCGGCGATGGCCTCGCACAGTGTCACGGTTCCGAAGATCGACAGGTTCACGACCAGTTGAAGTGTGAAGTGAGCTTCTCGGGACTCGCGAAAAAAGTTCCACAGAAAGGAAGCACGCAATACGTGAAGCATGATGAACAATATCGGCATCAGGAAGAGCGCAGCATTGTGAAACGCCTTCAAGGCGCCGGTTCGTCGTGAGGCTACGAACGTCTCTTCGATCCGGTCCGGAAGTCGGTAGCGACGCGCGACCAGAAACGCCAGGGTGAGTAGGATCAATGAAGGGAAGATGGAATAGGCCATGAATCGACGCCAAGTCCTGCTACCAGATAGGAAACTGGAAACGGGCCCCAGCCGCGTGCTCGCCTAGACGAGCGGGCGAGCCAGAGCGATCGCCGAACCGGGGAGAACCACCAGGGGGAAAACGACCTCGGCGGGGAGGCTACCCCCAGCAGGTGGGGCTGTCAAGCGGAATTCGGCGGGCACCGGAGCATGCGAGGGACGGGACCGGACAGCCCGACCCCGCAGCCCCGGCTACCCACGCGTCGGATCGGGGACGGGGAGGTCATCAAAGACCGGTTCGTACGCCCACTTACGGGGGTGGTCAGCCGCCAAGCGCGCGGGCAGATCGGGGGGCGCTCGGAGGCTGGGCGCTCCGGCGGGGAGGTCCAAATGGGCGAGGCTTCGTCGCGAGCGTCTCGACTGAGCTCGACGAAGTCTCAGCCGAGCGGATCTGCCGGACGATCGCCGGGCGTACGATCACGGCAAGGATCTTCATCGCGACGGCTCTTGATGGCCGATGCAATGGCCGCTACGTCTGTATTACTCAGCAGCGAGTCTCGTATAACGTGCCCGCAGGCTCTCGAATTGACGGTCGGGCATCAGCCGCCAGTGGTGCAACTGGTAACGCCACACCAGCCAGAGAATCTTCAACCCATACACCACACTTTGGCCAAAACTTGCCGACGACGATTCCGGGAAGTAACGGGTCGGTACTGCGATCTCGGCGATACGGAACCGGGCAGCAACCACCTGCGCCGTGATTTCTTGATCAAAGATGAAGCCATCGGAATTCATGGCGTAGTTAACCGCCTCCAAGACTTCACGACGGAACCCACGATAACCGGTGTGGTAGTCGCTCAAGGTGAGTCCGAAGATCATGTTCTCGACCCATGTGAGAAATCGATTCGAGAAATACTTCCACCACGGCATACCATCCTGTAACGCCGTACCGCGCTTAAGTCGGGATCCAAAGACCACATCGGCCAAACCTTGTTGAATAGGTTCGATAATCTGCGGCACCAGCCGCGGGTCGTACTGGTAGTCGGGATGCACCATAACCACGATGTCGGCACCGGCTTTGATCGCTTCGGCGTAACAGGTCTTCTGATTAGCACCGTAACCGTAGTTGTGGTTGTGGACGAAGACCTCCAACTTCAATTCCTTGGCGATGCGCAAGGTGTCATCCGTCGAGCCGTCATCCACCAGAATCACCGTATGGACGGCGTCTTTGGGCAGTTTTTCATAAGTCATGCGCAGTGTCCGCTCTGCGTTGAAGGCCGGCATGACGACGATAACTTTCGGTTTCATCTCGCCTCCAGTGGCCTAGCAACAGCCACGAATTGATAATTGGCCAACGCCAGCCCCCCTCGGCCCAGCACTAGAACTGCTGAGTGGCTCAAATACGGATTGCCAGTTTTCGATTGGGGATTGGGTTTCACGCCATTCATACAAAATACTCTCCCGTCTTTCCCCGTCACGCAACTCAATTCTACTACAAAAGTGCCAAAACCCTACTGAGACGACTTTCAGCGATTTCTTTTTGTGGCAGCTAACCGGCGGAACCGCTACAATTTGCCAACATGAAACGGCAACAGTGGACGACATTCTTCGCGGTGACGATTCTCCTCGCCGTCTTTACCGGGCTGGCTGTAAACGCCCTCATCCGCGAATCCGCCACGTTCGACGAGACGACGCACCACGTCGCCGGGTACAGCTACTAACATTACAACAATTACCGGCTGAACCCCGAACATCCTCCCCTGCTCAAACGCTGGGCGGCGCTTCCGTTGCTCACGCAAGCCATCTGGCCGGTCGCGCGGCAGGGCTTGTCCGATTCCGCCGCCACGCAGTCTTCACAGCAAGCGTGGGCCGAAGCCGTCGCCGACAACGACGCGCAATGGTTCTACTCCCACAACCTTCTCTACGGCGTCCACGACTTCACGCTGATGCGCCTTGGCGTCAATCACCCGCTCGCCGTCCCGCCCACCGCCAAGATTTCGATTCCCGGCAAGCTCATGCTCTTCGCCAACCGGCAGCGCCTCTTACCGGAATCGTACGTGTACGGCTTCGCGTTTACCGAGATGAAATCGCTGCAACGCGACAGTTTTCTGCTGGGCAAAACACCGGAGAGGAAACTGGAAACGGGGCCCCGCCGCGTGCTCGCCACGTCGAGCGGGCGAGCCAGAGCGATCGCCGAGCCGGGGAGAACCACCAGGGGGAAAACGAACTCGGCGGGAAGGTTACCCGCGGCGGCGGGGGCCCGTCAAGCGGAATTCGGCGGGCAGAGGCTAGGCAACAGAAACGGCATTCTCGGACCGGCGGGCACGGGGGGCCCGACCCGAGGCCCAGGCTGCAGCGCGGATGAACACCCTGTCAAGGCAAAACGCTGGGGACCGAGAGGGGCATGTGGCCGCGTGGGGTGGTCCCGACGCCGTCGGCCGACGTGCGACGAGCGGGGGTGCGGGCGCTCCTAGACGGAGCGCGGCCAAGCGCTGGGGCCGGGTAGCGCGCTTAGGCAGGGATGTCGGCGAAGAGGTCTCCGATGGCGCCCGGAGGGGGCCGGGAGGGGTGGGGATCGGGACCCTCGGGCGGGAGCCGGAGATGTGCGAGGATTTTGCGGATGACCTGGGGGTCCTCGATCGTCGCGATCAGGTGCATGCGCCCCCCACAGGTCTAGGGTATTCTACCCTCTGCTCTATCGTCCTCTAAATCTTGGAGGGC
>JBGQJI010000051.1:0-15999 GCA_041498975.1 Methylomirabilis sp. (SeqCode)
CAAGATGTGTGTATTGGCCTGCCCGTTTGGGGCCATCGAGCTGTTCCCGGACCACGGAAAGGCCGAGAAATGTGACCTCTGCCTCTCAATCGACGGCGATCCGGAGTGCGTGAAATTCTGCACGCCGGGCGCTCTGCTCTTCACCGATGAGGATCTGAGCGCGAAAGCAAAGACGGTGGCCACGGCCCTTCGATTGAAGGAGATCTTCAGGCGGTAGGCCATAGCCTGCCGGGCTGGAGAGGAACGCCCCACAGAGGGGCCTCGATCCGAGGAGGAGTTCCCACACCCCCTTGACGCTGGGCTTCATGGCTGAGGTGAGATTCCTGGGGGAACTCCGGAAGGCCGCTGGAGTCGCCACGTTCTGGATCGATGCCCACACGGTTGGAGAGCTGCTGGAGCAGTTGGGGCGGGTCACGGGCCCCAGATTCCAGGAGTTCGTGTTTGAGGGGAGCAAGCTGCAGGAGGATGTCGAGGTGCTGGTCAACGGCCGGAATATCTTGTTCCTGGATGGACTCGAGACGGGCTTGGCTCCCTTCGACCAAGTGACACTGTTTATCAACGGCGTCCGGCGATTCCCAGGCGGATAACCAGTATGGGTAAACTTCATCACGTCATCATCGGGGCGAGCGCGGCCGGGCTGGAGGCCGTGGAAGCGATTCGCCGCGTGGACAAGGAGTGTCCGATCACGGTCGTCTCGAAGGAGCCGATGCCGCTCTATTCGCGGGTCGGGCTGACCCACTTCATCTCCCGCGAGGTCGGCTACGACGGGATGCAGATGCGGGATGACAGCTATTTCGACCAAATGAGGGCGCGAGGCTTAATGGGCGTGGCGGCCCTCTCCGTCGATCCCAAGGCACGGCGGGTGAAGCTGAGCAACGGCGAGAACCTCGCCTACGATAATCTGCTCGTCGCATCTGGTTCCCATGCCGTCACCCCTCCCATTCCAGGGACGGATCTCGAGGGCGTCTATCCGTGCATCACCAATATCGATGCCAAACGCATCGATGACGCGATCCCCAACGTCAAAGAGGCGGCCGTCATCGGCGCCGGCCTGATCGGGATCCAGGCGGTTGACGCCCTCGCCCGCCGGGGCCTGAAGACGGCCGTGATCGAAATGATGCCCCAT
Organism: Methylomirabilis sp. (SeqCode); assembly: GCA_041498975.1. Classification (GTDB taxonomy): domain Bacteria; phylum Methylomirabilota; class Methylomirabilia; order Methylomirabilales; family Methylomirabilaceae; genus Methylomirabilis. The sequence continues at coordinate 1,127 of JBGQJI010000051.1, forward strand.
ATCATGCCCGCCATGGCCGATGCCGTGTCGGCGACGCTGGTGGAGGAAGAGCTTCGAGGGGCCGGCCTGACGGTGCGGTCCGGCGTCCGGGCGACAGAGCTTTTGGGAAAGAACGGCCACATCACCGGCGTCAAAATGGAGACCGGCGAGGTCATCCCGTGCCAGCTTCTCGTGATGGCCGTCGGAGTCGCGCCCAACGTCGATTTTCTTGACGGGACCGGCGTGAAGATGAACCGCGGCCTCATCGTGGACGCCCATCAGCGGACGAGCCTCGAGGGGATCTATGCCGCAGGGGACGTCGCCGAGACCGTGGATATGCTCAGCGGGGAGCGGCTGATGAACGCCATCTGGCCTGAGGCGCTGAACCAGGGGCGGATCGCCGGGCTTAACATGGCGGGAGTTTCCACCGCCTATGAAGGGTCGATGGCGATGAATGTCACGGCGGTCCTGCACATCCCTGTAGCGTCGATCGGCCTCTGGAATATGAAGGATGGGCGCTACCAAATCCGCGAAGTCCGGGATGACCGTAGGCGTCTGTACCGGAAGCTGGTCTTCGATGGGGATCAGCTCGTGGGCGCGATGTTGCTGGGACGGTTCGAGGATTCCGGCATTCTCCACAACATGATCCGAACCGGGACCACCTTCGGCTTGAAACCGCAGCACCTCGCGCCGGCCACGGTACGCTGGGGGACCGTCCTTCGCACGATCGACAAGGCGGGCAAGCTGTGAGAAGAGGTACGGTGAGATTGCCGCGCTCGTTTCAGTCGCTCGCAATGACAGCACAATGAAGACCTGGCTCACATGAAGATCGAGGTGCAGCTCTACGCCACACTGTTCCAGTACCTGCCGAAAGGAGCGCAGAATCGCAGAGCGATGATGGAGTTCGGCGACGGCATCACGGTTGGCAAGGTCATGGATCAGCTTGGCATTCCGAAAGAACACCCGAACCTGGTGCTCGTCAACGGCATCCACGCCCAGGACGACGTCCCGCTCAAGGACGGAGATGTCCTTGCGGTATTCCCGCCCCTGGCCGGCGGCCGGTAGGGGTTCAGGCCTGCCAGGGATCTGCTGAGCGTGACCGCCCCCTTGACAGCCACCCTGATCCTTTCCGAACCGCGCGGCACCTTCCTTGCCTGAAAACACTCCATGCCGACGGAGGAGCGGAAGTATGCACTTCATCGATCCGAACGAGACCTTGAAGAAGCAGTTGGCGCCCGGCGTGACATTGAACCTCGCCTGGGGCGATACGCTCATGCTGTCAGTCGTAGAACTGGAGCCCGGGTCCATCGTGCCGATGCACAGCCACCCTCATGAGCAAGCCGGCATCGTTCTGGAGGGTGAATTCGACCTCACCATCGGCGGCGAGACCAGACGGGTGCGGAAAGGCGACATGTACATTATTCCCGGCGGTGTGGAACACGCCGTTGTCACCGGGAATGAAAAGGCCGTCGCCCTCGACATCTTCCATCCGATCCGTGAGGAGTACACGTCGTGAATCCCAACGCGCCATCCCAGCCTCCCCTCATCCATACCTTCTCCCCTAGAGGGGAGAAGGCGAGATTGAGGGGTGAGGACTGGCCTGGGGGAGAAAAATGGCGCGGCAACTGAAAGGTGCGGCTGTCCTGATCACGGGCGCCTCATCGGGAATCGGAAAGGCGGCGGCGCTCGCTTTTGCGAGGGAGCGGGCGAGGCTCCTGCTGGCCGCGAGGCGCCGGGACCGGTTGGAGGAGGTAGCCGCGGGGGTCCGCGACCTGGGTGCCGAGGTGGTGGTGGTCCAGACCGATGTGGCCGACAGGCGGGAGGTCCAGTCGGCTGTGACCAGCGCGGTGTCCGCATTCGGCCGGCTTGACATCCTGGTCAACAACGCGGGGATCGGCTACTTCGGCTTGCTGGAGGACACGCCGACCGAGGCAATCGAGGCGCTCTGGGCCGTCAACATGATGGGGACGATTTACGCAACGCAGGCGGTCATTCCGCTGATGCGGAAGCAGGGGGGCGGCCACATCATCAACATCGCCTCGGTGGCCGGCAAGCGCGGCGCCCCCGGCAACAGCATCTACTGCGCCACGAAGTTCGCCATGGTCGGGCTGTCGGAGGCGCTGCGGGTGGAGTTGCACGGAAGCGGCATCAAGGTGAGCCTGATCTGTCCCATCACCACCAGCACCGAGTTCTTCGAGGCCTCATCGGCCCGCTCGAAAAGATTCCACCCGCCGACGGGCCCGATGCAGACAGCGGAGAAGGTGGCCAGGGCTATCATCCGCTGTGCCCGGCGGCCCCGCCCGGAGGTGATCGTCTTTCCCCCGGCCAGAATCCTCGTCCTGATTAACGCCCTTTCGCCCCGCCTGGCCGACCGGATTTTCCTGGGATTGCGACGTAGGCTGTTCAGGGGATTGGACGATCATTAGATGAGGGGGGATGCTTTCAGGTGTTCATGCGCCTTGACCAGGAGGTCGCGGGAGTTCTTGAAGGTCAGCCGTTCGAGCGCGGTGTCGTAGGGCAGCCAGTCGAACCCGATGTGCTCGGAGGAGAGGGCGACTTCGGAGTAAGTAGTTTCTGCGAGAAAGTAGATGACGACCTTGAAGATCCCGATCCCTTTCTGCCGGAAAAAATAGCGAAGCGTCTCCTTATAACCGTCCAGGAATCGGACCTGGGGGATCCCGGTCTCCTCCTTCAGCTCTCGCCTGGCCGTCTCCTGGGCATCTTCACCGGCCTCGATATGCCCTTTTGGGAAGTCCCAGTGACCGGACTCGTAATGGAGGAGGAGAAAATGGGGCTGCGGCGCTCGCCGGAACAGGATCACCCCTGCCGAGATCTCGCGCGGCATGTTGCGTCAGCTCCTTTCTGTCACTTTCCCCTGTCCCTAGCACGCACGAAGCGCGCTGGACAGTTACACTTCTTGCTTCCCTCAGAACCTGGGTTCATGCTATATAATATCACATGAGCAAACATCCGGCGTTTGATCGTCCCTTCACCGTTTACGGTATCAACTTGGTGGTCCGGGTCCTCCGGGAACCGCCGGATACCCTGACGCTGCACTGCCCGCGCGGCGCCTCCATCAGATACGGCAGTGTGGTGGCGAGCGGTGACGGTTTTGATGAGGGGTCCAACTCCTTCCGAGAAATGCCCCCGCTGGAAGCGATCGTCGCCTTCGAGGAGGCGTCCGAGGGGGTGGAAGGGCATTACTTCTACCGGGACAACGAGGAGTATCGGGTCCTCTCCCTGGATTCGATCATCATCGCCTTTCCGCAGCCGTAGCCATCCCTACCCCGTTCTCACCTCGCCTCTGGGCCTGCCGAGGGCCGTCCAGGTTTCTTGACTTCCGCCTGTATCGGGTCTAGCATACCACCGTCTTCCCGGGTCGTATGATGCCGAGTCCACATTTTCCTCTCCTTGGCGAGAACGAGGAGGAGGGGCGTGCCACTCTCGACGCTGAAGCGGAAACTTATCGGGACGCCTCTGAGGACCGCTGAGGCCTTCCACGAACGTCTCTCGAAGTTCGCCGCCCTCGCCGTTTTCTCCTCCGACGCCCTCTCGTCGGTCGCCTACGCGACTGAAGAGATCCTGCTGGTCCTCATTGTGGCCGGCTCACTAGGGCTGCCCTGGTCCTTGCCCATCTCCGCAGCCATCGCCCTCCTCCTCCTGATCGTGACCACCTCCTACCGTCAGACGATCCATGCCTATCCCTCCGGAGGCGGAGCCTACATCGTGGCGAAGGACAACCTCGGCGTGTATCCGGGCCTCATCGCAGCGGCCGCCCTTCTGATCGATTACGTCCTGACGGTGTCGGTCAGCGTGGCCGCCGGGGTGGCCGCGATCACATCAGCGCTGCCGATCCTCTACCCGCGCCGGGTCTATTTGGGCATTCTCTCCATCGGCCTGATCACGCTGGCCAATCTGCGGGGGGTCAAGGAATCCGGCCGGATCTTCGCCATTCCCACCTACCTCTTCATTTTCAGCTTTGCCGCGATGATCGGGGTCGGGCTCGCCCAGCATTTTTACTCCGGCGAAAACGCGGTGTCCGTCCTCACCTTCACCCAGCCCGCGCAGGAACTGACCCTCTTCCTCCTTCTCAGGGCCTTCGCCTCGGGCTGCACCGCTCTTACCGGTGTGGAGGCGATTTCGAACGGCATCCAGGCGTTCAAGTACCCGGAGTCGAGGAATGCCAGCATGACCCTCATGTGGATGGCGGGCATCTTGCTCACCCTCTTTTTGGGCATTACCGTCCTCTCTCACCTGCACCACGTCGTCCCGCGGCATGGCGAAACCCTCATCTCCCAGCTCTCTCGCGACATCTTCGGGAGCGGGATCTTCTACTATCTGATCCAGGCGGCGACCGCCATGATCCTGATCCTCGCCGCCAACACCAGCTTCGCCGACTTCCCCCGTCTGTCTTCGATCCTGGCGCGCGACCGGTTCCTGCCCCATCAACTGGCAAGCCAGGGAGATCGCCTCGTTTACTCGAACGGGATCATCATCCTGGGGGTCGTTGCCTCTTCTCTGATCTGGCTGTTCAGTGGCGAAACGCACGCCCTGATCCCGCTCTACGCCGTTGGAGTCTTCCTCTCCTTCACACTGTCTCAGGCCGGGATGGTGCGGCACTGGCTGGCGCTGCGCACCTCCGGATGGCGACGGTCTGTCACCATCAACGGGCTGGGCGCGGTCTCGACCGCCGTCGTTCTGGCGGTGATCGCGGCGACGAAGTTCATCCATGGCGCCTGGATCGTCATCGCGCTGATCCCTCTGATGACCATGGGCTTCCGCAGGATCCACGAACATTATACCCTGATGGCAAAGCAGCTCTCGCTGCAGGGCTTCGAGCCGAGGAAGTTCCGGGAACAGATCGCGCTGGTTCCGGTCTCCGGGATTCATCGGGGGGTCGTCACCGCGCTGCAATACGCCAAGACCCTCTCGCCTCACGTGGAAGCGGTCTACGTGGATCTCGACGTCGAAGCGACAGAGACGCTTCGACGGCATTGGGATACCTGGTCCGGCGGGACCGGTCTCGTGATCCTCGATTCGCCCTACCGCTCGGTCCTCGGGCCGTTGCTGGAGTACATCGAGGGGTTGGAAAGGGGGCACCCGGACGCTCTGATCACCGTCGTCCTGCCTTCGGTCGTTCCCGCCCGATGGTGGCACAATCTGCTCCACAACCAGACCGCCTGGTTCATCAAGGGCGCGCTTCTCTTCAAGAAGCATGTGATCGTGGTTACCGACGTCCCGCATTATCTGACGCAATAGGAGGAGGACATGAATGCCCCTTCAGCCTCACGCTATCCTAAGACGATCAAACTCAAGGACGGGAGCGAGGTACTCGTCCGGTTCATGGATCAGGGCGACCAGGAACGCCTTCTGGACCTGTTCAAGCGTGTTCCGGAGGCGGAGCGGGTGTTCTTGCGCGAGGAGATGGCCAGGCCTGAGGCGGTTGAGGCCAGGATGCGGGCCCTAGAGCGCGGTCGGTTCACCGCCCTCGTGGCAGAGGCCGGAACGAGGGTCGTCGGCGAGGCAGTCCTTCAGCGTCGCCCGACCCATTGGCTCCATCATGTCGCTGAAGTGCACGTGGTCGTCGATTCGGCCTATCGGCGGGTGGGGCTGGCGCACAACCTGCTATACGAGCTCTTAGATCTGGCGAGAGACCAGGGGATCGAGACCCTCCTGGCGGAGATGATGTCCGAACAGGTCGCGGCCATCAGCCTCTTCGAGCGGCTCGGCTTCAAGCGGGAGGCGGTCTTCCGGGAGCTCGTCAAAGACCTTCACGGCAAGCGGCACGACCTAGTGATCATGACCCGCGATCTGACCGTGAAAGGGAAGCGTTCGTCGGGCTGGTTCTGGTAGGTAACCCGCGCTGTCAGTGCCGTTCCGACTTGTTGCGGCGAATGGTAGACATGGATGCCGCCAGGCAAATCTTCAAATAATTCCCGATCCCTCAGTGTTCCGGCGTAAAGAGTTGGAGCGGCACTAGCCGCACTCCCCCAATCTTTTCAGAAGCCCCAAAATCTCATCTCTCGTCGGAAGCGATTCCTGCGTGCCGCGTTTGGTCGTGGCCAAGGCCCCGGCGGCGTTCGCAAAGCGCGCAGCTTCCTCCAAGAATCGGGCGTCCCGGAGGGCGCCCAGTGGCTCCCGAACGGCCAGCGCCGCGGCAAGCGCACCATTGAACGCGTCGCCGGCCGCGGTAGTATCGATAACCCTGACCGGCACTGCCGGCAGATACCGGACGAACGATTCGGCGCACAGCAGCGCCCCCAAGGCGCCCAGCGTGACGATGACGACACGAGGGCCTCGAGCCAGCAGGGCTCTTGCCGCGTCTTCAGCGCCATTCGGATCGCGGACCACGATCCCTGTGAGGGCCTCTGCTTCGGTTTCGTTTGGCGTCAGCAGATCGATGTGACGGAGGAGACTCTCCGGCAAGGTGCACGCCGGCGCTGGGTTCAGGATCGTGGTCATCCCACATGCCCTCGCAAACCGCAACGCGCGCTCTACGGTGGCGATCGGAATCTCGAGTTGCAGGAGCATGAGGGCCCCAGAATCAAGGAATGTCTCGTTCCCATCGATCGTTCCGGGCAGGAGGGATCGATTACTGCCCGGCGCCACGGCGATCTGATTCCGCCCCTGCCGATCGACGACGATGAGAGCAACGCCCGTCGGGGCCGAGTCATCCCGGAGCAGCCCCTCTGCTGGCAGGCCCGCTGCGACGAGGTCTCGATAGATCCGGTCACCGAAAGGATCGCGCCCGAGGTTCGCGAGGAACCGGACTTCGGCGCCGGCCCTGAGCGCCGCGATTGCCTGATTCGCCCCTTTGCCGCCATCCGCGAGGAGCAGCTCTCCACCAAGCACCGTCTCTCCCTCCCGCGGCAGGTGCTCCACGGCGACGGTCAGATCGAGATTCGCACTGCCGATTACGACAACTGCCGGCATACCCGCTCCAAGTAAAGATCCACGAATCGCCTGCTATCCACCTCCACGCACACCTGAAGGTTCGGCGGCTTCTTCCATCCCCCCTTGATCGGGCGCCTATCAGCGATCGTGCTCCCTTGGGAGGGCCCGGCCGCCGTTTCCACCTCGATATGAAATGGCCGGCGCCTCACGAGCGAGTGATCGATCACGATCCCGACGGCAAGCGGGTCGTGGAGTGGAATCGCAGCCAATCCCGTCCGCTCTTGTTCACGCCTCAATAGCCGTTGAGTCGAATCACAGACGAACTGGGTCACCCGATTCCCGATGGATCGAATTGATGCGTCGATCTTCTCCAGCGTGAGGATGGCCTGCTGCGTCACATCAAGCGGGACGAGGGTGATCGGAAGTCCCGAAGTAAAGGCGATCTCTGCCGCGTCGGGGTCTACGTACATGTTGAATTCTGCGCATGGCGTCACGTTGCCCGGCACCGCGATCGCTCCGCCCATGATGACGATCTCCTTGACCCTTGCCATCTTCGTCGGGGACGCAAGGATCGCCGTCGCCAGATTGGTGAGGGGGCCGATGCAGACCAGGATGATCTCGCCCGGCGCGGAACCGATCAGTTCTGCGATCATCGCCGGAGCGTCCTCTCGCGTCACGGATCGTTTCGGGTCAGGGTACCGGGGCAGTCCCTCCCTGGTCCTAAAGCGGTATAGCTCACCTAACCCGTCCTCACCATGGTATTTGTGGGCCGTGAGGAGCACCTTCTTCAACGGGTGTCCGGCGCCTGCCACCACGGGGGGTCGTGGGTGGGAGTCGATCACGTCGAGGATCAAGCAGGCATTTCGCGCCGCCTGCCCCACCTCGACGTTGCCGGCCACGGTCGTGATCACCTCGACCGACAGCTCCGGCGAGGCGAGGGCCAGGATCAGCGCCAAGGCATCGTCGATGCCAGGATCCGTGTCGATGATCACGCGCGTCGGAGTCATTTCTTTTTTGTCCCGCCGCGATTGTACTCAAGTTCAGCCGAGCTTGCCAGATTGATGTTGGATTGCAATGCAACGTCTCCAATTGCGGGGCAGAGCTGGGCTAAATCCTATCCGCCAGGAAACCGGATTCCATATGCAGCGCAAAAGCCTCCGGATAGTTAGAGGTGGGTTACTAAGGTGTCAAAGGTGTGAGAGGAACGTCGCGTTTGGCAAGTAGATGATCGGGCTTTCAGCCCTGTACCCTTTGGTGCAGATTAGTAGTTGTAATCCACACGGGTCACCTGATCGTGGGAGGCGTTTGAGACAGAGCTTGACACCTTGCGGAGGCGAGATGGTGCCTTCGTAGGTAGTCGTGATGGTCCGCGGGTGAGCATAGGAGTTCAGCCCTCCCCCGCAAGTTCAGTTGGCGCACTATATGCATAACGCCCTCTTGGGCCGACCCGGCCTGCGAGGGCGTTGGTACTTTAGGGCTCCGGGAGGGGAGGAGGCCCTGATATGAGGCGGGTGGGCCTGCAAAGGCTGAAGGACCTCCGCGACAAGACCTTCATCGGGTCACCATGATGCGGCCACGAGAGAGCCGCTGAGGCGGCCGTCGGAATAAGCGGAAGGTCGCTGTGACGCACGTCAGTAAGGAGCGGGGGACGGCACCGACACCCGGCTCAACACCAATGGACTTGGGCTAGAACAGCCCACCAGCAGGCAGGAGGAAACCGGTGTTGACAACACCGCACAGGATGGCACTGGGGGACCCGGAGCGTCGGGGCTGGGTGCCATTCTCTATTGATGGTCACGGTCCTCGATGGGCAGTTCGACTCTTGCTGGGTGTATGGCTTAGTCTAATATTGGTCGCTCGCCAAGGGAACGCAGCCGCCGAGGGGGTTCCAAGGGAGCTTTATCAGAAAGCCTTTAGCGAGGGATCGGTAAGAGTGATTGCGCAGCTCCGGGTCCATACGACAGCGGAAGGACATCTTGAGGGCGCCCAAGCCGTAAGGTCACAACGAAACGACATTGCTTCGGTTCGATCCACTGTACTCGCAGAGCTGGGAGGCAGTAGCCACCGAAAGATCCGAGAGTTCGAGACGATCCCCTTTGTGGCCTTGGAAGTGGGGCTTGATGCTCTATCCAAGCTTGAAGAGTCGATGAATGTCGTGGCGCTAGAGGAGGACCGCCTTGAGAGCCTCTTGCTAAGCCAAAGCGTCCCGCTCATAGGGGCCGACCAAGCCTGGACGGACGGCTTTGATGGCACGGGCATGGTGGTGGCCATTCTCGATTCCGGCGTCGATAAGACTCTTGCCTTCCTTTCAGGAAAGGTAGTGGAAGAGGCGTGCTTTTCCGCAAATGGGAGCTGCCCGAATGGTCTGAGCTCGCAGACCGGGAGCGGCGCAGGCGTCCCGTGCACCTATGCACCGAATGGCTGTCGGCACGGCACGTTCGTAGCTGGGATCGCGGCTGGGGCGGGGTCTAGTTTTTCTGGCGTGGCCAGGGGTGCCCGGCTTATCGTTGTTCAGGTTTTTTCTCGGTTTATAGGAGGCAATTGTACCGGCGAAGGCGAAGACCCCTGTGCGAAATCTTTTGTGTCCGATCAGATCGCGGGCCTGGAGCGGGTCTTTGCTCTGAGGGCTCAATACGCTATTGCAGCAGTCAACATGAGCATAGGCAGCGGAAGATTTACTTCTCCCTGTGACAGCACGCAAGCGGCCAGCAAGGCGGTGATCGACAACCTGCGGTCGGTAGGCATAGCCACAATCGTTGCATCAGGGAATGACGGATTCCCCGATGGCATCGATGCACCGGCCTGCATCTCCACCGCTATCAGTGTCGGGTCCAGCACCAAGGCCGATACTGTCTCGTCCTTCTCAAACTCTGCGTCCTTCCTTTCGCTCTTGGCCCCGGGGGAGTCGATCATCTCATTCGTCCCCGGCGGTGGCCTCGCCATCGGTAGTGGTACTTCGTTTGGGGCGCCCCACGTGACTGGGGCCTGGGCCATTCTGAAGCAAAGGAACCCTAGTGCAACGGTTGGTGAGGTGCTGGCGGCTTTGACGAGTACCGGGCTACCAATCACCGACCCGAAGAATGGCATCACCAAACCACGTATTCGGGTAAACCTGGCCCTTCACACTTCTTCGCCGCTTGCCGCTCAAGCTTTCGTCACCCGCCTCTACGAGCAGGTCCTCAACCGCGAGCCTGACTCCGACGGCCTGCAGGGCTTCATCGACCAGATCGCCGAGTTCGGCTCGGTGGTCCCGACCGTGCTCGCCTTCTTCCAGTCGCAGGAGTTCCTGGGCCGCAATACTTCCAACGCCCAGTTCCTCACGATCCTCTATCACACTTTCCTGGACCGGGACCCCGACCCCAGTGGCTTCAATGCCTTCCTCGCGGATCTGCAATCGGGCCTTCGGACCCGGGACAACCTCCTTGACATCTTCCTCGACTCGCACGAGTTCGCCAGCCTGGCGAGCTTCCTGCCGCCCCAGGACCCGGTGACCGCCTTCGTCACCACCCTCTACGTCCGGATCCTGGGTCGGGGGCCAGACCAAGCGGGCCTCCAGGGCTCCGTGACGCAGCTCGAGCAGACCCGCACGGTCTTGCCCACGGTGAACTGCTTCCTCGCCTCCCAGGAGTTCCTGGATCGCCACGCGACCAACACTGAGTTCGTCACGCTGCTCTACCGGGTCTTCCTCAACCGCGTTCCAGATGCCGCTGGCCTGACGGGATTTGTGGCCACGCTCAACCAGGAGGCCGTCACTCGAGCCCAACTCGCGTCACAGTTCGCCGCTGCGCCCGAGTTCCAAGCAATCCAGCATCAGTTGTTCCCCTAGGAGTTGAAGGTTGCTGCGAGCCCTCGGTGCGAGTTACACCCCCGCAACCTACAGCGAGGGCCTGTGATTACTTCTCCCACTCTTAGCCGGTGCCGGTAGCAAACGCATTCCGTTCTTACATGCCGCCCTAGATAACTTCCGCTAGACGCTAGCTTGTAGGCTCGCCCGTGCCCATCGCGCGGAGAGAGTCGTCCGAAGCTATCTACTCGGGGTGACCATCTTGATGAAGGGGGGATTCCCGTGATTCAAGGAGGCCTTTAACGGAGATGCGGCGTTGGGAAGGGCGGGCGGTCTCCTAATTGTCAATGCTGGTAAAGCCAAAAAGCCGGATTACGCTTCGGGAGTTAACCCTGCGGTCGCGAAAGGCTTCAAGGAGACGTCTCACAGGTATTGGCCGTAGCGGATCTTTTCGATCACCTCCTTGGTCCGGCGATACTGCTCGATCACCTTCTGGACGTCCTCGGTGGAAACCAGGCCGGGCTGCTGGCCGCTCCCCTCCAGCCGGACTTTCTCCTCCAACGCCCGCTGGATGATCTCGGCGATGTCGGCCCCGCTCAGCTTCACCATCCGGGCGATGACCGCATCGTACTGCAGCTCCAGGAACAGCTTCCGCCCCGCCCTCGCCTCTGCCCTGGCCTGATGGATGCGAAAGATCTCCGCCTTCTCTTCCGCCTCTGGCAGTCCGACCTCGATAAAGCGGTCGATGCGCCCGGGCCGGACAAGCGCCGCATCGATGGCGTCGATCCGGTTGGTGGACGCCACAACCATCAGTTGTCCGGTGTCGCCCAGATCGTCCAGGTTCTCGGCCATGGTGTTGACCAGCCGCCCGCCCGCTGCCCTGGCCTCTTCGGGAAGGAAGAGCCGCTCGACGGAGAGGGCATCCAGTTCGTCGAGGAAGAGGACGGTTCGCCCGTTCTCCTTGACAGCGGTGAACACTTCCTGAAAGAGCTCTCCCGACTCGCCGCGTAACTTCGACACGATATTGTTGAGTTTGAGGTGCAAGAAGACCGCCCCGGCCTCGCGGGCCAGCGCTTTGCTGAGGAGGGTCTTCCCGGTGCCGGCGGGGCCATACAGAAGCACCCCCTTCGGCGGCTTTGTCCCCCAGCGGAGATGGAGGTCCGGGGACTTCAAGGCAAAGACGAGTCCTTCGATCTCTCGTTTGGGACCTGCCAAGCCGCCGATTTCCTTCAGGGAGGTCTCGGGCGTCATGGTCATCTCGACCTTCCCGCGCAGGTCGCCGTATTTCTTTTCCAGCTTCACTAGGAAGTCTTCCAGCCGCCGCCGGAGCGCCTCGCGAGTGGCTGGAGGCGGAAGGCTCAATGGGCTCAATCGCTCTGGTTTCATCGGCCTGATCTCCGAATGAGCTGGCACCATCGGGCTCGAGTCCCCTGCAAGCAAGGACCGGGCTGATACTATGGTCTGACCTGAACGAAGGCAAGCGAAAACGGGAGCGCGGGCTGTTCAGCGCTTCCAGCCTCGCTTGAGCCATTCATACCCTTCCCGCCCGCTCAGGTAGATCCCGGCGTAGAAGATGCCCCAGCTTAGGAGAGAGCTCAGAAGGGTGACGCCTATTTTCATTGTGTCTGAAAACGGAAGGAACGGAACCACAGAATAGGCCGGGTAGACCAGGAAGCTTGCAGACATCAGGGTGATGCCCGCGATGAACCGAGCACGATGGAGGGCGCCCTTTGGTCGCCTCTCATCCCCACGAAAAACTTCAGGGTTTATGGAGTTCCTCACGTGAACTCGAACCGCGGTCCGTCGACTTCAGATCGCCGAATCCTCTCGCCCGTGGCAACCCAAAGCGCGCAAGGCAGGCGTCCGATGCCGACTGGCCCGGCCACGGGATGACCCCTCTTCAAATTCCGGGACCCGGCATCGACGATGAGGGAGGATGGAACCCCCTGGGGTCTGGGCGGAACTCATAAGAAGCGGGTTCTGGCGCAAGACACCGTCGGGAAGAGATCCACAGGCCGAAACACCGGAAGGGCTGAGGGCACAAACCCGAAGGCGTCAGCTCCTGCTGGGGTGGATCGTTAGCTCCTGACCCACTCGGAGCTTGGCCCGTTGAGTCAGGTCATTCCAGCGGCGAAGCTCGTCCGGCGTAACGTCATGGGCTCTGGCGATCTCCCAGAGCGTATCGCCCCGCTTGACCCGATACCGAGCCGGCGTCCTCGTCGTGGGAGCAGGAGAACCAGCAGCAACCTCCACGCTCGGCCTCGCGATCTGAGTAACAACCCGCAACGGCTGTCCAGGTTGGAGCTTGGTCCCGTGTCCCAGGTCGTTCCACCGGCGCAACTCCTCGGGCGTCACGGCGTAGGCATTGGCGATGCCCCAGAGCGTGTCCCCGCGCTTGACGATGTGGATGGGGAAGCGGGCGGGAGCGGACGCCTTGGGAGCTGAGGCTGCCGCCGTCCTGGAGGGGGTGAGTGGACCGGAGGCGATGGCTGGACCCGCCGATCCGTTGCTTTGCGGTAGTTGAAGCACCACCCCCACCCTTAACGTGTCGCTGACTTTCATGCCATTCAGTCCAGCGAGCACGGCCGCGCTGGTCCGATGGCGGGACGCGATCTTTCCCAGCGTGTCGCCCGCCCTCACGAGATACTGCTGCCCAGGACCGCGGACAACCCCTCGGCTCCTCCCCTGAGCGGAGTCGAAGGAGCGACGTCTGGGAAGCTGATCCAGGTTGGCCATCAAGAGCGGCTTGGTTCCTGGCGGAAGGAGGATCTCAGAATACGAGGAGTTCGGAGGTGTGATCCCTCGAAGCATTGCCGCGTTCAGATCACGGATCTCGTCGGGGTGGACGTTCACAGCCCGCGCAATGGAAGGCAGCTCGATGGCGCCAGGGACTGTCGCCCGCTCCACTTCCCAGGGCGTTTCAGTCGGTGGAGTGAAGCCGTACTGCTGGGGATTCTTGGATATAATGGTGATGGCCATGAAGGCGGGGACGAAGAGCTGTGTTTCCCTCGGGAGCTTCAACGACCAGTAGTCGTTGATCCCCTGCCGATTGATGGCCCGCTGAACCCTCTGCTCTCCCGCGTTGTAAGCAGCCAGCGCAAGCTCCCAGGACTTGAACATCCCGTAAAGGTCCCTCAGGTAGGCGGCAGCCGCCCTGGTCGCCTTCTCCGGGTCGCGGCGCTCATCGTACCAGTGGGTGACCTTCAAACTATACCGTTGCCCCGTCGATTTAATAAACTGCCAGATCCCCATCGCTTTCGCCCTGGAGAAGGCGCGATACTTGAAGCCGCTTTCGATATACGCTAGATTGACGAGGTCGAGCGGAAGGCCTTTTTCCTGGAAAATGCCCCGCATCATCGGCAGATATCGACCCGACCGCTGTAAGGCCTCGTTGATCAGTTTGAACTTCCGAGTCCGAAAGAACTCGATGTAGGCCTTCACCCTCTCGTTAAGCACGACCGGCACATCGTACAAGGCGATATCCGACACCGGCTCGGGCTGAACTTGGGTGGATTGGACGGCAGGTTCTTCATCGGGATTCACCAGGTTAGGGGTCTCATCCGTATCGGCCTCGTCCTCTTCTTTGTCTGTCTGGCCATCTCCATCTGGAGAGACGGCAGAGAGCGCTGCCCTGAGGGCGGCCGTCTCCTCAACCAGCTTCAGGCGGAGGCCATCAGGGGCCGTCTCCTCCGGAAGCTTCGAGAGGATACCGATGGAAGCCTCCAGCTCTCCCTGCGCCTTCACCCGGTCTCCCGTCTCCAGCGCTTTCAGGCCCTGGGCTGAATGACTCAGCGCCTTCTGAAGGGCCTGTCCTGAGTCCAGTCGAAGCCCGTGCTGAGTCTCGTCGAAGCGGGCCTGCTCCTGTTCGCTTTGCCGGGAGATGGCAGTATCCGAAACGGCTGTCGGAGGAGGGAGGGTCTGAGCATTTTTCGATGAGAAGAGAGCGGTGGCAATCTGATTCCCGGAGCGATTCAGCGGCTCTTGCGTCGGGGCGGGGCTGCTGACGCTGGCCGAATCCTCGGAAGGGGTGGCAGGGGTGGAAATCAGGAGCGGCAAGAGAAGGGTGAGGGTGGCGGCGACCACCACTCCCATGGGCCTTCGGAAGAACCGAGCACTCATCTTGACCTCCTGTCAGGGTTCCTGGCAAGATGCTGGCAAGAATCAAGAAGCCGTGATTGTCCGTTCTCTCTGAACAGCCCCTTTGATAGCGGGCAGA
>JBGQJI010000052.1:0-15720 GCA_041498975.1 Methylomirabilis sp. (SeqCode)
CCATCGACGAGTACATTCACGTGCACAATGCGCAGCCGAAGCCCTTCGTGTGGACGGCCTCGGCTGAGAAGATCCTGGCGAAGGTCGGCAAGTGTAAAGCCATTTTCGACACACTACACTAGCAGTATATCCAGATACCAGCCCGCCGTATAGCACGCTCACCGAACCTCCACCCGGGCAGTGTCCCAGTTTGAAATCCTTGCGGACTTGTCCATCAAATTGGGACACTACCTCTGCTGGGCCTTTCGCCCTTTCTCGTTTCCTCATGCCCGGGAGATCGAAGGGGGGGTAGGGGGACGAGACTTTTCAATTGCGCTTGGGGATCGGGGGGCGTACTATTGCTGGTACATTTGAGTGGATACGGTGCCTAGGCTAACACGCGATGGAGGACGAAGGATGCTGAAGACCAAGGTTGCTTCGATCCTTGTGGCCATGCTGGTGATGGTGGCGGCACTGGGGGCAGGGCTCGCCCTTGCCGAGTCGCCAGAAAAGGAGCCGGCCAAGGCCAAGGTGGCCGATCCGGTGATTCAAAATGGCTCCACCGTGCAGTTGGAATACACGCTGACCGATAAGGAAGGCAAGATTCTCGACACCAATAAGGGGCAGGAGCCTCTCACCTACACCCAGGGTGAAGCGCAGATCATTCCCGGGCTGGAGAAGGCCCTGAAAGGGCTGCACGCCGGCGACCAGAAACATGTCGTCGTCCCGCCAGAAGAGGCGTATGGCCCCATCAAGCCCGAGGCCGTCATCGAGGTTCCGAAAGAACGGATCCCGCCAGACTCCCTGAAGGTTGGGACCCGTCTCATGGCCAGAAATCAGCAAGGGAGCGGCTCGCCGATCCCGCTACTGGTCAAGGAGGTCAAGGAGAAGACGGTTGTCTTGGACGCCAACCATCCTCTGGCCGGAATGACCCTGACGTTCGACGTCAAGATCGTCAGCGTCGATCCCGCCCCGGCCAAGTAGACGCATCAGGCCGCCATCTGCCCAACCTGCATATTCTCCCCAGAGACCCACGCGCCTCGGCCGTTGCAATGGTGAAACGCCAGTGATGGTCGAAGAGACTATTACTCAGGTGGCGCTGTGTCATGCATGCTGGCGGCATCTCGGCCCGCGATATTGACCCCCTCGGTTCGATGGGTTGGCCCTCGACGGCCTCACTAGCTATCGACGTCCCTCGGCTCAGGCGATTTGGGTAGCTCATGACGCTGGATAGGGTTCCTGGCTCCGCGTGAAGGGGCGGCAGCCTTCTGTAAAACCCAGGGCGTAGTGGAGAAGTGACCATGAAGACGCCGCTTTCGCTGCTTGATCCGGTCGTGGCCGCTGTCGCCCGATGGCGCACGTCCCTCCACAAAAAACTGCTGATCGGCTTCCTCCTGATCGTGTTCCTCTTGCTGGGGACGGCCATCCTCGGACTTCTGCTCATCCAGCGCGCCGGCGCCCAAGCGCACCGGATTGCGAGCCTCACCGACCGGGTGGTCACCGCGGGGCGCATGGAGTACGCGATCACGGCATCGATGCATTTCAGGGCGATGCACCTGCTGACCGGCGATCCGGCGAACGACCGGAAGCTCGTGATGGCCCGCGAGAACTTTTCGACGCTGCTCGGATCACTGGAGGCCACGGCCGAGGGACAGGAGCGAGAGGTGATCCGGAAGATCCATGAGGCCAGCCTCAAGTTCGCCATGGCGGGCCAGCAGGTGGATGGTCGCGCGCACGGGAAGGATCTGCCGGCAGCCATGACGATCCACCTGAAGGAAGAGCACCCCTTTTCTCACGATCTCGAGGCGCTCGCCCGTGAACTGGTCCGCATCGCCACCGAGCGTCGGGACGAGAGCCTGCGTGCCGTCGAGCGAGACAATGCGGCCGGGAAGGCGCTCCTTGGCGGTGCCGGGCTTGCCAGCATCGGCCTCGCGCTCTTCCTTGGCTATGTGCTCACATGGCCGGTCATCGGCGCGGTCCAGCGCCTCAACGAGCACATGGGCCACGTCTCACGGGGGGAGTTCCAGCAGGAGATTAGCATCCCGAACCGCGATGAGTTCGAGGGGCTGGCAGAGAAGGCCAACGAAATGATGCGTGCGCTTGCACAGGCGCGCGCGGAGCTCATGCGCGAGCATGAGGCCGTGAAGGAACAGGCCAGGAGGCTGGACGAGGTCAACCGGCAGTTGGAGGGGCGGGTCCGGACACAAGTGGACGAGCTCGAGCGAACACGGCGCCTCGGCAGCTATTTGGCGCCGCAGGTCGTCCGGGCGATCACGTCGGGAGAGAGCGCGTTCGCGATGGCCAATGCGCGGAAGCAGCTCACCATCTTCTTCGCCGATATCCGGGGCTTTACGGCGTTTTCGGACATGGCCGAGCCCGAAGAGGTGATCGCCATCCTCAATACCTACCTGTCGAAGATGACCGACCTGGTCTTCAAGTACGAGGGGACGCTCGATAAATTCCTCGGCGACGGGATGCTGGTGTTCTTCAACGATCCGGTGCCCCAGCCCGACCATGCCAAGCGGGCGGTACAGATGGCGATGGACATGCAGGAGAGGGCAAGGGAGATCGGCAGCGAGTGGTCGATCGGCGACTCGCCGCTCAGGCTGGGGATCGGGATCACTACCGGCTACGTGACCGTGGGGACGATCGGCTCAGAGCACCGCATGGAGTATACGGTCGTGGGGACACAGGTCAACCTGGCGGCACGGCTCGTCAGCATCGCGGAGCCTGGTCAGATCATCGTCAACCAGCGAACGTTTGAACTGGTCCGGGACCTGGTGGATATGGTCGAGGTGGGACCGTTCACCGTCAAGGGCTTCCAGAAACCGGTGGTGGCCTACAGCGTGCTCGGCGTGAAGGGGGGCCCGCGCATCCACGGGGCCGCCTGATTGGCCCGGTCGAGAACCCTCTTCCTTCCTTTTACCCGCGGACAAGTTCTGGATCATTCGAAGTGAGGCTTGCTGCTCTCAAAGCGGTCGGGTGAGTGGTGGGCACCTTGCGCGCGGGCGTCACTCAAGGTAGACGAGCCCCTGGCGGTCGATGTCCAGGAGGCGCACGCTGTTCTCGATGCCGAACTCACGGCGCCAGCGTTCGCTCATGCGGCGACCGATCTCATCGCCGTCCCCGCTCACCAACGCCAAGAGCGTAGACCCCGCACCGCTGAGAAAGGCGGCCAGCGCGCCAGCCCGGCGCCCCTCCTCGATGATCGCTTCCATCCCGGGCAGCAGGCCTGCCCGGTACGGCTGGTGGAGGCGGTCCTCTGACCCGGCTGCCAATAGATCGAGGCGATCGGTGGACAGGCCCGCCAACAGAAGGGCGAGGCGTGTCAGGTTGAAGACCGCGTCCTGGAATGGGACCTGCTTGGGCAGCACCTCGCGGGCGCGTTTCGTGGCCATCTCCAGCGTCGGAATCACCGCCACGGCCCTCAGGTGATCGGGGACCGGAACTCTCCCAAAGGCGACGCGACCGTCGATGATGGCGGATGCGGTCAGGCCACCGATGAGGGCCGGGGTGATGTTATCCGGGTGACCTTCGAAGGGAAGGGCTCGAACGAGGATCTCGTCCGGTGACAGCTCGACGCCGGCCAGGCGCGTCGCGGCGGCGATCCCGCCGACGCAGGCTGCAGCACTGCTCCCAAGGCCGCGCCGCAGAGGAATCCGGTTGATCTGGCGCACCCTGAGTCCGGAGAGATTGGCGCCGAATTCCCCCAGTATCGCCTGAACCGCTCGAACCACTAGGTTCTGCGTGCCCGCCTTTTCCAGGGCGGCCTTTCCCTCGCCTTCCACAAGAAGCTGCACCCCCTGGCCCTCGTCGGTCAGCTCGATCTCGTTGTAGAGGCCGAGCGCCATCCCCAGCGTGTCGAACCCGGAACCAAGGTTGGCCGTGGAGGCCGGCACCCGCACTCTCGCCCGTCGCATCGATTCCAGTCTCCTTCGCACCCACATCGCAGGTGGGCGGCCCCCACCATATACCGCAATTCTCCCGCCGCCGCAAGGAGTTCCTGGCAGGGAGGTGCGCGTCGGGCAAATCTCCTTGACTCGGTCGGGGTTTGTCGTTATAAGACGAAAGACTGTCGCAGGCGAAAAGGAGCGAGATGTTACAGGGCCAGACCATCGGATTCATCGGAGCCGGCAACATGGCCGAGGCCATGATCCGCGGCCTGCTCGAGGCCAGGCTTGTCAGCGCCGGTCAACTCATGGCCTCAGATATCGTCGAGGCCAGGCGGCAGCACATCCATCAGCGCTACGGCGTTCAGACGCTTGCCGAGGGCCGCGAGGTGGCGGCGAAGGCGTCGATCCTGATCCTGGCAGTGAAACCCCAGGACATGGAGCCGGCGCTGAATGGGATCGCGGCTTCCGTCGATCAGACCAAGACGATCATCTCGATTGCCGCCGGCACCTCGATCGCCTTCATCGCGGAGCGCCTCCCGGCAAAGGCCCGGATCATACGGGTGATGCCGAATGCGCCGGCTCTGGTTCTGGCCGGTGCCGCAGGAATCGCCAAAGGCGAGCATGCGACTGCCCGGGACTTGCAGCTCGCCGAGACGATCTTCGCGGCCGTCGGAAAGGCGGTCGTCGTCGAGGAAAAGCATCTCGATGCGGTCACGGGGCTGAGCGGCAGCGGCCCGGCCTATGTCTTCCTGTTCGTCGAAGCGCTGACAGATGCCGGCGTGAAGATGGGGCTCACACGTGACGTGGCCAGGGTTCTGGCCGCGCAGACCGTCCTGGGTGCTGCGAAGATGCTCCTCGAAAGCGGGCGCCATCCGGCCGAGCTGAAAGACATGGTCGCCTCTCCCGGAGGGACCACCATCGCCGGCCTGCATGCCCTGGAACGCGGCGGACTTCGCGGGATCCTGATGGAGGCGGTTGAGGCGGCCACGACTAGGTCCCGTGAACTCGGCAAACGCTAGTGCCGTTCCAATTAACTTCGCCTAGCGGCGTTGCTGGCCCCTAGGGCGCTTCCTGCGACGTACCGGAGTATGTACGTCTCGGTCGGCCCTAGGGTCCGCGCCTTGCTATGCTCGTTTCTTGGCCCGGCACGATGTCCCACCAAGTTAGGTCGAAATAGTTGGGGAGCACCAGGGAGGGCGAATGTTCATCGCCAGCAACCTGTTAAACGCTCTGGCCACGGTCCTGGACATGGCGCTCACCGCGTACTATTGGATCATCATCATCCGGGCGATCGTTTCCTGGGTCAATCCGGACCCCTGGAACCCGATCGTCCAATTCCTCTATCGCGCCACCGACCCGGTTCTTCGCCCGATCCAGCGATGGCTGCCGACGCGGGGGTGGGGAATAGACTTTTCTCCGCTTGTGGCCATCCTGTTGATCATCTTCGTGCAGAGGTTCTTGGTCGCTTCCATTCAGGAACTCGCCTGGAAACTCCGCGAGTGCTGCTAGTGCCGTTCCAACGGTTTCGCCAAAAAAGAGATAGCCATTTTTTCTATCACCGCTCGGTAGGCTACCCGTGCGAGATTCGCCGCAACAAGTTGGAACGGTACTAGTTCGGCAGGAGGGGGAAGACGTCTCCTTTCGAGTTCACCTACAGCCGAAGGCGTCCCGTGAAGGGATCGTCGGGGAAGCCGACGGGATCCTGAAGCTCCGGGTGACCGCTCCGCCGGTGAACGGACGGGCCAATGAAGCCTGTCTCCGCCTGCTGGCCAAAGCTCTCGTCCTGCCGATCTCCCGCCTCCATATCAGCGCCGGTCACCACTCCCGCCTCAAGACAATCCAGATCACCGGGGCCTCCGCCGACGCAATCCGCGCCACACTCCACGACCTGCTTGAAGGATTGTCGTTACCTTAACCTGCTCTCAGGTCCTGCTGCTCCCAACCATACCCGCGCGGCTTTTCATGACGGCAAGAGGTGTGCAGATCCCGAAGTGGGTTCGCCGGGTAACAGCCGAGAATGCGGCGATAAGGCGAGACGTTAGCGGCGTGCCCAGAATCTCCAAATGGCGACACCCCCCTATCTGAGTTGGGATTGCTTCCTCGCTGCGCTGCTCGCAACGGCTCCGAGGGCGCTGTGACTCGGGAGGACCTGGCCTTGGGGATTCGGCGGTCACCACCCGCCACTGGCGCCTCCCCCGCCACTGGATCCCCCTCCGAAGCCGCCAAAGCCGCCGGAATCGCCGGAGCCGAATCCACCACCTGACCACCCTCCGCCGTGCGGAGCGACGGGGAAGCCCAGGAAACGATTCCGGAACCGCCGTCCGCCGCGCCAGCCGCGGACTGCGCGCTCCTGGGCGATGGCAATGCCGATCAAGCCGATCAGCAAGAACAGGAAGAAGATAGTCGCCTTGGAGACCAGTCGCCGTTGCCCGACTTCCAGCCGGCTGATAGTCGGCTTGGAACGCGGCGCGTGGGGTGTTGTGAGCTCGATCTGCTTCTGCCTCGCGATCGTCTCGACGATCTGTCCAACGCCTGTCTCGATCCCCTCGGCGAATCGGCCCTGCCGGAAGCGGGGCGTGATGGTCTCGCGGATGATTTCGCCGGCCAGTCCGTCGGGGATCGTTCCCTCCAATCCATACCCGACCTCGATCCGGATCTTCCGTTCGTTCCGGGCGACCAGGAGCAGCACCCCCTCATCCTTCCCTTTCTTGCCGATCCCCCAGGTCTGGAACAACTCCACCGCAACCTCCTCGACGGACCGTCCGCCGAGGGTTGGCAGGGTGACAACGGCGATCTCGACGCCGCTCTTCCGCTCCACCTCCGTCAGCAGCCGCTCTAACTGATTCCTTGCCGTGGTATCGAGAAAGCCCGCCTTGTCCGTCACCCATCCTTCGGGTTTCGGAAATGCGACAGCAGCAGACGCGTATTCGAGGAGCAAGCCGAGGCAACTGGAAAGAGAGATTGCAATGCAGAGAGAGACAAGGAAGGTGGGAAGGGCGGGGCGACGGTTACGCCGCATCGACCAGCCCGATCACGCGCTCCCACTCAACGATGAGGCGGCCGAGGAGCCGATTGAGATCAGCGGTGGCGAGCGGCCTTGATCCCTGCTTGTGAGCAAGCAGGGTGACGAACAGGTCTGGATCAAGATGGTGCCTAGCTACGATGGCATCCACCACAGTGGCATCAGTGCTCGGGACAGGATAGCCGCCTAGACGCAGGACGGCGCGAAAGACCGGAAGCAGGGAGGTGAGCGAGCCGGCGAGGATCCTCGCCAGAGTGTTCCTCCGATCGCCCAGTTCCAGGTACTCTTGCCTGAGCCGGATCAATCTGGCATGGAGCTCTCGCTTGCACTGGGCGCGGACATGATCGGGTTCGACCTGGATTGCGGCAAGCGGGTTGGACCCGTAGAGCAGCCGTCCGAACTCCTTGATGTCCGACAGCTCAAGCGGGAAGACACGGCTGGCCAAGCGCACCTCGCCGGCCGTCAGCAAGAGAGGAGTGATCCTGAGCGTTTTCCATCGGTGAA
Source organism: Methylomirabilis sp. (SeqCode) (assembly GCA_041498975.1). GTDB lineage: Bacteria > Methylomirabilota > Methylomirabilia > Methylomirabilales > Methylomirabilaceae > Methylomirabilis. The sequence continues at coordinate 7,399 of JBGQJI010000052.1, forward strand.
ACAGCTTCGCCGCAGCAGCTAAGTCGTCCACTCCGAGTGATTGAAGGACTATCAGCAGGTTCAGATCAGACCTTCCGGGGATGAATTCGCCCCGCGCCGCGCTCCCATAGAGAAAGACCGCTACGAGCTGGCGACGGTAGAGCCGCTCCAGCCCTTCGACGACCTCCCGAAGTTGTCGCTCCTCCGTCGCTCCAATGCCGGGAGAATTAGCGGCCGTGTTCATAGTCCAAACATCCCCACCTTCCCTGCCTTACGGGGCCGCAAAACCTCGAACTCGAACAGGAGCAGTTGTTCGGCAGAGCCGATATAGAAGGAACTCAGCTCCAGGACGAACGCTTTTGCATCTGGCTGTGGCGGCGGGAAGAGGAGCAGGCCTTCGCGGTCGAGCTTTGGCGGGATAACAATATAGTTCGTGAGGACCGTCTCCTCCAACGCCTGCAGGGCCTTGGCCGGCTCGTCGCCCTCCGAGAACGCGCTGTACAGCTCATCATACGACAACACGGCCATGCGGTGCCTTTCCTGGTCTTCCAAGAGCGCCTGGCTGGGATCAAAGCTGATCCGCTCCCGGCCCAGATTCTGGATCCGGACGATGAAGGCCAGCGGGCGGTTCGTGGATTTCGGCAGGGTCTTGAACGGATTGATGAGGGCTGGCCGCCGCAAGTAGTACGCGTCAAGCCCTTCCGGGCCGAGCGGTTGAACGGTCATGGCCGCGCCCTGCAGCGTGGCAATGATGAGATCGCCTTGGGCCCGCAGGGCAGGCAGGTGCTGGGGCCCAGGGCGGAGCATCGCCTCCCCGCTCGGGCCAGAGGCGCATGCGGCGAACGTTGTCGCCATCAGGAGAATAAAAAGGCGGGCCAACGGCCCGCCTGACACGCGGCATTTCATCGTATGCAAGTTACCCGGGAGTCACCTTCAGACCCGAAGAGCTCGAAGGCGGGCGATCCGCTCCTCGATGGGCGGGTGGGTTGAAAAGAGCCTGAACAGGGCGTCTCCGCGAAGCGGGTTGACGATGAAGAGGTGCGAGGTTGCCGGGTTGGCTTCCATCGGCAGACGATCGGCTGCCACCTCCAGCTTCTGCAGGGCGGAAGCCAACGCATACGGCTTATGGCTGAGTTGCGCGCCCGACTCATCGGCCTGAAACTCCCGAGACCTGGAGATCGCCAGTTGGATCAGCGTTGCGGCGATAGGCGCCAGGATTGCCAGGAGCAGAAACCCCAGAGCGCCGCCCCCGCGATCTTCCTCATCGCGACCGCCCCCGCCAAAGAAGGGCATCCACATCGCCATTCGGGCCAGCATCACGATCACCCCGGCAAGCGTCGCGGCAACGGTGCTGATCAGGGTGTCCCGATTCCGGACGTGCGCAAGCTCATGTGACAGCACCCCCTCCAGCTCCTCCTCGTTGAGGATCCTCAGGATGCCCTGGGTAGCGGCGACGGCCGCGTGCTCCGGATTGCGCCCGGTCGCAAAGGCGTTAGGGGTATCGGTTGGGATAATATAGATGCGGGGCATAGGCATGTGGGCCCGCTGGGCCAACCCCCTGACGATTCTGTGCAGGTCAGGGGCCTCTGCCTCGCTGACCGGCTTGGCGCGGTACATCGCCAGGACGATCTTATCCGAGAACCAGTAGGACCCGAAGTTCATCAGCAAGGCGATGACGAAGGCGGTCGCCATCCCTTGGGTCCCGCCAAAGTAGCCTCCGATCAATACCAGCAGGCCGGTCAGCAGGCCCAGCAGGGCCGTGGTTTTCACAGCGTTATTCATGACGTTCGTCCTCCTTGATCGCGGCGGATGGCACCATCACATCGCCGCCATACCACATATTGAGCCTAGTCGAACTCCTCACGTCTGTCAAGGGGATCGCAGCCGGCAAAGACTGATGACTCAGCTTCTCTCAGAGGCCGCGCCGGTGGAACAGATCGCGTCTGCCGACAGGAACCAGCCCTTCCGTCTCGTGCTCCCCCCACCGCTTCATCTCTGCGCCGAATCGTTCAGCCATCGCCTGCAGCATCTCGTTCACCTGGCGCTGCATCGCATCCATCTGCTCCCGCATATTCAGGATGACCTCGACGCCGGCAAGATTGATGCCCAGTTCCTTGGTCAGCCGTAGGATCAGCTCGATGCGCTCGACATCTTCCTCAGAGTAGACGCGAGTGTTGCCACCGGTGCGGCCCGGCCTGAGCAGCCCTTCTCGCTCATAGGTCCGAAGGGTCTGCGGGTGGATACTGAACATCTCGGCCACGACGCTGATAGAGTATCGACGCCGTCGCTGCCTCATCATCATCCCCTTTCAGTTCTCCGGTGTGCTCATCGTGAGGATGAATGACGCCATATCCCACGCCGCGGGTCATCGGGGTGCAGTCGTCCCAGCTCGAGGAACAACTCTTGCGATCGGGTATCGAGATTCGCGGGGACCATAATTTTCACCGTCACAAACTGATCACCGCGGCCCGGTCCCTTCAGGTGCGGAACTCCCATCCCTCGGAGGCGGAGGGTCTGGCCGCTGCTGGTCCCAGTGGGGATCCGCATCGAGGCCTTCCCGTCCACCGTCGGAATCTCTATCTTCGCCCCCAGGGCCGCTTCGGTCACGGTGATCGGCACCTCGCAGTACAGGTTATCCCCCCTTCGCTCGAAGAAGGGATGCGGCCGCACCCTCGTCACGATATACAGGTCTCCGGGTGGCCCGCCAGCGTGCCCCGCATGGCCTTTCCCCTGAACCCGGACGTTCGATCCGTTGTCCACACCGGGTGGGATCTTGATCGAGATTCGTTCGGTCTTGAGGACCACCCGGTTTCCGTTGCAGGAGGCACACAGGGCCGAGGGAAGCTTTCCCGTGCCCCGGCACCTGGCGCAGGCCTGTTGTCCACTGAGGGGTCCCAGCCCCGCCCGGGACCGGCCGCTTCCTTTGCAGGCAGGACAGGGTTGCAATCGGCCACCAGAGCCGACCCCAGTTCCCTGGCATGTGGGACACGCCCCCTGCCGCTGCAGGCTGATCTCAGTCGACAGGCCTCGGATCGCGTCTTCGAAGTTGAGATCGATCGAGTAGTGGAGATCTTCACCCTTCGATGGCCCGGTCTGGGCGGTGGACCCTCGCCGGCCGAACAGGTCCGAGAGGAGGTCTTCGAACCCCCCGGACCCGCCGAGGTCGAACTGGCTGAAATCAAAGCCCGCAGGCCCGCCACCGGGGTACTGCGCCCCTTCATGGGCGCCGCCAAAGGGTTGGTGCCCGAATTGGTCGTATTGCCGCCGCTTCGCCGGGTCGCTCAGGACCTCGTACGCCTCGTTGATTTCTTTGAACTTCGCCTCTGCCGCTTTGTTCTTTGGGTTGACGTCTGGGTGGTGTTTCCTGGCCAGCCGCCGGTAGGCGTTCTTGATCTCCTTCTCCGAGGCGCTTCTGCCGACACCCAGCACCTCGTAGTAGTCGCGCTTGTTCATCCGCACCACCAGGCTGTTCGCCACTCGTCCCTGCTACGCGGGCAAAGAAAGCGGGGGTTCAGGCGGAGCGATGACTCCGTCCTCGAACCTCCACTCACGCCCCGTTGGGACCCTCCCAGGAGCCTCACGCCCCCTCGATCGGGATCGTCTTGGGCTTCGCCTCTTCCCGCTTGGGGAGCCGGATCTCGAGCAGCCCGTTCCTGTAGACGGCCTTGATCCCATCGGCATCTACCATCGACGGGAGGAGCAGGGTCCGAGAGAAAGGCCCGTGGACCCGCTCCACTCGGTAGTAGCTCTCATCCCCGACCTTATACTCCCGATGCCGCTCCCCTCGGACCGTCAGGGTGTCGCCAACCAGGGAGATATCGATCTCCTTTTGATCGACTCCCGGCAGCTCGAGGACCGCCACGATCTCGTCCTTCGTTTCATAGATGTCGGCGGCGGGCGTCCACCCCACGTCCGGGGATGTTCCCGGACGATCTATCCGCTTGAAGAAGGCATCGAAAACCCCGTTCATCTCTTTTTGAATGTCCTGGATCCCGGCAAAGGGGTCCCAATGGGTCTTGAGGCTCGGCAGCAAGCCCTGAAGAGCCATAGGTCATCCCTCCTTTCGGCGTTCTATCAGCTGATACATTCTATGGCCCTCCGCCTGCCTCCTTGCTGTGAGGCAGGCTGGTCATGGTTCTCTGTTACAGTTCCCTGCTACTTCACTTCGACCTTCACTTGCTTTGGCTTGGCCTCCTCGGCCTTCGGCAACGTCACCTCGAGGACGCCGTCTTTGAACACCGCCTTGATCTTGTCCTGCTGGATGGCCGTGGAGAGGCTGAAGGCACGCTGAAACGCCCCGTACGAGCGTTCGATCCTCAGGTAGTTCTCGTCCTTGACGTCCCGCTCGAACTTCCGCTCACCTTTCAGCGTGAGGGTGTTGTCCCGCACCTGGATGTCGATGTTCTCCCGGCTGACCCCAGGCAGCTCCGCCTTCATGACGATGCTGTCCGCGGTCTCGAAGATGTCCACGGCCGGCACCCATGTGGAGGCGGTCAGCCCCTCCTCGTCGTCAGCCCGCGTCCTGGACAGCGCCTGATCGAACATTCGGTTCATTCTGTCCTGAAGCGTCACGACATCGCGGAATGGATCCCATCGAACGATCGCCATCGTCTTCACCTCCTTTCTTACCGCATCATATTGTCATTTCGGGCGACCAAATAAGCCGAAACCCAGAGCCCTTCGGCTTCGCTCAGGATAAACTCCGCGAAGGGGTGGCAATCCGACACGCAGTGTCGTTGCGAGGCGCAGCCGAAGCAATCTCGCATTGGGTCCATCGGGGGCCTAAAGTACGCAGCCTGCCCCGAGCGGCGGCCCTTCGACTCAACTCAGGACAGGCGAGGGGTCCCGCTTCTCGCAATGACCAGCCTTTGATTGAGGCGCATGGAACAGTTATTTCTTGTCGCCCTTGCCGCCGAGGTCCTCGAACTCGGCATCTACCACATCGCCCTCGGGCCCGCCCTGAGATGGCTGGCCCTGAGGCTGCCCGCCCGCCTGGCCCGCTCCCTCCGGGGAGGGCTGCTTGCTCTGGGCCTGCTGATACAGCAGCTCGGCGAGCTTGTGGGACGCCTTCGTGAGCTGATCCAGCGCCTCCCGTTGCTTCCCGACCTCCTCGCTCTTCAAGGCCTCCTTGCCGGCGGCGATGGCGGCCTCCAGGTTGCTCAGCTCGCTGATCGGCAGCTTTTCTCGGTTTTCATTGAGCATTTTCTCGGTCTGATAGCAGAGGCCATCGAGCTGGTTCCGGACCTCGATTTCCTCTCGACGCTTCTTATCTTCGTCGGCAAACCGATCCGAATCCTTGACCATCCGGTCGATCTCTTCTTTGGTGAGGCCCGAGCTGGCCGTGATCGTGATCTTCTGCTCCTTGCCGATGCCGAGGTCTTTGGCGGCCACGTTGAGGATGCCGTTGGCGTCAATGTCGAAGCTCACCTCGATCTGCGGAACCCCGCGCGGCGCCGATGGGATGCCATCCAGGTGGAAACGGCCCAAGGTTCGACTGTCCTTGGCGAGTTGCCGCTCCCCCTGGAGGACGTGGACCTCGACGCTCGTCTGGCTGTCGGCCGCCGTCGTGAAGATCTCGCTTTTCCGAGTCGGGATGGTGGTGTTCCGCTCGATCAGCCGGGTCATCACCCCTCCCAGCGTCTCGATCCCGAGGGAGAGGGGCGTCACGTCCAGGAGGACGATGTCCTTCACGTCCCCCACCAGCACCCCAGCCTGGATCGCCGCACCGATTGCGACCACCTCGTCAGGGTTGACCCCCTTATGCGGTTCTTTGCCGAAAAATTCTTTCACGACCTGCTGGACCTTCGGCATCCTGGTCTGGCCACCCACCAGGACGACCTCGTTGATGTCACCAGGCTGCAGTCCGGCATCTTTCAGGGCTTGACGGCAGGGTCCGATGGTCCGCTGGACCAACTCGTCAGTCAACTGCTCGAGCTTCGACCGCGTCAGCTTCAAGCTCAGGTGCTTGGGCCCAGACGCGTCGGCCGTGATGAACGGCAGGTTCACCTCGGTCTCAAGGGTCGTGCTGAGTTCGCACTTGGCCTTCTCCGCCGCCTCCTTTAATCGCTGCAGTGCCATCCGGTCCTTGCGGAGGTCGATCCCCTGATCCTTTTTGAACTCCTCGACCAGCCAGTTGATGACCCGCTCGTCGAAGTCATCGCCTCCGAGGTGAGTGTCGCCGTTTGTGGCCTTGACTTCGAACACTCCCTCGCCCAATTCCAGGATCGAGATGTCGAAGGTCCCGCCCCCCAGGTCGTAGACGGCGATCTTCTCGTCCTTTTTCTTGTCCAGCCCGTACGCCAGGGATGCCGCAGTGGGCTCGTTAACGATTCGCAGCACCTCGAGGCCGGCGATCTTGCCGGCGTCTTTGGTGGCCTGGCGCTGTGAGTCGTTGAAATACGCCGGCACAGTGATCACCGCCTGCGTGATCTTCTCACCCAGGTACGCCTCCGTGTCAGCCTTCAACTTCTGGAGGATCATGGCGGAGATCTCTGGCGGCGAATACCGCTTCCCCTTCACCTCCACCCACGCATCCCCATTGCTGGCGCGGACGACCTTGTACGGGACCAGCTTGATCTCCTGGCTGACCTCCTCATAGCGGCGACCCATGAACCGCTTGATGGAGAAGACGGTGTTTTCCGGGTTCGTGGTGGCTTGGCGCTTTGCCACCTGCCCTACCAGCCGCTCCCCCTCCTTCGTGAAGGCGACAACCGAAGGGGTCAGACGGCCCCCCTCTACGTTAGGGATGACGACCGGATCCCCGCCCTCCATGATCGCCACGACTGAGTTGGTCGTTCCAAGGTCAATCCCGATGACTTTTGGCACTTTTTCTCCTCCTAATGACTATTCGGCTCATCCAGTGGCCGGCTGCCTAGCTTCCACCTCGAAAGATAATACTTGAGCCCACTCCTGTCAAGATTTTTTACAAGTCATTACTAAGTTTTTGAGCCATTTTTGGAAGGGGTCTGACCGATGCGAAACCCCTTGACTTCCCAACGCAGCTAGGCTACATTCCACATAACCTATTAAATTTCATGGGGAAAAGCCACCATGTCTACGTGCGGTCGATAGGGGCTGGTCCGAGAAAAAGTGTCAGGGCTCACGATGGAACCTTGCTGTCGACTCGGCGCGAAGAGTTGGCCACCAACTTAAGCGGGTCATTCTGCGGCTGGATCATCGCATGTCATGGAGGAAGGGCTTGTTAGCAGCAAGGAGAGAAGCCAATGGATAAGGTCCCGACCCATGTCGTCGTTCTGGTCACTGCGCCCTCGACAAAGGAGGCTGAGGCGATCGGGAGATCGCTGGTCGAAGCTCGGCTGGCGGCCTGTGTGAACATCTCTCCCGGTGTGCGCTCGCTCTTCCGATGGCAGGGAGCGATCGAAGACCAGGAAGAGGCGCTCCTGCTCGTGAAGAGCCGGAGCGATCTGGTCCCGTCCCTGATCGAAGCCGTCAAGAGGTTACACTCCTACACGGTGCCGGAGGTGATTGCGCTGCCTATTCTGGCCGGTTCCCCTGACTACCTGGCCTGGATCGACGAGTCGCTGGGGTGAAGGCGCCTCGCACCGCCATAGCTGATCCGCCGCTCTTCGCGCTGGTCATGGGAGGAGGGGCAGCACGCGGGGCCGCACATATCGGCGTGCTCCGTGCCCTGGAGGAAGAGGGCCTTCTTCCCGACCTCCTGGTAGGGGTCAGCATAGGGGCGATCGTGGGCGCCGTCTTCGCGACGGACGATGATCACAGGTGGGCCATCGAGCGGTTGCGCGACGCGGCGATCGCTCTTCAGGATCGATTTGTCGATCTCCCTCAGCCGGTAAAGCTTCTCAAGGTCATTCAGCTCTTCGGTCGGCGTCAGCGGCGCCGGTGGCTGGAAGAGAAACTCAGGCTCAAAGGACTCAGGTTTTCTGCATTGCGCCCTTCGCTCTTGGCCACTGCGACACGACTGTACCCGCCGGGGCGGGCGGTCCTGGGCAGGACGCCAGAGGAGCCGGTCGTCGAGGCGCTCATGGCAAGCTCAGCCATGCCCTCGCGTTTCCCCGCCCGGTACCGCGGAGGATTCCTGGTCGACGGCGCCCTTGCGGGGAGCCTGCCTGCCCTCACCGCCCTGGAGCAAGGAGCGCGGGTGATCGTGGCGGTTAATCTCGGATTCCTCTTCAGGCGCAGGCAGGATTTCAGGCGGCTTCTCCCGTGGCGGGTCATCGACTGGCTCGGAAAGGCCCAGATGCGACGGGAGCTGGAAGAGTGCCGGCGGCGAGGCGCTGTCGTCATCGAGATCGGGCCGGCCGGCTTCGAAGGGGAAAGCATCCTGGCATTCGAAAAGCTTGACAAACTGATCGAAGCAGGGTA
>JBGQJI010000053.1:0-15422 GCA_041498975.1 Methylomirabilis sp. (SeqCode)
AATAGGTGATCTCCCCGTCGCTCTTCACGAGAACGCGGTCTTTGTCGTCGCCAAAGGCGGTGGAGCGAAACCAGAGCGCTCCCTCCTGCTCGTACAGGATACCTCGCGCTCTCAATGCCTCAATCGCCCGCTCTGGCTCGCCGCGTTCCCGGAGGGCACGTTCGCTGAACCAATTGTCAAAGGTGACCCCGTACGCCTCGAGCGCCGCCCGCTGCCAGCCGAGGATCCGCTCGACCGCAAAGCGGCCCAATCGCTCCCGGCGCTCCCGTTCCGGGGCGCTCAGCGCCTCTTGCCCCTGCGTCTTCAGAAACTCGCGCGCAAGCTCGATCAGGTATTCGCCGGGGTAGGCCTCCTCGGGCATCGGGCACTCCTCGCCCAGGAGCTGCCGACAGCGCACCTCCATGGCCAAGGCGAGGGTTCGGAACTGGTTTCCGGCATCGTTCACATAGTACTCGCGGTACGGTCGATACCCCACCGCCTCCAGGAGGCGGACGATGGCGTCACCCACGGCTGCGGCCCTGGCGCTGACGACGACTAGCGGGCCGGTCGGATTCGCGCTGACGAACTCCACGAGCACCCGGTGCCCCCCGCCGACATCAGCCCTCCCGTACGTGGACCCCGCCTTCAGGATCCCCTGAACCACGCCCCGCCAAAACGCCTTCGCGACAAAAAAGTTGAGGTAGCCCGCCCCGGCCACCTCCACGCGATCAACCAGATCGTGCGGGAGTTGCGCGCAGGCGGCAACCTGTTCGGCAAGCTCGTGCGGCCTGCGTTTCAGCGCCTTCGCAAGGCCGAAGGCCAATGTGGTCGAGAGGTCACCGAAGGCCGCGTCGGGAGGATATTCCCACGAAACCTCCGTGGGCACAATCGGAGGCAGGCCGGTTTCGAAGCCAGCCTTCTGCACGGCGGCGAGCAGCGCGCCTGCCAAGTCAGCTTTCAGGCGGGCGATCATGTGGCCAGCGATTTCTCTTGCATTCCGACATCAACCTTTTATAATGCCCCACCAGACACGATCCAATTCCTCGTGGAGAGACCACAGTGCGAGAGAAAGACCGAGAGCTCAGACGCAGGCAGAAACGGCGTGAGGAGGCCAGAAAGGCCAGGCACAGGGCTGCGTTGGCATCCAGGCCTGCCCCGCGGCCTCCGTCGGAAAAGCCGAAGCCAAAGAAACGAGCGGAGCCCGCGGCAGCAGAAAAGCGGCCCAAACCCAAGACCGCGGTATCCACGCCTGCGGCAAGCCCGCCCCCAGGGGAGACCCCGCCCCAGTCGAAGTGAGCGACCACGCGAAAGGCTTGGTATGTGGCCGACCATCAGGGTCGCCCTCACCAATAGCCTTTTCCCCATCGGGACGAGCGCGTTGGTTTGTGCTTCCTCACTCTTGAGGGAGAGCGCCGGGGTGAGGGTGTTGAGCCCGCTTGTGGATCACCCAGGCTGAGGCAGCTTGCACACCCTGGCCGCGTACGCTTTCCCCCAATCGAGCAACCGGGAGACCTGATCGACGGTCTGCGCCTCGGCGTAAAGGCGAAGTACCGGCTCGGTCCCTGATGGCCGCATCAAAAGCCAGCTTCCATCCTCGGCGACCAACTTCACCCCGTCCAAGGTCTGAACCTCTTTCACGTGCAGGCCCTCGAAACCGGCCGGCGGTTCGGCGCCGATTCGCCTGCCGACCTCCAACGCCTCTTCTACCCCGGCCAGCTTCAGGTCCAGGCGCCGATAGAAATGCGGCCCAACCTCGGCTTCCAACCCCTTGAGGAGCGCAGCTAGCGTCTTCTCCTCGGTCGCGAGAGCCTCCAGCAGCAGCAAAGCGCTTAGGATTCCATCCCGCTCAGGAATATGACCGGCAACCCCGATTCCGCCGCTCTCCTCTCCCCCGATCAGGAACGGCTCCTCCCGAATGACCTCGGCAATGTGCTTGAACCCGATCGGGGTCACCGTAAGCGGCAGGCCGTAGGTGGCCGCTAACCGGTCAATCATCATGGTGGTGGAGAACGTCTTGACCACCATCCCGGCAAGGCCTCGCCTGGTCACCAGGTGCCGCAACAGCAGTGCAAAGATCTGGTGCGGGGTGACGTAGGAGCCGTTCTCATCGATCGCGGCCAGGCGATCGCCGTCACCGTCAAACGCCAGCCCGATCGTCCTCGAATCGCCCAGGGCCTTCATCCCTGCCACCAGCTCGCCGAGGTGCCCGGGCAGCGGCTCCGGGGGCACTCCCCCGAACCATGGGTTGACCTCTCCATGGATCTCCTCGACATCCAGCCCGAAGTCCCGAAGCAGAGTCGCCACAAAGCCCTGGGTCGCCCCGTACATCGGGTCGATGATCACGTGAATGCGCGACCGGGTGATACGCTCCACGTTGACCAGGGCGCGCAGCCGCTCACAATACTGCGGAAGGGGATCGAACGGCCCGATCGCGCCTCCGGCTGTGGGGGGCACACGGGAAGGAACGGCTTCATGCCGAACGTCGGGATCGCCGGCGTTGCGCCGCACCTCTGCCTCGATCTGGTCCGTCAATCTCGCCGTCGCCGGGCCGCCGTCGGCCATGCGGACCTTCAGCCCGTTATAGCTGGGAGGATTGTGGCTCGCGGTGATCATCAGGCCGCCCTGCGCGGCGAGAAGAGGGACAGACCATGCCAAAACCGGGGTGGGAACGTGGGAAGCCGTCACGCAAACGTCTAGGCCTTCGGCGGCAAGGACCTCGGCCGCTTCGAGCGCAAACAGAGGGGATAGGAAGCGCGTATCGTGGCCGACGGCGAATAGCGGCCGGTGGCGATCAGGATGGATGGCCTGGAAGGCCGCCGCGATGGCCCTGGCAGCCAGTCGAACGCCATCAAAGGTGAAGTCCCTGGCAATGACCCCGCGCCATCCGTCCGTCCCGAACCGGATCTGCAGCGGCGCAGGCATCAGGGAAAGGGGCGCGGTGACGCTGGGCGGCTCGGCATCATTTCACTAATGGATAGCCTTGCTTCCACCAGGCGATGGTCCCACCTTCCAGGTTGTAGAGCTGTGTCCTGCCGATAGCGGCCGCGACCTCGCAGGCCACTGCGCTCCGCACCCCCTCAGCGCACACGAAAATGATGCCGTCCTGCAGCAGCAGCTCCCGAGGACGGTTCATGAGTGTACCAAGGGGGATGTGCACAGCGTTGGGGATATGTCCCTGGCTCCACTCCGCCGGCTCGCGTACGTCAACCACAACCACGCCGCCCTTCTCAATCATCTGCTTGGCCGTCTCGGCGCCGATACGCTCGAACGGGTCCCGAACGTCCTGTTTCGACTCCATCGTTTTCCTCCTGAACACCCACCGGTACAACTCCCCCCTCAAAGCGCGGGAGGTATCAAGATTTCGCGCATTCAATCGTCCCGTCATCATAGCCCACATTGCCGCTGCCCTTCAAGAACGATCTGACACCCCAAATCAGGAGATCGCTTGTCATTGCCCCGGAAGGCCCCCCCGCTAGTGTCATTGCGAGGAGCGAGACCCCTCGCCTGTCACTTCGACAGGCTCAGTGCGCAGCCTGAGCTGAGTCGAAGGGCCTGCGCTGAGCTCTGTCGAAGCGGGCCTGTCATTGCGAGGCCGACAACGTCGGCCGAAGCAATCTCGCCGTATTTTCTCGATGATCAGCAGCTTTCTCACGCGATCAGCTCATGAAGAAGCGCGAGATCACGATTGGTGTCCAAGAGTCTTGACGGCTAAGAAAGGGGGATCGTACGATGTGTTACAAGGTGAACATCAAGGAGAGGAAAAGAGATGGCCTTTAAGATTCCGAAGCGAGGCGATGAAGCGCCTATCGGGGCTACTGAAAGCCTTGCAGGTGCTCGCGATGACTAGCTGGAAGGTTGTCTGATGTGGCCGGTCGTCACTCTTCCAGGAAGGCCTGGACGCCCCGATAAAGCTGGAGGCGATTTTTCTCCAGGAGGGCGTAATGGGTGGAGTCCCCGATGTCCAGACGTCGTTTGTACGGCGCTGAGGTGAGCTTCTGGAGGAGATCATCGGCCGCTTCGCTGCTGATCATCTCCTCGCTGCTCCCCCGAACGATCATGGTCGGAACCTTGATCTTCGCAGGGTCGAACAACGATCGGCCCGCATGGATCTCATGCCAATCGATGTACGGGCCGTTCGGGAGCTGGATCGATTCCGGCGTCCGCTGCTTCGCCGTCGGGTCGGAGGCGAAGACCGCATCGATCCAGGCATCCATCACCTCCTTCTCTCGCCAGCCGTCCCGGAGCTCCGGCTTGATCCACCCGTCCCAGGTGTCCAGCAACTCACCGCGGGGGACATAGCGGTACGCCCCCATCTCATAGTAGGGCCGGTCCGGGTTCGTGGGGTCGCCGAACGCTTTGAGAAAGGTGGGGTTCTTTCCGTACACCGCCCCATACATGACCAGCTTGTTCACCTTCTCCGGGTGCAGCGTCGAATAGAGGGCGCACCACGAGGCGCCGATCGAGAATCCGATGAGGTTGACCCTGTCCACCTTTCGTTTGGAGCGGATGTAATCGACGGCCGCATCGATGTCCCGCATCACTTGATCTGCGCGGACGAGCGGGAGGTTCTGGTCGCGCGGGTCCTTCATCTCGGGTGGCCTGGTCGAGCGTCCGAACCCCCTGATATCCAGGGTGAACGCATCAAAGCCACGTTCGGCCACATAGTCCACCCATGAGTACCCGGGAACGGCAAGGTCAAAGATGACGGAGGCAGGGCTTGGAAGACCGTGGACGAAGAGGACCACATTGTCCCTGGTGATCTTTGGCAGGTTCGCCAGTCGCTTCTCCCGAACGAACAGCTTGATCCCCTGGTCCCTTCCCTGCACCAGGAAGTCCTCTTTGATGACGACGTTCTCCTGCTCCGCCGCGACCACGGCCGACGCGCCCGTGATGATGACGGCGACCGCCGTCCACCAGGCCACGCCGATTCGCGACCACTGACCCATCCTGTGCTCCTTTCTCCGCGGATCACGCCCGAGGACGAACTATTGCGACTACACAACAGAATGGCAACAATACTTCATCTACCGCATGTGGTGTAGTATATGGCCACGCAAAGCACGGGTGTCAACTTCTTTTCGCGCTGACACACCGAGGGCAGCCATCGGGCCGATATTTCAAGCTATACCCTCCGACCGTTCTACAGTATGATGGCCGAGGAAGGAGGGGCGATGGGCCTTGCAAGGCTGGCGATCTTGAGCCTCATGGCGGCATCGGTTGGATACTGGCTGCTCTGCCTCCTCGGCGCGCTGAAATTCCTCTCAAAGCGGCCCACAGAGCGTCCGGAGGGCGCGCCGCCGGTAACGATCCTGAAGCCTGTCAGGGGCCTGGACCCGGACCTTGCAGAGAACTGCCGCGGCTTTTGCCGCCAGGACTATCCGGCCTACGAGGTGATCTTCGGCGTGGCCGACCCTCAGGACCCTGCGATGCCGGTGCTACAGCGCGTCCTGCAGGAATCGCCCGGCGGCCGGCACCGGCTCGTAATCGGGCCTGAGAGCTATGGGCCGAACCGCAAGATCAGCCTGCTGCAGCAGATGCTTCCCTTTGCGACCCACGAGATCGTGATCATCAGCGACAGCGACGTCAGCGTCGGACCCGACTATCTGCGCCACATCGCCCCACCGTTCCTCGATCCGACGGTCGGCCTGGTCACCTGCCTCTATCGCGGAGACGGCGCAGAGGGCTTCGCCGCTCGCCTCGAGGAATGGGCCATCGACGCCGCCTTCGCGCCGTCTGTGATGGCCGCCTATGCGGTTGAAGGAGTCGCCTTCGCATTCGGCTCCACCCTCGCCCTCCGCCGCAGCATCGTGGAGAAGGCCGGCGGCTTCACCCCGTTTGCCGACCTCCTGGCAGACGACTACCACCTGGCCCTGGAAGCCCGGCGACAGGGGTATCGGCTGCTCCTCTCCGACTACCCTGTTGCCTGTGTCCTGGGGCGGCCACGGTTCTCCGAGGTATTCGGCCGCCTCGTCCGCTGGACCAGGACCAACCGTGCCTCCCGACCAATCGGCTACCTCCTCTCCGGGATCAGCCATGGCACGATCTTCTCAGTGCTCTTCCTGTTCCTCGACCGCTTCTCGGCCACAGCCCTGACCGCCGCCGCTGCCACGATCGGGGTCAGGGCTGCCGCAGCGTATGTCGTTGATGCCTTCATCCTCAAGTCCCGACATGCCGCCGCTCACCTGATGCTCTTGCTGCCTGGGGATCTCGTGAGCTTTCTCGCGTGGGCTCTGAGCTTTACAGGAAAACGAATCCGCTGGCGCGGCACCCTCTACCGGATCGGCGATGGCGGCCGGCTGATCGAGCTGCGCGAGGCCGAACCTTCCTGCAGGTCCCGGTAGGAGGTCAACACGATCCCTTGAGCCGCCACCCCCTTCAGCACGCGTTCACTCGTCAGGGCCTCGAGCTCCTGGCGGTGCCGATAAGTCGGGGTCCAACGCTCAAGCTGCGGACAGGGGGGCAGACCCACATGACAGTACCACTCGACCAGCCCGTCTCGAATCCTGGGCAAGAGGCCCAGCAGGAAGGCCTCGTTCATGTCACCGCTTTGAAGCAGCCCATAGACGCGGTCGGGCGCGCGGATCCCCGCCCTTGCAAGTCGTCCCTTGGCGTACCGGGACAATAATCCGAAGATGACGGCATGAGACAGCTTATAGCCGAGTCGCTTTGTATCCAGGGCCAGAGTCGATCGAAGGTCGTCGAGCGGGAGGCGCATGGCGTGAATGCGATACTGGCTCGCCAGCTCCAGGAGGATCGTGAGGACGGTCGGGTGGAGGTGAAGGTTCAAGTGTCCATCCAGGTGCGAAAGGACAAGGCCGGTGGCAGCAAATGCGGCGAGCTGGGCCTCGATCTCGCGGCGCAGTTGGCCCAGGAGTGATCTGACGAAGAAATACCGGAAGCCGGCGCGAACCGGGCTCCTGCAGAAGTTTCCTTCGGCATCCACGAGACCTGGAATCCGGTGGGGGGCGAGCGTCGCACGGCCCTGGCACAGAACAAGGTGCAGCCCGACGGCGAGCGTCGGGTGCGCCTTGGCCAGCGCGACTGCCTCTGCGGCGGCGGACCCGTTCACCATCAGGCTCGCGCTCGTGAGCAGGCCATGCTCGTGGGCTTTTAAGATCGCCTGGTTGACCGCCGGCGACAGCCCGAAATCATCCCCCGTCACAATCAGACGTTTCATGTCCCCATCATCTCCACCCAAAACAATGAACCCGAGCAGGGCCTCTGCGCCTTCAGCAGATCAACCCTCGCCCGGGCTTTTGATGCCTCTCAGTCATTGCCGGGCCAGCTTCTTCAATTCAGCGCTCGAACATACCGGAATCAACCTCGGATGTCGCCGATCGAGCAGCAATTCGTCATCCACACGACATCCTCCTCTCCTGAGGAGGCAATGCTCGGAGGCTCAGGATGGTCTGCAGCGTACACGAAGGGATTCGCGCCTGTCAATCGTAAAGCCGGGTAGGCGCGACCGGGCCGGCCGCCCCTACAAGTTGCCTCGGAGCGGTGATCCCTCTATAATACCGGTCATGAACCGGTCAGATGACCTTCGAACCGTCAGCCGCAAGGTCACGAAAGGGAGCGGCTCGAACTTCTACTATGCCTTCCTCTTCCTCCCCAAGCCGAAACGCGAGGCGATCTACGCCGTCTATGCCTTCTGCCGATTGAGTGACGACTTGGTGGACGAGGCGAAGGCCGGAGGAGATCCCGCCGAGGCGCTTTCTCGATGGCGGAAGCAACTCGATACCTACTTCCAGGAGAACATTGGCCCCCCCGTCATCGCCGCAGTGGGCCAGGCGGCGCGCCGGTTCGACATCCCGAAGGTCTACTTTGAGGAACTGCTCAACGGCATGGAAATGGATCTTGCCCGCGCCAGATATGCGACATTTGGGGAGCTGTACCCATACTGTTACCGGGTGGCATCGGTGGTGGGCCTCATTTGCATCGAGATCTTCGGATATACGAACCCGAAGACGAAGACGTACGCCGAGCAACTGGGCATCGCCTTTCAGCTCACCAACATCCTTCGGGATCTCGCGGTCGATGCAAAGCGGGGACGGATCTATCTCCCACAAGATGAACTCAGGAAGTTCGGGTACTCTGAAGAGGAGCTGCTTGCCGGCAGGTACAACGACGCCTTCGTGGAGCTGATGCGGTTTCAGTGTGAGCGAGCTCGGGATTATTTTCGGGCGGCCTCGGCGGCGTTGCCGCCGGATGATAAGCGCTCGCTTCTGGCCGCAGAGATCATGCGGGCCATCTACTACCGCCTCTTGCTCAAGATCGAGCAACGACAATACAATGTCTTTCGGGGCGGTATCGCGCTCGGAAAGTCCCGGAAGCTCTTCCTGGCCAGCGGCCTCTGGCTACGGTCGGCGCTGACCTCATAGCAATGACCCGGCCGCGCACAGGAGGACACACACACCGACCCTCACACCTAAAGGAGGATTGCCTGTGGCTGAGCTGATCCATGTCTCCAAGTCCAAGATCATCAAGGACAAGGGCCCGGTCCGCCGGGCCTATATCGAGGCATTTCCTGAACCCGTGCGGTACGGGGTGCACGGCGGGATCAAGAAGTTCTACGGAGTGGAGCCGGAGGAAGAGCTGCCCACTACCCTCGACCACATCATCGCAGCGGTGGCCGGGTGAATGACCGGCACGCTAGCCGGGGCGCTAGCGGCACGCAAGATTCCGACACAGCCCGACCGATTGTCATCGGAGGTCGAGGGAATCATCGAAAACATTGACGGCAAGCCGCTAATCACGAAGATCAAGGTGCACTACACGGTGAAGGTCCCCAAGGGGAAACGCGAGGAGGCCCTGCGCGCCATCGAGGTCCACGAGAAGGGCTGCCCCGCCTCCCAGTCAGTGCAGCGCGGCATCGCCATCGAATGGGATGGCGAGGTGAAGGAGGAGTAGCCCGGATCGTTCATCAACGCACGTAACACCCTCTCCGCCGCCCTCTCCTCCAAGGGAGAGGGTCCAGCGGTACAAACCGGGCACCTAGCCACCGCTGCGGTGATGGTCGATCCCGATATGGGTCTTGATGAACGTGACGATGCGCGTCTCGTCGAACTCGTCAAATTTGTCGATCCTGCCCCATGCCGTCAGCGCGATTTTCCGATCCAGCCCAGGGTATGGCGCAAGAACGACCCGATCGTATCGCCCGGCGACCGCCTTCAAGCGCTCGACAAGCTCCGGGCAGTCCCGACAGGAATAGTTGATGACAACCCCGCCGTCTTCGAGATTGTGAAGCTGCATCTCCTTGGGGATCGGATCACTGTGAACACCCCATACGGCCAGTTCATCTGTGTGGGGCCCCGAGGTGGGTGGATCGGTGTTATACGGTGGATGAGCGGTGCCGAGAGGGATATGCGGACTTTGAAGGATCGGGGCACCGGTCCAGGCAACCTTCTCGGTGATCTTCCCATACGCCCAGTAGGCAGAGACCAGCAGCGCTGCTGATAGGGTTGCGTAAAGGCCGATCTTCAAGGCCACGTTCCGCTGTTGCGCCCGCCTCTTCTCGAACGCTCGCTGTTCTTTCACCTCCTGCTTGCGCTGTTTCCTCACCTCGTGTTTGGTGGTCTGCCTGTTCGCCATCGTCTCCCTCTGAAGCGATTCGCCTCGCGAGTCCTCCCAGCCGTTAGAGCAAGAAGATACCCTGTTTCTCAGGTGATTTCAACGGTGAATTGGGCTGCAGGAAGGGCCTCACCTTCGAACGCAACCATTCGAGACGACCACTGCAACGAAACTCCAACCAAGGGCTTCGCAACAAGAATGGCGAGCCTCATCACCTGTATTCCAGAAACCGTGAATGAGGAAACTGCGGCTGGCGATGGAAACGCCTATCGAGGAGACTCAGGGAGGTTGCTGGCGCAGAACACAGGGGAGAGTGCAACCCTTCTCGGGTTGAGACGTCACCTGACAATGGAGAACGCGTTCACACCCGCTACGCGGTTCTTCGAACCGGCCGCGAGCCGCGCGCTTTGGCTGCCTTTCTTTGACGCCTGCGTGGCTCCTTCTCCGCAGCCGGCGCCGATGCTCCGCGGGCTGGTATCAGGCCAAGGACCTCGCTCGCTGCCTCCTCGATCGATTTGCTGGTCATGTCGATGACGGGCCAGCCCGCCCTGCGGAAGAGGGACCGGCTGTAGCGGAGCTCGGAGCGCACCTCTTCCAGATCCGCATAGGCGTGACTGGAGGGGGCGCCCTGGTGCTCGAGCCTGGCGCGGCGCAGCTCCACTAACCGTTCCGCGTCCTGGATGAGCCCGACGATCCGACTTTGATCGATCTTCATCAATTGGCCAGGGAGAGGGAGATTCAGGATGACCGGCACATTCGCCACCCGCCACCCTTTCCCCGCAAGATAGATGCTGAGCGGCGTCTTTGAGGTCCGCGAAACCCCCGCCAGGACGATGTCCGCCAGGTCCAGGCCGAAGGGGTCCTGGCCGTCATCGTGTTTGACGCTGTATTCGATCACTTCGATCCGATGCAGGTACTCGGCGCTCAGTTGCCGGAACAGGCCTGGCTGGACGAGCGGCGGAATGCGAAGCAGGTCGGTGAGGCGTAGCAGGAGCGGACCGAGCAGGTCGATGGTTGCCACGTCCATCCTCCTCCCCTCGTGCAATGCCGCCTGGCGGAGTTCCTCGGAGACCAGGGTATGGACGACGATCCCTCCGCTCGCCTTCGCCGTCTCGATCGCACGTCGAACCTCATCGACCGTCCGGACATTGGGGAGGCGTCGGATCTCGACCTCGACTGTCTGAAACTGGGCCAGCGCCGCTCGCACAACCAGTTCCGCAGTGGCGCCGGTGGCGTCAGAAACTGCGAGGATCTGATGACGAGTGGCCTCGGACGGCGGGTTCATGGCGCCTGTCCTCTTTTCACTGCGATGGCCTCCACCCGGCCCCCCTGGCCAGCAAGAGGATCTTCGCCGACGCCTCAAGGGTCGTGGTGAACTTCAGAGCCTCCTCGAGGCTTCCACCGGCCGCGAAACTCCCATGCCCTTTGACGAGGACAGCGCGGTGTGCTTGGAGGAGCGACGAGGCCCGGTCGGCGACTTCGGCGGAGGCCACGACGTTCTTCGCGGCAATCACCGGAACCCTCCCAAGGATGTAGCCTCCCTCGGAATCGGCCGGGACGATCGCCTCGTCGAGCAGCGACAGCGCGACCGCCGACGGCGGGTGAGCATGGAGGATCGCTTGCGCGGAGGTCGCACGGTAGATCGCCAGGTGAACCGGCAGCTCCATCGACGCTTTCGCGTGCGGGGGTTCACGTCGCGAGAGCGAGGTTTCAACAACGTCCTCTGCTTCGAGATGGCCCAGCATCGAGCCGGTCCTGGTGATCCAGACCCGCTCGCCCGTCCGGAGGCTGATGTTGCCGGCGTGCGACGTGATCAGGCCCAGATGATACAAATCCCGCCCCACCCACTGAAACGCCTCGAAGATCCTCGATCGCTCCATCAGGTCATCTCGCCGCATCGGCAAGGCGCGCGATAATCGGGGGTATCAGCGACGAGGCCAGGTCTGCTCTCGAGCCGCCTCCAAGGACGACCAGGAGGCGACCGCCGCAGACCTGACCCGACAGTGCAAGAGTCAGGCCGACGAGCCCGTTGTAGCACGCGGCGGTGAGGCCGAGGTCGCCGTAGTCGCCCCGATGTCCGTCGAATCCAAAATACCAGACGAGCAGGTCCGGGCAGAAGGTCCCGGCCCGTGCGGCGAGCGCCGCCTCCGCAGCCTCAAGGTACACCTCGTCACTTCTGGCCCCGGCTTCCAAGCAGCGGCGATAGACCGCCACGTCCACTTTTGTCCCATCGGCAGACGCATAATCGCTCCCGCACAGACAGACGTGTAAGACCGCCGGGTCGTCGCGGTAAATGTCCCGGGTTCCGTCGCCATGGTGCGCGTCGGTGTCCAATATGGCCACCCGCCGCACCCCGTGCATTTCCCTGAGTCGCTCTATGGCGATCGCGACGTCGTTGAAGCAGCAGTAGCCGCCAAAAAAATCCCGCCCGGCATGGTGTCCCCCGGCGCCGATGAAAGCAAAGGCGTTGATCAGTTCCCCGAGCCAGATTCGCTCGGCCGCCGCAACCACCCCTCCGACCGAGTGGCGCGCGGTCGATCAGAGGGGGTCCTTTGCGACCTCGCGGATCAGGTCGGCGGTGTGAACCTTCAGGAGAAGCTCATCGGAAACCGGCTGGGCCTCGAACAGGACAACCTGGGGGAGAGCGAGGAGGTCTCCCAGGGCGTCGGGAAATGCGGCCAGGCGCCTTCCCACCGTCAGGTAGCTCCGCCGGGAGAAGCTCGGGTGATAGAAGATCCCGGTCCGCGGCATCAGGTTGGGTCGCTCAGAGCTCAAGGAGCACCGCCACCTCGTCGCAATGGTAAAACTTGCTGCACTTCAGACAATCTTTCCAGATCTTTTCCGGCAGCTCGATCTTGTTGACGACCCGGAAGCCCAGACGTTCGAAAAACGCCGTCTTGTACGTCAACGCGAAGACCCGCTTGATCAGGAGGTTCTTCGCCTCCGCGACACAGGCCTCGGTCACCGCCCAGCCGATGCCTCTTCCCTCGAACTCCGCCTCGACGGCAAGGGATCGGATCTCCGCCAGGTCCGCCCCGTAGATGAAGAGTGAACAGGCCCCGGCGACCTGTCCTTCATGCTCAAAGATGTAAAAATCCCTGACCCGCTCGTATAACTCCTGGAGCGTCCGCGGCAAAAGGTCGCCCTTCTGCGCGTAGAAATTCACCAGCCGCTGAATGGCCGGGACATCGATCGTCCTCGCCTTCCTGACCACGCTCCGCCTCAGGCACAGGCCGCCGCCGTTCCCGCCTTCGACGACGCGGCGAACCCGGCGCCATCGATGGTGACCCGGCCGGGCTGGCCCATCCCACCTTCAAGCGATATCGACAAAGGAAGGAATTGCTGAATCGTCCAGAGGTTCGTAAGAAGATGCTGGCTCACCCGGGCTGTGGTCAGGACCGAGCGGCCCGGTGCCAACGCCATGAGGATCGCCAGTTGATCGGCCAAGTGGGAGTCGGTGGCAGCGTCGCCGGCGAGGAACTGAAGCAGCGCGTCCGTCGCCTCATCGGCGACACGTTCGGCGGGCTTGCCACGCTCCCCAAGTGCGCCGAAGCCTGCGCGGGACCGCTCGAACTCCGCCCACAGGAACAGGGCATCCCCCGGGCAGGCCGCATCGAGCTCCTGGATCTCGATCTCGACCGCCGGGTACCCGGCCTCTGCAAGACGGCGTCGAACGTGGGCTGCCTGCCGCTCGGCAATCCGTCTCGGCAATCTGGCGATCGCCGAAAGGCCGCGGATGGCCAGCATCTTGCCGCGATCCGACAGATCGAGCGCCGCGAGCCGCATGGATGGCTGAACAGCGGCTCGGACCTCGCCACCCCCCCTTGGATAGAAACCGGCCCGCTGCACCTGCCAGGAGGCGAGGACTCCCATTCTGGCAGTGATGGGGAGGAAGACCTCAGACACATAGGGGGCCGACGGACTCCATCGGACGTGGGTCCCGCCCGTCATCGTAAGAGAGGACGGCGTTGTCGCGCATGCAAGCGGAGCAAGGATGGTCTGGAAGACCAGGGACAGGGCCCCGGCCGTCCCGACGTCAAATCGACGCGATCCTCCAGTGATCGGTCCAGGGCGGAAACGCAGGTGCGGGGAGCCTCGCTCCGCCCCTTGCACCTCCGCGCCGGCGATCTCGGCCAGTGCCCGGACGCAGGCCAAGTGTTGCGGCTGAAGCCCCGGGTTCTTCCGGCCGCCTCGGATCTTGACGAGCTCGACCGGCCTCCCAAGGATCGCCGAGAATGCGAGGGCTGTCCTGAGGATCTGCCCGCCGCCCTCCCCATATGAGCCATCGATCGTCAGCACCTCGCCCCTCATGCTTCGCACCCCGCACTTCGCACCTGGTCCCTACGACTTCTGCTTCCGCGCGACCCGCTCCGAAAACTTTCCCAGATTGACCACATACCGCTCGTTCTGTCCCTCGGCGATCTTCTCTTTCTCATCGTGGGCCTCGAGGTCGAACAGCAGGCGTCGCCCGTCCACCTCCCTCAGCGTCGCCTTGACCCTCACCGTCATCCCGACCGGGGTGGCGGCAAGATGCTTCAGTGTGACCATGCTCCCGACGGTGCCCTGCCCCGTCTCCAGGTTCGCGGCCGCCATCATCCGGGCGGCTTCCTCGAACCAGGCGAAGATAATCGGCGTGGCCAGCACGTGGAACCCTTCGTTTCCCATCCGATGCGCGGTCACCTCGTCACTTACCAGATGTTCGAGTTCGAAGGTCATCCCGGCCTGCAGGCCCACCCTCTGTCTCCCCTCACAGGAACGCAAGTTGATAAGAAGACCGGCGTGCACTGTGGTCCCTTGCTTCGAAGCGTATTATTTGCCCCCTGGCAAAGGCTGTCAAGCGAACTCTTCGGCGGGAACAGCAAGAAGGAGGGTTAGCGAGAGGCCGTGCCTCCGCGCTTCTTTCCAACCTTTTCGTGAAAGCGCGCCAGGTCAACGATGAATCGCTCGTGATGGCACTCCCCGATCTTCTCCACTTCATCGAACGCTTCGATCCAGAAGACCAGGCGTCGCCCGTCAATCTGTTTCAGATGGGCTACCACCCGTACTGTGAGCCCGATGGGGGTGGCTGCCAGGTGCTTCATGTTCACGACACTACCGACCGTTCCCTGCCCTTCGGGCAGGTATTGCTGCGCACCCGCCGTCGCCACCTCCTCCATCCACTCGACCACGATCGGGGTGGTGAGAACATGGACGATCGGATTACCATGCCGGTCGGATGACTCGGCCTCGGTCACCCGCCGTTCCATCTCAAACGTCAGTCCCTCCCGAAGGCTCATCTGCTCCTCCCATCTCATGCGTCTCGCTCGTTGCAGCTTCCGGAACGCGATCTCCGCGCCTTGTACCATCCCGGTTCCAAGGTGTCAAGGAAAAGGTCAGAAACGGATGCGGTGGACCGAGCCCTGCAGGAGGCCGGAATAATACTTGACAGCCTCCGGTGGGAGCAGCTAGATTGAGCCGGTTTTCCTGACCAGACGCCCTTTTGCTGTACCCTTACAGAGGAGCGGAGCGCTGAGACCAAAGGTCCTGATCACCCGAAAGGTCTTCAAAGAGTCGATCGCGTTCGTCGCCGAGCACTGCGACGTCGAAACCAACCAGCGCGACATCCCCTTGACCCCGCGCCAGCTCATCAAGAAACTGCAGGGGAAACAGGGTGCGATCACGGCGCTCACCGACATCATCTCCGAATCTGTCCTGGCCGGTTGTCCCGACCTCAAGGTCGTCTCCAATGTCGCCGTCGGGTTCAACAACTTCGACGTCACGGCCGCGACCAGACGCGGGGTCATGATGACCAACACACCTGGCGTCCTCGACGACACCACCGCCGACCTGGCCTGGTGCCTCATCCTGGCCGCCGGCAGGGGCCTCATCTATGC
>JBGQJI010000054.1:0-15229 GCA_041498975.1 Methylomirabilis sp. (SeqCode)
CATCCCGGCCGGTGTTCAGGCCCTGCGGATTAGAGGCCATCGGGTCATTGTCCAGCGAGGGGCCGGGCTCGGCTCTGGCCTGTCGGACGAGGCATACGCCAAGGCGGGGGCGGAGCTGGTCGCCGATCCGAAGGCGATCTACGCCGAGGCCGATCTCATCTACAAGGTGAAGGAGCCCCTCCCTCCGGAGTGCGAACTGCTCCGCGAAGGCCAAGTCGTGTTCACCTATCTCCACCTTGCGCCCGCTCCTGAATTGACGAAGGTCCTCCTGGACCGGCGAGTGGTAGGAGTGGCCTACGAGACGGTGGAGACGCGGGACGGGCGGAAGCCGCTGCTCGAACCGATGAGCGAGGTCGCCGGACGCATGGCGGTGCATATCGGGGCGCACTATCTGGCCACACCCCATGGCGGTCGGGGCGTGCTGCTTGGAGGGGTGCCGGGGGTTCCACCTGCAACTGTCGTGATCCTCGGGGGCGGAACCGTCGGGTACAACGCGGCAAAGGTGGCCGCCGGGATGGGCGCCTGGGTGTATCTGCTGGACGTAGATTCAGCCCGTATGCGCTACCTCGACGAGATCTTGCCCGACAACGTGACGACCCTGATCTCCAACCAGATGAGCATCGAGGAGTGCGTGAGACGGGCCGACCTCCTCATCAGTGCCGTGTACATCGCGGGGGCCCGAGCACCCAAGCTGGTGACCCGCGAGATGGTGAAGCGCATGAAGCCCGGGTCGGTGATAGTCGATGTTGCCATCGACCAGGGCGGCTGCGTCGAGACCAGCCGGCCCACCACGCATACCGATCCGGTCTTCAAGGTGGATGGCATCCTGCACTACTGCGTTGCGAACATGCCTGGGGCCTTTGCCAGGACTTCGACCTTCGCCCTGACGAACGTCACCCTCCCTTACGCGATACGGCTCGCCGACAGCGGTTGGCGCCGGGCCGTTCTGGAGAGTCCGGAGCTGTCGCTGGGGCTGAATGTCGCCCTGGGCCACGTCACCCATCCTGCCGTGGCGAAGGCGCATGGCCTGTCTTACGTCCCGCCCGAGGAAGCGGCAAAGGGATAACCGCATCCCAGCCCATCCATGATCTCCGAGACAAACCGGCGTGATGTTGGCTCCCATGTGGCGGCCGTCTACGATGCCATGCAGGCGGAGTACGACCAGATCGAGCACCAGTTCTACTTCGCCGAATGTTATCAGGTGTACCGGCAATGTGTGGGGTGGATCGCCCGCGCAAGGCCGCGAGGCCTGGCGCTCGACCTCGGGTGCGGGACAGGAAAGCAGACGATCCTGCTCGCCCAGCGGGCCGGCCCGGTGATCGGGATCGACATCTCCGAAAGGATGATCGAGGCGGCCCGGAAGCGATGCGAGCTTCAGTCCAATGTCGGGTTTGTCACCGGCGACATCACGAAACTCCCCTTCGAGGACGGGTGTGCTCAGGCGATCCTGGCCTACGGCGATGTCATCGGCCACAACTTTACTGCGGTGGGTGTGGTCTTGACGGAGATGGTGCGAGTCTGCGCCCCCCGCGGCCTCATCTCATTCGAGGTGGACTCGAAGTGGTGCCCCGACCTGCTCTACCTTCCGAGGGAGCTCTGGCGGGCGATCAGGACCCGGGGTGGGCACCTGCGGGAGTGGAAGGGGATGCAGTTCAAGACCTTCACCTGGCGAGAGCTGCAGCGCCTTCTCCGGTCGCACGGCCTGAGGCTGGTGGAAGTACGGAGCATGAATATCCTGACGATGCTGATCCCGCCGTCGCTTCTCTTTCGACGTAGAGAGGAAGCACCTCGCTTCGATGCCTTCTTCCAGCACGTGATGAGGCTCGACGTGGCACTGGGAAGGGTTCTCCGGTGTGGCTCCACCAGGATCGTGACGGTGGAGAAACGATAATGGGTGCGAGGTGCGGGGTGGCATGAAGAGCCGAGGCGTGGCGAGGGTCGTCCTGCACAAGGGGAGGGAGCGACGCGCGATGGCCGGACACCCCTGGATTTATCAGGGCGAGATCCAGCGTGTTGAGGGCGGTCCGGCCCCTGGTGAGCTTGTCGAAGTCCGTGACGCCAGGGGTCGCTTCATCGGGCGTGGCTACATCAATCCCCGCTCGCAGATCGCGGTCCGCCTCCTGACCTGGCAAGATGAAGCGATCGACGAATCATTCCTGCGCCGCCGGATCCAGGCGTGCATCGACCTCCGAAAACGATGCGTGGCCGACGCCGAGGCCTACCGGGTAGTCTTCGGCGAAGCCGACCAGCTTCCGGGCCTGGTCGTCGATCGTTACGGAGAGATCCTGGTGGTCCAGTTCTTGACGGCGGGGATCGAGGCGCTGCGCGACATGCTCGTAGGGCTCCTCCTCGACTGCCTTCATCCTCGGGGGATCTACGCGAGGAATGATGCGCCTGCGAGAGAGCTTGAGGGGCTCAAGCGGACAAGCGAGGTTCTGCACGGGCAGTTCGACACGCTCTTGCAGATCTCCGAAGGAGGGGTCCGTTTCTGGGTGGATATCGCTGCGGGTCAGAAGACCGGGCTATTCCTGGATCAGCGGGAAAACCGCGTGCGATTCCGGTCTTTCGCGGAGGGACGTGAGGTTCTGGATGCCTTCTGCTATACCGGCGGCTTCGGCCTGCACGCGGCCGCTGCGGGAGCCAAGTCGGTGCTGGGCGTCGAACTGTCCAAGGATGCGGCGGCGTTGGCCGTAAGGAACGCGGAGTTAAACGGCCTCGAGAACATAGTCCGGGTTGTCGAGGGGAATGCGTTCGACGAGCTGCACTCGATGGATCGTGAAGAGAGGCGCTTCGACCTGATCGTTCTGGACCCTCCGGCGTTTACCAAGGGGAAAGAGGCGCTGCAGAATGCTATCCGCGGCTACAAGGAGATCAATCTCCGGGCGATGAAACTGCTGCGTGACGGGGGGATCCTGGTCACCTGTTCCTGCTCCTATCATCTCCCGGTCGAGCTATTCCGGGAGATGCTGGTGGACGCGGCGGCGGACGCCCATCGTCGGTTCCGGCTCGTCGAGTTCCGCACGCAGGCTCAGGATCATCCGATCTTGCTCAGCGTTCGGGAGACCCACTATCTGAAGTGCGCTGTACTGGAGGCTGTGTCCTAATGCTGTTCCAACTTGTTGCGGCGATTGGCAGACACGTATACAGGGCATACGTCTCTCTTACCGGAGCCACACTGCTCCGGCGTAAGTGGTTGGAACGGCACTAATCGCTCTTTGCTCTCCCGCCCTCGGCCCCGCCGGTTACTTTTCCCGAGATGGCGCTCCTGGCGATGTCAACCTTGACGTTCTCTGCAATCTTGACCTTGATCCGATTGTCCTCTCCGAACCCGATGATCGTCCCGTAGAGTCCTCCCGACGTCACAATCTGGTCCCCGGTCTTGAGGCTGTTGAGCATCTCTTTGAGATCCCGCTGCTTCTTCTGCTGCGGGCGGATCAGCAAGAAATAAAAGACAGCGAACATCAAGAGCAGCGGAATGAAGGCCGTCAGCCCGCCTCCAGGCCCTCCCCCACCGGGAAACCCTCCTGCTGCATGCGCAATTCCCATGTTCAATCCTCCTGTGATGGTTGACGGTTCAGGGTTGATGGATTCAGGTCTGATCCTGTGAACCGTGGACTGTGGACTGTAAACCTTTCGAGGAACGCTGTCCGGAATGCCGCAAAGGTTCCGTCGTCGATAGCCTGGCGGACCTGCTTCATGAGCGTCTGATAGAAATGGAGGTTGTGGAGCGTATTCAGGCGGAGCCCAAGGATCTCCCCTGCCATGAAGAGATGCCGGAGATAGGCCCGCGAGAAGTGCCGGCAGGTGTAACAGTCGCAAGCGGGATCGAGCGGCCGCTCGTCCCTGGCATGCCGGGCGCCCTTGATATTGATCCGGCCCAGGCTGGTGAACAGGCTGCCGGTTCTGCCGTGACGGGTCGGCAGGACACAGTCGAACATGTCCACGCCCCGCGCCACGCCTTCGACGAGGTCCTCGGGCGTCCCCACCCCCATCAGATAGCGGGGCCGATCGGCAGGCAGCAGCGGAGTCGTGTGGGCGATGGTCCCGTACATCGCTTCTTTCGTCTCACCGACGCTGAGCCCGCCAAGCGCATACCCCTCGAAACCGATCTGCTGCAGTGCCTTCGCACCCTCTTCCCGCAAGCCCTTATCGGTCCCTCCCTGGACGATGCCGAAGAGGGCCGGCTCGCCATCGGGGTGCGCCGCCCTGGAGCGTTCCGCCCACCGTATGGTCAACTCCAGTGACCTGCGGAGATAGCCATCGGCCGAGGGGGCTGGGGCGCACTCGTCCAGGGGCATCACGATATCGGCTCCCAGGGCCTTCTGGATTTCGATGGCGAGTTCCGGCGAGAGAAAGTGGTCTGATCCGTCGAGGTGAGACCGGAAGGTGACCCCCTCCTCCGATATTCGCCGCAGGGTTGCCATGCTGTATACCTGGTAGCCTCCGCTATCGGTGAGGACCGCGCCGGGCCAGGCCATGAATCGATGCAGGCCGCCAAGTTCCTCGATGACCCGGTGGCCCGGACGTAGATACAGGTGGTAGGTGTTGCACAGGACCAACTGCACCCCTTCGGCCACCAGTTCGTCGGGAGAGAGCGCCTTCACCGTTGCCTGCGTCCCGCACGGCATGAAGACGGGGGTGTCCACGGTGCCGTGGGGCGTGGTGATGCGCCCTCGCCGCGCTCCCGTCGCAGGGTCGATCTTTAACAGGTCAAAGGTCACGATCTTACGCTTCGCCTCCTCACACGATCAACATCGCGTCGCCATAGGAGTAAAAACGGTAGCGCCGAACGATGGCCTCGCGATAGGCCGCCAGGAGCAATTGCCGGCCTGCAAAGGCCGACACGAGCATCAGCAAGCTCGAGCGGGGCAGATGGAAGTTGGTGATCAACGCGTCGATGATCTTGAAGCGATACTCCGGGTAGATGAAGAGGTCCGCCGTGCCGGCGCCTGCTCTCACATCGCCCGCATCGCCACCTCTTGCCGCGTGCTCCAGGGCCCGGACTGTGGTGGTGCCGACCGCAATCACTCTTCGACCCTCCTTCTTTGCGGACTTGATGGCGAGGGCTGTCTCCTCGGGAACGATGTAACGCTCCGACTCCATCCGGTGCCTGTCGAGCTCTTCCACCTGAACAGGGCGAAATGTCCCTGCCCCGACGTAGAGGGTGAGAGGGGCGAATACGACACCCTGATCCTTCAACCTCTCGATCAGCCCTGGCGTGAAATGGAGGCCGGCGGTGGGGGCAGCCACTGCCCCTTCGTGCTTCGCATACACTGTCTGGTATCGCTCTTGATCTAAAAGGTCAGGGTTTAGGGGATAGGGTGTAGGGTTGAGGGAAGGCGAAGAGCTCTTTTCCTCTATACCCTCTACCCTATACCCTCTACCCTGTCTTTTGATGTACGGCGGAAGCGGCATCTGCCCGAGTCGCAACAAGAGGTCGTGCAATCTGCCATCGTACGCTGTCCGGAGCAGATGGCGCCCATCTTCGTGCTTCTCCAGCACTTCGGCCTCGATCTTCCCATCGGCCAGAACAAGGTGGTCGCCAGGGCGAATCTTTCTGGAAGGCCTGATCAACGCCTCCCAACGGTCTGCTTCGATCTCTTGAAGGAGCAGGATCTCGACGGCATGGTGTCGCGTTGAACGGCCGAAGAGCCTCGCAGGAACCACCTTGGCTTCGTTGATAACCAAAAGGTCTCCTGGGACGAGGTGCTCTGCCAGGTCGCGGAAGGTCCGATGCCGCAGACTGCCTACTGTGCGATCGAGGATCAGGAGCCGAGAGCCATCGCGCTCAGGGGCAGGGGTCTGGGCGATCAGATCGCCGGGGAGCGCATAGTCAAAGTCGGCTGTTCGAAGAGGATTCGGCACAGGTGAGGCGTCTCCTAACGGCGCCGGGTCCGTTCACCGACGGCTGAAGAAGGAGAACAGCAGTGTCAGGATGATGCTCAGGAGGATCGAGGTGGCAAGGGGGAAGTAAAAGATGAAGTTCTTGCGTTGGATATAGATGTCTCCGGGAAGCCTCCCGATGTACGGGACCCTCCCGATAAATAGCAGGATCCCGCCCACGGCGGCAAGGATGAGCCCAAACATGATCAATAGCTTGGCGAAGGAATCGAATTCCTGCATTGCCCCTCAACCTGCTGCAGACTCAAGCCTTTCTCAGTTAGCCCCGATCCGAAAATATCCAGTCGGGTGGGTAGCGCGGCCAGCGGGTCCTGTCGCAGTGAGCAGCCCCCGTCGTCCTCGCTCCACCCATCCCCCAGTGGGGCCCTTCCGCTGCGGGCCGGGTACCCGCGCCGAGGGCGTGGGTGGGCGCCCGCTCACCGCGCCACCCGTTGGCTAGCCAGACATCGCAGGCCTATTAGTTTCGGATTGGGGTTAACCCTGCCACAGCTCGCCCGGGAGCCCGACGGGAGGGGAAGCCTTGAAGTGATCAAAAGCCAGGCGCGTGGCGGTCCGACCCCTGGGAGTCCTGGCCAGATACCCGAGCTGGATCAAAAACGGCTCGTAGACGTCTTCGATCGTCTCCTTTTCCTCTCCCACGGCGACTGCCAGCGTCTCGATTCCCACCGGCCCACCGGAAAACTTTTCGATGATGGTCTGGAGGATCCGCCGATCCATCTCGTCGAATCCTTTCTCGTCCACCTCCAACCGCTCCAGCGACATCTGGGCAACCTCACGCGTAATGACCCCATCCCTCAGTACCTGCGCGAAATCCCTGACCCTGCGGAGGAGGCGGTTGGCCACCCTGGGCGTCCCTCTGGAGCGTCGAGCGATTTCCCATGCGCCGTCTTCCATGATCGACACGTCGAGGATCTTCGCAGAGCGAATGACGATCTTGAACAGGTCCGCCTCGTCATAAAAGTCAAGGCGCAGGACCACCCCGAACCTATTCAGCAAAGGTGAGGTCAGGAGCCCGGCACGGGTCGTAGCCCCGATCAGCGTGAAACGGGGCAGGTTCAAGGGGAAGATCTGAGCGCTGGGACCTTGACCGATGATCAGGTCCAGCTTGTAGTCCTCCATCGCCGGGTAGAGCGACTCCTCCACGAGCGGGTTCAGCCGGTGGATCTCATCGATGAACAGGACGTCCCGCTCCCGAAGATTGGTGAGGATCGCCGCCAGGTCCTTCTGCCGTTCGACCACTGGCCCGGAGGTGGCCCGGATATTCACACCCATCTCGGAGGCAATGATGAACGCAAGGGTGGTCTTACCGAGACCGGGTGGACCATAGAAGAGCAGGTGGTCCAGCGCTTCCTTTCGTGCCGTTGCCCCCTGGATGAAGACCTGGAGGTTCGCTTTGACCTTCTCCTGACCGACGTAGTCATCCCAGGCCCTCGGCCGCAGGCTTTGCTCGAGCTGCTGATCCTCGTCTTGAAGGTGACGGGTCGTCACACGCTCAGGCCCACTCTCCCCGCGCTTCCCTGCCATCGTCATCCCCTCTTCGCGGTCCCCTCGGAAAGGTTTTTCAGGGCTTGCTTGACGAGCCTTTCAAAGTCTGCTTCGGTCTCGAGATCTTGCCGCGCCGCCTCCGCCGCCCTGGTGGCCTCCTTGCGGCTGCAGCCTAAGTTCAGCAGCGCGGAGACCACGTCTTCGACCGTCTGGTCTCGTTCCGACCTCGGCTGCCGTCCCGCCACCACCGGACGCGCGCGAGGCACCTCCAGGATCTTGTCCTTCAATTCCAAGATCACGCGCTCCGCCGTCTTCCTGCCTACCCCGGGGATCGCCTTCAGCCGTGCCAGGTCGCCCTCGAGGATGGCCGGAACGAACTCCTCCACGGAGATCCCGGACAGGATGTTCGAGGCAAGGCGGGGACCGATCCCTGAGACTCCCGTCAACAGCTCGAAGGTCGCCCTCTCTTCAGGGGTATGAAACCCGTACAGGTGGATCGCATCCTCCCGGACGTGCGTATACACGCGGAGGAAGACCTCCTGCTGGACCGGCGGAAGCTGATAGTACGTGGAGAGGGGGACAAACACCTGATATCCCACGCCGTTCACATCGACCACAATCTGCCCGGGCTCCTTGGACACCAATCGCCCTCGGAGTTGCGCGATCACCGTCCCGTGCCTCTCAAGAGATGTCGGAGCCCGGCCGAGTGATGGTGGCAGATGGCGATGGCTAGGGCGTCGGCGGCGTCCGTCGAGCGCGGCGGCTCGTCCAGCCCCAGGAGCGACTGGACCATCCGCTGGACTTGGCCTTTGCCCGCAGCGCCATACCCCGTCACGGCGCTTTTCACCTGCAGCGGCGTGTACTCTGCAATGGCAAGCCCGCCTTGGGCGGCCGCCAGGAGAGCGACCCCTCGCACCTGGCCCAGCTTGAACGCGCTTTGCGCATTTTTCGCAAAGACAAGGGTTTCGATGGCGGCCCAGTCCGGCTGGTGGCGCCGGATCAGTTCGGCCAGACGGCTGAAGATCTGCTGCAGGCGGGAAGGGAACGAGTCGATCGATGAGGTGATGATGCTTCCATATTCCACGGCTCGCAACGCACCGTGACTGCGAGCCACCATCCCATAGCCGGTGGCGCTGGCCCCCGGATCGACCCCTAAGACCAGCACGTGACTCCCATCGGGATCATCGAGCGATTCAACCTATCCGGTCATCGCCGCCATGATCTCTTCGGGGATGTCGAAGTTGGCGTACACATTCTGGACGTCGTCGTGCTCCTCCAGCTCCTCCATCAATTGCAGCATCTGTTGGGCCTGTCTCCCTTCCAGCTTCACGGTGCTCTGCGGGAGCATGGTGACTTCGCCGGTGGCCATCTCGATCTTCTCCTTCGCCAGGCATTCCTTGACGCGTTCGAGATCTTTGGGCGCGGTGATGACTTCGAAGAGATTCTCCGCCCTTCGGACATCCTCGGCGCCCGCTTCCAGCGCGACGCCAAATAATTGATCCTCATCAGTTCCGGCCGCTTCAACCTGAATCAGCCCCTTCTTTTCAAACATCCAGGCGACGCACCCGGCTTCTCCCAGGCTCGCTCCATGCTTGGCGAAGATCTTCCGGATCTCCGCCGCGGTGCGGTTCTTGTTATCGGTCAGCACTTCCGACAGGACGGCGACGCCGCCCGGGCCGTACCCTTCATACACATACTCCTCGTAGGAAACCCCGGGGAGCTCGCCCGTCCCCTTCTGGATCGCTCGCTGGATGTTGTCTTGGGGCATGTTGACCGACTTGGCCTTGTCGATGGCCAGTCGGAGGCGGGGATTTCCGGCAAGGTCGCCGCCGCCAACCCTAGCGGAGATGGTGATCTCCCTGATCACCTTGGTGAATATGCGACCCCGCTGGGCATCGACCTTGGCTTTCTTGTGCTTGATGCCCGCCCACTTGGAATGCCCTGACATGTCTTATCCCCCTTTCCGCGTAGCGAAAGTACCACAGGAACTCACGGACTGTAAAGGAAAATTGCCCTGTCAGGTTCTGCAGATTCACCACACGGAGACCGTGTGGCCAGGTGGAAAATGACGTGGCGGATCAGCGGCTCCGAGGCCGGAAACCCCTGGAAAAGACTTGACTCTGCCTTCTTTAATATGATATCGCTTGCTCGATTTTCTTGTTGAATGCCTCGCCCGGTTTGTCTGTCAGCTCTTCGCTTCAAGACGTGATGAGGCAAGGGGGCGATCACCATTGTGTGTATCCGGGGAGCTTCGATGACATCACGCCTCCGAGCCGCCGCAGGTCTTTTGCTGGTCCTGTGGGTCGGATGGTTTGTCGCCGCCGCTGACGCCGGGGACCTCAAGGACACTATCAAGAATCTCTACGGCCCCGAGGGGATCCGCGTCGAACCGAGCCCCTTTTTTAACGCAGAAACCCGCTTCCAGGCATCGTCTCTCCAAGGGCTTGACCAGCTCAACAACCAGTTGACTTCCGCCATAGGGGTTCCCTCGTTCAATTCCTCAGTCACTGGTTTTACATTCGACATCGAGCGCGGGATCCCCGTCCAAACCACCGAGAGCCTCGGCCCCTTGCTCACGGAGCGCGCCACGACCCTTGGCGCGCGCAAACTGGACGTGACCTTCACCTACACCCGGGTTAACTTCACCAAACTGCAGGGAAAAGATCTAAACAATCTGGAGCTAACCTTCCGCCGCAACGATGTGAACGAGGGGTGCGATCCGAGCGTCCGCCAATTTCTAGCACGTTGCGACATCATCAAGGCCGACCTGAAGGTCGATCTCACTGAGGATATTTTTGCGCTCATCGGGACCTATGGCCTGACGTCTGAATGGGATGTGGGAGTCGTCATCCCCGTGACCCATATCCGCTTCATCGCCAAAGCCCATGCTGCCATTTTCGATCAGTCCGGCAGAATTCGCGGCGGAACCACGTTTGGCGATATCCCCATACACCAGTTCGGCCCCGACTCCACCCCACCAGACGCCTCCGGAGGCGGTGATGAAACCGGCCTCGGGGACATCATCATCCGAACGAAATACAACTTTTTGCGGAACTACGACGGCTTCATCCCGGATCTGGCGTTCCTGGTTGAATTGAAGCTGCCGACGGGCGATGAGGACCAACTTCTGGGAACCGGTGGCACGAACGTGTCGGGTTTCATCGCCGCTTCCAAAACCTACGGGAGATGGTTCACCCCTCACGTCAACCTCGGCTACGAGATCGATGCGAAGGACACGCGGGAGAGCAGTTTCAGGTATGCCCTCGGCTTCGACGCGCGCGTCTTCCCAGAGCTGTCCTTGGCTGCCGACGTGATAGGCCGCTACAAGCCCGACGGAACTGGAACCGGGGATCATATCGTAGACCTGTCGCTCGGCGCGAAATGGAATCCCATCAAGTCATTGATCCTCCGAGGGAACGTTCAAATTCCACTCGACAAGAATAGCGGCCTTCGGGCGGATTTTATTCCCACAGTAGGTATCGAGTATCTCTTCTAATTTCTCGGGATCTCCTGAATGCCAATCCTGACAACAAGAACGGCTCGCCTCACCCTCGCGGCTTGCCTCTTGGCGGCGACCGTCCACGGCTCACCGCCGGTGGAAGCGGCGAAGGTCGTCGCCCTCAAAAGCGCCGACGTCGACGTGTATAATGAGGTGCTGGAGGGGTTCAAGAGCAGCTTTCCAGGATCCGCTATTTCCGAGTATGATATGGAAGGAGATCTCCAGAAGGGGCGGAAGTTCCTGGCCCGGCTCAAGTCCGGCTCCAAGCCTGACCTCATTCTGGCGATAGGTATCTGGGCCTTGCAGGTTGCAGTCGAGGAGATTCGGGATATCCCGGTTGTCTTTGCCATGGTTCTGAACCCCACCACAGTGATTGGACAAGAGGCCCGCAATATCACCGGTGCCAGCATGAATGTTCCGATCGAGCAGCAGATCGCGCTGCTCAAGAAGGTCTCGCCTCAGGTGAGGAGGATCGGTGTCATCTACGATCCATCCAAGACCGGCTTCCTGGTCAGGCAGGCCGAACGGATCGCCCGCGATCAGGGCGTCAGGCTTGTCACGAAGGCCATCGCTTCATCCAAGGACTCCTTCGCCGCCCTCGATGCGATGCAGGGGGAGATCGACGCCCTCTGGATATTGCCGGATCTTACCGCCCTGGCACCGGAGTCGGTCCAGTACATGCTGCTCTTCTCATTCCGGAATAAGATCCCGCTGCTGGGCCTCTCAGAGAATCAGGCCAGGATGGGTGCCCTCCTCGGCCTATCGTTTGAGAGCGGCCGGGATATCGGGAGCCAGGCTGCAGAGTTGGCCAACGGGATCCTCTCGGGGAAAAGCGCCGGAGAGCTTCCGATCACCCCAGCGAGAAAGGTGAGGCTGACTGTCAATCTCAAGACTGCCGGCAAGCTCGGCCTGCAGATCCCAAACGAGATCCTCGAACAGGCCGACGTGCTGATCCGATAGCCCGGGGAATCAGAGGTCGCTCAAGGATGAGAATATGGTGTTCTGGCGTGTAACCAGATTCAGGACGAAAGTCCTCCTCTCGATCATTCCGATGATCCTGGCCCTCTGCGTCCTCTTCGGTGGGATGTCGCTCTACCAGCACAATCAGTTGCTGCGGCGTGAGTTCGTCAAGCGTGGAAAGGCCCTGGCCGGCGACTTGGCCGCCAGCGGCGAGCTGGGGGTCTTCAGTGAGGACGAGAGGCTGCTGAATGCCTCGCTGCGCGGGATCGCGGGCGAAGAGGACGTCGCCTACGTTTTTATCTACACCGATATGGGAAGACGCCTGGTCGGTGGAGGCAAGGCGCTGGCGCAACCTGGCTCGGCATCAGTCCCCGAGGCGTTGAACGACGAGATTCGTGCCCGCATCCTGGCCAGCCGGCAGCCAGTGAGGAGGAGTCTGGGTGGCGCCGGGGCGGAGTCATTCCTGGAATTCTATGCACCGATCCTCTCGGGCGAGGTGCGCATGGTTGAGGAACAATTCTTCGGGATGCCAAGGCCGGATCGTGCGCCTGGTGATGACCGCACTCGGGTCATCGGGATTGCCAGGGTGGGGCTCTCGCTGAGGAACATCGATGCCCACTCATCCTACTTGATCAAGCTGTGGGCCATTCTGTCCATTGGCTTCCTCGCGGCAGGCACCCTGGCCGCCTATGCGCTCTCCCGAAGGATCACGCAGCCGATCACCCGCCTGACGGAATCCGCCGCGAGGATGGCCGAAGGGCAGCTCGACCAGGAAATCCCCGTGACCTCTCGCGACGAGATCGGGACATTGGCGAGGACCTACAACGAGATGGCCAAGGCGCTGAAGCGAACCCTCGATGAGCGGGAACGGGTGGCAGCAGAGTTGAGGGACCTGAATCGGAACCTGGAAGACCGGATTCGCGAGCGGACCGCTCAACTCCGAGACCTGCACCGGCTCGGAGTGTCGATGCAAGAACCGCTGCCGTTGTCGGAGCGCCTGAACTTGATTCTGAAAGGGGTGCATGAGGTGATTGGGCTGGATCGGATCATCGTCTGGCTCCCGGACCAGGAGGAGACCTGTTTCGAGATGGCCGCCGCCACCGGGTGTGCTCAATCACCTCCAGGGGGCGTCAAGGTTCCGATCTCCGACGAGGTGCCCACCCTGGCCCGGGCTTACCGAGACAGGGTTGAAATCATTGTCGAGGGTGTGTCCTCGGTCCCGGTGGAGTTTCGCGTGCACCCCCCATACGACAGGGTGTCGGCGCTTCGCTCTCGCGCTTTCGTGGTCCTGCCGCTCATCTCTCGTGGCCGATCCGTCGGAGTCCTCGCCGCTGACAACGCCGTCAGCGGCCAACCGATCGCGCCCCGGCTTGACCTGTTCCGCATCTTCGCCTCCCAGGCCGCAGTGGCAATCGAAAATGCCCAGCTTTTCCAGGAAGTGGAAGAGGCAAACCGCCAGCTCGCGCGTGCGAGCCGTCACAAATCGGAGTTCCTGGCCAACATGAGCCACGAACTCCGGACTCCCCTGAACGCGATCTTGGGATTTACCGAGCTGATCATCGACGGGGTCTATGGGGAGGTCCCGGAGGAGCTGCGGGAGTCGATCGAGGACATCCATACGAATGGCCGGCATCTGCTCAGGCTCATTAGTGATGTGCTGGATCTCACCAAGATCGAAGCCGGGCGGATGCAGTTGAGCCTATCCGACTACTCTGTTCGAGAGCTGGTCGACTCCGTCCTCTCTGCGACCCGCTCGCTGGCGGCGGAGAAAGAGCTCACCCTGAGTAGCCAGGTTGACAAGGACCTGCCGCCGGCGTTCGGCGACAGCAAACGTCTCACCCAAGTTCTGATGAACCTCGTGGGCAACGCCATCAAGTTCACTCAGGCCGGCGGCTCCGTGAACGTCACCGCGAAGCTCGTTCCGAGTTCCGAGTTTGGAGTTTTGAGTTCACAACCCGAAACCCGAAACCCGAAACCCGAAACGGCGAGCGCGAGCGAGCTCATCGAATTCGCGGTGGCGGACACGGGAATCGGCATCGCTGAAGAGGAGAGGGAGAACATTTTCAGCGAATTTCGTCAAGTCGATAGCTCCATCACCAGGGAACACGGCGGGAGCGGCTTGGGACTCAGCATCGCCAAGCGGTTTGTCGAGTTGCACGGGGGGGCGATCTGGGTGGAAAGCCAGGTCGGACACGGGTCGGTCTTTTACTTCAGGATCCCCCTCAAGGCCCAGTGGGAGGGTGCGTCGTGAGTGGGAAACTGATCATGCACGTCGAGGACAATGAATACAATCGGAAGATCGTCAGAGACCTTCTCTCCAGGAATCATTACGAGGTCGTGGAAGCCCAGAACGGCGCGGCGGCGCTGGAGGAATTGGCGCGGCGGCGCCCCGATCTTATCCTGATGGATGTTCAGTTGCCCAAGCTTTCCGGCCTCGAAGTGACCCGCATGATCAAGGCCGATCCGGCGCTTGCTCAGATCCCGATCATCGCCATCACTTCCTTCGCCTTGAGCGGCGATGACCGGCAGACGTTCGAGGCCGGTTGTAGCGGGTACATCGCCAAGCCCTTCCGGCCGCGAGACCTTTTGGACATGATACGAAGGTTCATAGGCCCCTGAGCACGTGCACAGATCCTTGCGACGGGATACCCGCCGGGTCGGCGAACCTCTTGCGAGCATCGTCCTGATCTCTGGAGAGGTCGTTGTTGGTCTGCTGGCAGAGCACGGTCCACTTCGGGCGCGCCGTACTTGCGGCAGCGCGGGTGAAGAGCGATGGGAGACTACCGAGCGAAAGTTCTGATCGTTGATGATGATCCGTCCGCCAGGAAGATCCTCCAGACCCGGTTACGGATCATGAATTTCCAGGCCCTGGTTGCGTCCGGCGGCGCCGAAGCCCTGGAGCAAATCCGCCGCGAAACACCTTTAATCGTCCTCCTGGATCTGCAGATGCCGAAGATGTCCGGAATCGACGTCCTTAAGTCATTGAAGCGCGAGGGACTGGAGGCGACGGTGATCGTCGTGACCGCGCACGCGACCATCGAGATCGCCGTGGAAGCCATGAAGCAAGGGGCCTACGACTTCATCACCAAACCCGTCGATCCGAAGCACTTGGAGATCGTCGTGGAGAAGGCGTTCGAGCGAGAGGCGCTGCGCGCGCAGAATCGCTTCCTGCAGACAGAGGTGGAGGGTCACCTCGTTGAGATCGTCACAAGGAATCCAGGCATGCAGCACCTGCTGCAGCTCGCGCGGCGCGTCTCGGGCAGCAATACGACGATCCTGCTGTTAGGGGAAAGCGGGACCGGCAAAGAAGTCCTGGCCAGAACAATTCATCAGTGGAGCCCCAGGGCAGGGTATCCTTTCACGGTCGTGAACTGCGTGGCCATC
>JBGQJI010000055.1:0-14910 GCA_041498975.1 Methylomirabilis sp. (SeqCode)
AGGATCGACGGCTTTACGATCTCTCATATCCTAGTGCTGGAGGTTACTGATCCCATGGCGGTTCAGAAGCTGTCGGGATCGGTCAAGTCGCTGGGGGGAGGGTTCGCGGTCACCGTCGCGGTGCCCGGGTCCGGGACGCAGACGCTCTGGGCCTTTACCGAGGCCCGGGTCGCCTCCCCGGCGACGCTCACGGCCAATCAGCCGTCCACGTGGCATCAGGCGGGGCCGGGGGCGGACCTCGTCATCATCGCCCATGAGACCCTTCTCGAGAGCGTGGGGCCGCTCAAGGCCCTTCGAGAAGGGCAGGGATACTCGGTTGCGGTGATCGACGTGGAAGACCTCTACAACGAGTTCAGCTATGGGCACAAGAACCCATGGGCGCTGAAGGACTTTTTGAGCCGGGCCAGCACCCAGTGGCAGAGGCCGCCGCGCTTTGTGCTGCTGGTGGGCGATGCCAGCCTGGATCCACGCAACTACCTGGGGCATGGGGATTTCGACTTCGTGCCCACCAAGCTGGTGGATACGGCCTCTCTCGAGACCGCGTCGGATGACTGGATTGCCGACTTTGTGGGCGACGGGATCCCGACGCTGGCGGTCGGGCGATTGCCGGTCCGCACGGCGGAGGAGGCCGCTGCGGTCGTGGCAAAGCTTCTCAGCTACGAGCAGGCAGGTGGAGGCCATGGCGTCGTACTCGTGTCGGGTATCAACAGTAACTTCGACTTCGATGGGGCCAGCGGTCAGCTTCGGGCGTTGATTCCGTCCGGGATCAGCGTCCAGGAGATCCACCGTGGCGGGCCCGATGGCGCCACCGCGAAGCAGGAACTGATCGACAGCATCAACCATGGGCCGCAGCTCGTCAACTACGCGGGCCACGGCTCCGTGGATCTGTGGGGCGCGGGCCTGCTGACCGCCGCCGACGCCAGCGCCCTCAGCAATAGTCAGCCGTTGCCGGTCTTCGTGTCGATGACCTGTCTGAACGGGTACTTTGTGGATCCGGTGCTAGAGAGTCTGGCCGAGGCGCTCTTGAATGACCCCCAGGGCGGGGCCGTGGCGGTCTGGGCCTCGTCGGGGTTGACCGATCCGGAGTGGCAGTTCCTCATGGACCAAGCGCTGTTCCAACGGCTGTTCACCACCAGTTCAAGCGGTCAGTCGCTCACGTTGGGGGAGGTGATGGTTCAGGCGAAGGCGGCGGTTCCCGATCGTGATATTCGCCGAACGTGGATCCTGTTCGGCGATCCCAGCATGCGGCTCAAGTGACGAGGCGCGTGACCGACTGTCTTTGAGGGATATGACGTGAATTTACCTCGGCTCAAGCGACCGTCAACGTGAATGAAAAAGCTGGACCGCCTGGGCTGGGCGGCCGGTCTATCCTGCATCAGTTACGGAGCGCGGATAGGCATCCGGGTTAACACTCCATCGGCCCTGGAACCGCTGGTCGAGCGCTTCCCGCCGGGCTGGAAGCTTGCCCCGTCGCCGGTCGTGGACCGCTTGTACTCTGTGATCGTCGGTGGCTCGGTGGCGCCCCATCACGTGCGTCGCTTCAATGTGCTCTACGGGAATATTGAGACACTGGCTCGGTCGATGGAGCTCGACCAGGTCTTCGACAGCTTTGAATCGAACCTTCAGCTCTACGTGGCGGAGACGGCGAGGCGCAGGGTATTCGTCCATGCGGGCGTCGTCGGCTGGGGAGGGCAGGCCATCGTCATCCCTGGACGTAGCTTCAGCGGCAAGACGACCCTGGTGGCTGAGCTCGTACGGGCTGGGGCAACCTACTACTCCGATGAATATGCGGTGTTGGATGGCCGTGGGCGCGTGCATCCCTACCCGAAACCGATGTCGATACGGCAACCGGTGACCGGGAAGCAGAAGAAGCACCCGCCTGAAGCACTAGGCGGTCTCTCAGGAGCCAAGCCTTTGCCGGTGGGGATGGTCGTCGTAAGCGAGTACAGGCCAGGGGCGCGGTGGCGCCCCCGTCTGCTCTCGGCGGGGCAGGGGGCGCTGGCGCTCCTATCCAATGCGGTATCGGCCCGGCGACAGCCGCACGTCGCGCTTGCCACACTGAAGCGGGTGGTGTCTCAGGCGCCGGTTCTCAAGGGTGTGCGAGGCGAGGCCAAGGAAGTGGTCGATTCGTTACTCAAGGGCTTCAGGGGCGGAGCGGGCGTCAGTTCCGATACATCGCGAAGGAGTTCTGGGAAGGCCGTTACCAGTGTCCGGGAGGTAAGATGAAAGAAAGGGTAGATCGATTAGTGCCTCATGCGCGGAAAGATGGGCTGGTGGTTCAAGAGCTGGCAGAGGAACTGCTGGTCTATGACCTGGAACGGCACAAGGCCCACTGCCTGAATCGCACCGCCGCCTGGATTTGGAAGCACTGTGACGGCCGGACGACTGTGGCAGAAATCGCCCGGCTTCTGCAAGCAGAGTTGAAAGGACCCGTAGATGAGGAAATGATCTGGTTTGCGGTGGATCAACTGGGGAGAGACCACCTGTTGAGAGAGCGCATTCCGCGCGCCACGGACACGGTAGGGATGTCGCGGCGGGAGTTGGTGAAACAACTCGGCGTGGCGGCGATCGTCGCGTTGCCGTTGGTCACCTCAATTATAGCACCGACAGCGAGCCAGGCGGTATCTTGTACTCCCTCCGGTCAACCATGCGGCACTCCCGCCCAGTGCTGTACGCCCCTCTGCAGTGCTGGCACCTGCGGCACATAGGTGCTGTCCTCTCAACCCTAGTCTTTCCTTCTCCCTGCCTCCTAGCTCACGATGGCACAAACCTCGACGACCATAGCTGAGGCGTCCACGAGGAACTCACGCGGCCGTCTGGTAGCACTGGCTCTTGCTGGAGCCTGGCGTCGCTCACCCACGGCACCGGAGATCTCCGCCGAGGAGTTGGTCGAGGTGACTCCGCTGCTTCTCGGATCGGGGGCGGGGGCGTTGGGGTGGTGGCGGGTTCGCCACTCCGATCTGCGATCATCTTCAGCGGCCTTGGAGCTTCAGCAAGCGTACCGCCTCTGTACCCTGCATGCTGCCATCCACGAACGAGAAATCGAACAGGTTTTCGTGCTTCTCCGCTCGGCGGGCGTGGAGCCGATACTCGTGAAGGGCTGGGCAATCGCTCGGGTTTACCCTGAGGCGGGGCTTCGTCCTTACGGAGATATCGACCTGTGCGTCCGGCCGGAACAGTACCTGACTGCACGGGGAGTGCTGGAGAGTCCGCGGGGCAGGGGGTATTGGGTGGATTTGCACGAGGGCTTGGTCAAGCTGGATGACCGAGACCTGGATGACGTATATGCCCGCTCGCAACTCGTGAAGCTCGGGGAGGTGGACGTCCGGGTGCTGGGACCGGAGGACCACCTGCGCGTCCTGTGCGTGCATCTGTTGCGCCATGGCGCTTGGCGTCCCCTGTGGCTGTGTGATATCGCGGCGGCGGTGGAGTTCCGGCCGGCGGATTTTGACTGGGATCGTTGCCTGAGTAGCAACTCGCGGCGGGCGGATTGGGTCGCTTGCAGTATCGGCCTGGCGCATCAACTCCTCGGGGCGCAGGTGGACGACACGCCCGTCGCATGGAGGGCGAAACACCTACCAACCTGGCTCATCCCGAATGTCCTGGAGCAGTGGGAGACGCCATACCCCATGTGCCAGGCGCCGATGAGATACCCCGAGCCGATGGCAACCTACGTGCGCCATCCCAATGGTGCATTCCAGGCGCTTCGCAAGCGCTGGCCGAATGCCATCGAAGCGACCGTTAGCGTGGAGGGGCCGTTGAATGAACTGCCAAGGCTTCCGTTTCAGCTCGCTCATTGCCTCTCGCGCGCCGCGAGGTTCTTGACGCATCTGCCGACATTGCTCCGGGAGCAAAAATGAAGGGATACCTGACCGGCCTCTTGCGCATACTATTACAAGCGCATTAAGTAGGGTGTGATTGCTTCGAAAGTCCCCTCGCCCGTGTCATTGCGAGGAGCAACGCGACGAAGCAATCTCGTACTGAAACTACGGTGAGATTGCCACGCTCCCGCTGGTCGCACGCAATGGAAACCGGGGCAACGTTTAGGCGGTCACTTTAGTGCAGTAGTCTGCTAGTTGACGTCGTTCTTCCCACCGGGGAAAGCGAACAGCACAGACGAAATACCCCGCGCGACGGGCGCGGGGTATTTTTTTGTGGACGGCCGGGGAACTCACAAGTCGAGAGGAGGGATTCAAAGAAAAACAGGTAGGTCAGTAGTTGATGGCGATGAACTTCGGCTTCTCCCCTTCCCGCTGGACCTTCCACTCGATCCGCCCAGAGACGGTGACGTTTTTCTGGGACTGATTCGCGTTCCTTGCCGAGATGAGATACTGGGCGGTCACGGTGGCAAGATCTCCTTTGATCTGGACATCGACGTTCTTGAGCCGGTAGATGATCTGTTCTCGGCCGGTGAATCCCTTGGCGTAGAGGGTGCGGATCGCCTGGTAGTCGAGAGTCCCCTTTTCACGGACCTTTGGAGAGAAGGTGGCCATCACACGCTCCACGTCCCCCTTTTCGTAGGCGTCCACATACTCGTCGAGCAGGGCGTCGATCTCTTGCCGGTCAAGGCCTTTCGGTTCCGGCAAGAGGGGAGGGAGGGCCTGAGCCAGCGTAGCCCGCTCCCCGGAGACGTCAGAAACCTTCTGGACATCGCGTTGCATGCGCCGCGCCGGCATGACCCGTGAGTGCAACTGCCTGACGCGTTCTTTCTCCGGCTCGGCTTGCGAGGGGCCTGGGGATCGCTGGTCATCGACGGTGGGGCCGAGCACCGATGATCTCTCGTCCACGGATCCGGGAGTCTTCGCGGCCGAAAGAGGTGTAGCCTCAGGCCGGAGGGCCGGGCGGGCCAGGAAGAGAAGCAGAAGGATCAGCCCTGCCGCGACGATAGCTCCCCCGGTGAGGAGAGTCGGCAGCCTGCGTCGCATCCGGGCATCGAAGACCACAGGGATTCGGGGTAGCCTGGCGCCGGGCCGAAGAGCGTTCGGTCCATGCCGTGGCCGTCGCAATCCCTCGCGTCGCCGCCGCTCATCATAGGCTTGCCGTCGCGCGGGGTCTTTCAGTATGTGATAGGCTTCGTTCAGACGCGCCGCCTGCCGGGTGAACCAGTCGCCATTCGAGGGGTGACGGTCCGGATGGTAGAGGCTGAGGCGGGCGACCCATGCGTTCCTGATCTCCTGGGGGGGTGCTGTAAGGGGGACTCCGAGGATGCTGTAGGGGTCATCGTCGCCTGGCATGTCAAGGCAGGCAAGCAGGAAACCGGCTCGTGAGGCGATCTCTTGCGGGGAGATCCCCCGGCGCTCAGCCACCTGTGCGATCTGCGGGAGAAACTCCGACCGCTCCCCCTTGCTGATCTCCGCCAGGAGGGCGACCACCTCATTCCTCTCGTGGCAGATCGCAGAGGTGTCGGGAACAGGGTCACCGTGAGCGAGCGCCTCGATCAGGCGCAGGCAACCGGCTTCCTGCGAGCTGTCATCGGCCATCTGACCGCTCAAGAAGAGAATTCATGCGCCGTTGGTCCCCGTTCACTTTTTCCTCTCCCCTGGCCTGAATTCCTTATGAACATCTCACCGTACCCTCTCCCTCTCCCCCCTTCGGGAGGCGAGGGGATGTAGGCTGGACCCTTTCCCTTGAGGGAGGGTGCGGGTGAGGGTGTCAAGCCCGCTCGTGAATAGTCCGGGCTAGGTGGGGCAGAGGCGTGGTGATGGTGAGAGCTGGGAAGCAGACAACTACACGCCTTTTCAAGATGCATGGCCCGGCAGAGCGCCCATAAGAACTCAGTGCAGCATTTCATAACTACGCTTACGAATCCGTTCGCCCTGATCCTTCGAGACGGCGCGAAAACAGCGCGCCTCCTCAGGATGACCGGCGAGGGTCGTCGGCCGCTCACCTTGAGGAAAGAAGGTGCCGTCTCCTGTCCCGTTCATCCTGAGAAGGCCCGGAGGGCCGTCTCGAAGGATCGAAGGGCCTGTCACTTCGACAGGCTCAGTGCGCAGCCTGAGCGCGTCGAAGGGGGGG
Organism: Methylomirabilis sp. (SeqCode); assembly: GCA_041498975.1. Taxonomy (GTDB): domain Bacteria; phylum Methylomirabilota; class Methylomirabilia; order Methylomirabilales; family Methylomirabilaceae; genus Methylomirabilis. Next base: position 6,016 of record JBGQJI010000055.1, read on the forward strand.
AGCGGTATTCGGTTCTCCCGGAGAATACGTCGCCATACTTATGGACCAGAGCACTTAGTGTACCTCCGTCAGAGAGACGTTGTCGATCCACGCCATCACGGCGTTGGGCCTGGTGGAGGAGGGAGAAGCCAGCTCGGTGTGAACCCTGAGCGTGACAGCGTCGCTTTCCGCCGAGGTCCGAAAGGTGGCGCCGACCTTGGTCCAGTCCCGGGTTCCCGCGACGACCTCAGTCTTCGCAAGGAGGCCCTTGTGCGGTTCGATCACCTCGATGGTGAGCCCATGCGATGCATCGAGCCCGCTGGTCTTGATGTGCGCCTCGAGCGTGTACGTGGAATCGGCGTGAACTGGAACGACCTGTGAGACGTTCGAGAAGTCGGCCTGATCCTTCTCGAAGGAGATTCTGAGGGATTGGCGTCCCGAGTATGCGACCGACGTATCGACGTCACAAAGGACGCCGGGCGCAGACCCGATCTTCCAATCAAACCCCCTCCCAAGGGTGTCTCGACGTTCAAAACTCGGGTTCGAGATCGGATTCGATTCGCCGCTTGCTGCCCCAGGGTCCATCGCTTTCATGAGCTTGGTCCAGACCTCGCGGGCGGGTCCGAATTGCCTCTCGGCGATCAACAGGTCAACCACCCGGAGCTGTAGACTTGGGTCGAGACCCCGGCGGATCCCGGGGGGCATTTCCTTAAGTCGGCGCCATACCGAAAGCGCCTCCTCCCCAAGGTTCCTGTCAAGCAGATAGTTCATGTAGCGCGTATATGGTATGACCTCTGGCGGGACGATGTTCTGGAGCACCTCTTCCGGGGATGCGAGTCGGCGCGCCAGGTTGAACGCCTTCGTGCTGCTGTTGTCATCCTCCGAGACCGCGAGGAACCGGCTCAAGGTCTGGAGGACCTCCTGTCGGTCCCCTTGTTCCAGATAGGCGAGGGTTGCTTCCCACAGGATGCTTGCATCGCTGGGGGCAAGTTCGAGGGCGAGACGCAGGGCCCGATGGGCCTGCTGGGGTCTGTCCAGCCTCTGGTACAGCTTTCCCAGGTGGAGCCAAGAGGCGCTATCGAGGGGATTCGATCGAAGCGCAGATTGGTAGTAGGTCAATGCGGCGGGATAGTCCCGGAGCAGCAGGCTATACTGAAATACGGATCCGAGGATGGCCGGGAAGCGGTTGTTGCCGGGGTCGATGGAAATCGCGCGCGGGACGCCACGGTCGAGCGTGGTTCTGCCACCCTTCGGTTCCGCTGCCCATGGCCGAAGGGCCGCCGCGCCGGCGAGTAGAAAGGCACAGCACATCGCGCCGGCGACCACGAGGCGTGTTGGTCGGGCGCCCAGGCGAGAGACCATCTCGCGTACCTTATACGGGTGTGTGGCCGCCGCCATCCCGTCGCACGAGCGGGAAGTCATCCGCGACTTCTCGGTCATCAGGATGGGGCTCGCCAGTGGGATCGGAGAGGCTCTGGTAGTAGTAGTTGTAGTAGTATGGGTAGCCGTTTCCTCTGATGTCGAGGTTGTTCAGGACCGTGCCGAGGACTGTGGCATTGAGTTCGATGAGGTTTTTCAGGGCGCGCTGGATCATCTCGCGAGGCGTGTGTCCCGCGCGGACGACCAGGACGACCGCCTTGGCCACGGTGGAAAGGATCAGCGCATCGGCAACCCCCAGCACGGGAGGGGAGTCCATGATGACGTAGTCGAACCGTTGAGAAAGGAGCTCGATCGTTTCCTTCATCCGTAAGGATGCCAGGAGCTCCGCCGGGTTTACCGGGATCGTCCCTGCAGGCAGAAAGTAAAGGTGCGGCATCACCGTTCGCTTGATGGTCGAGGCCAGCTCGACATGGCCGGTCAGATAGTCCGACAGACCAGGCTGGAGTTGCACTTGCAAGAACTTGTGGCACGTCGAGCGTCGCATGTCGCCGTCGATGAGCAAGACGGCGCCGCCTAACTGGGAGAGGGTGATGGCGGTGTTGATGGATGCCCCGGTCTTTCCCTCCGATGGCTGAGCGCTGGTGAAGAGGATCGATTTCGGGGGGGATCCAGGGGAGGAGAAGAGGATCGACGTCCTCAGACCCCTGAACGCTTCCGTGAGAATCGAGCGCAGGTCACGGTGGGCGATCAACTCAAAGACGGGCTTGCCGTCCTGGTGTCCCTTGATTGCCTTGCGAGTGGTTGCAGCGGAAAGCGCCGGGATCAGCGCCAGGCTGGGGATCCCCAGCGCCCGCTCCAGATCCTGCGGGCTCTTCACGGTGTTGTCCAGGTAGTTGAAGAAAAAGGCCATGCCGATCCCAGCGGTCAGGCCCAAGATGATGCCAAGCAGCACGTTCCGAGACCTGTTCGGGCTGTATGGGCCCCCCGGGGGCTCGGCCATGTCAACAATCTGGACGTTGCTGGTCGCCAAGCCTAGCGACACCCCTGCCTGTTTCTGACGCTCAAGCAGACTCACGTAGAGCTGGCGATTGGTATCGACCTCACGCTTGATGATGTCGTACTGGGCGAAATCTTGGTTCAACTTGATCACGAGACGCTTCTGCTCATCCACTGCGTTCTCCAGCAATCTCTCCTTCCGCACTCCCGCTTCGTACTCCTGCTTGATGGCGTCAACGACGCGCCGGATCTCCGTGTCTAGCCGCCGCTTCAGTTGAGTGATCCCTTCGCGCATGCGGACCATCTTCGGGTAGTCGGGCTTGAACGTTTCGGTGAGGCGCTGGTATTCGCTGTCGAGTTTGTAGTACTCGGTCTTCAGGTTGGAGATCAGATCGTTCTCGAGGACCACAGGGATTGACTCGAACCCCATGCCTTGGCTCTGGCGGTACAGAGCCTCCTTGGTGATCCGCTCGCCCTGGGCTCTTGTCAGCGCCTCGCTCAGGTCAGCCAGCTTCGTGGTGACGATGTCCTTCTTTTCACCAATGGTCAAGATCCCCTTTTCGTTCGCAAAGGCGTGGAGCTTCGCCTCCGATTGCTCCAGTTTCACCAGGACCCCTTGGAGTTGCTTGGAGAGCCACTCACCGGCCTGGATGGTTGCGTTGTATTTAAGCTCGAGGGTCTGATCGATGAAGGCCTTGGCCCAGGTGTTCGCGAAGCGGGCCGACAATTGAGGCGATGGAGTGGTAAACGTGACTTTCACCAGATTTGAGGACTTGACGGGCTCGATCGTCAGCATGCCTGACAGGTGATCGGCCAGGCGGGACTCGGCCTGCTGCGCGGCCGGCCCCGGATCGCTCGCCTGCGAAGCGACTGAGCTCTGTCGTCTGAAAAGACTCCTGAGCCAGGAGGCGAGAAGACGACTCTTCACTTCATTGGACGTGGAGGGCTCTTGAGCCGCCGCGATCGGCTGGCCGCTTGCCTTGAGCGTCTCTGCGACCCGCTTGGCAAGGCTCCGGCTTTGCAGGAGCCTCTGTTGCGTGCCCATGAATTCGGGGTCATAGAGGTGGGTCACAGGAGAGCCGATCTCTTGAAACGAGAGGATCTGGGGGCGTTCTCGATCGATCTTGATGGTGGCGCTGGCCCGGTAGGTGGAAGGAAGGGTGACGGTGTAGATCGTGACGGTCGTGGCGATGATGATGAAGAAGGTGAGAACGGTCCACCGGTGTTTGAAAATGATCTGCCAATAGTCGAGGAGGTGAACCTCTTTTTCTTCAGGGAGGTAGTACCGCTGCAAGAGGAGGTCGCGGGGGCTTGGCCGACCTTCATCCGATTTTGCTATAGCGTCCATGCGCGAGAGCCGCCTCCTTTACTGTGCACTGGCGCCGAACTCGAGCGCTATCCCCTGCCGATTTGGAGAGCGTTGCTCAGAACGTGGCCGTTGATGAGAGCCCGACTCCGACTCGGATCACCGATTTGAAGAATTCAAGTGCCCCGTAGAAAAATGCTTTTGGCCCGCTTGTCCCAACGAAGACCACATCGTTCTTCTGGAGAACCATACCAGGTTTCGCTTCCTTCGCGAGTTGCTCCAAGTTGAGCTGGTACACCTCGTTCTTAGGGCCACCGGCGTCCCGAAGGATCTGGATGTTCGTCACGTCGGCCTCGTCGCTGAGACCTCCTCCAAGAAAGATCGCCTGATCGACGGTGAGCTTTCCTTTGATAGCGTATGCCCCGGGCTTCTTGACCGCGCCGCCCAGGTAGAATTCCCCGGACTTGGGCACGCTGATAACGTCTCCCGACCCGACTTTGAAATTCATCGAGGGATCTTGGCCGCCTAAGAGCTGCTCCAGATCGATCTTGAGCAATTCCCCCGTAGTCGAGACCCCATTGCCCGCGCTGGCGGTCTTCCTCAAGATATAGACCACCTTATCTGCGCTTGGAGAGAGACCTCCTGCCTGAGCCAGCATATCAGTGAGCGTCCGCTTCTCGCTTACCTCGTAGACCCCGGGCTTGTTCACCTCGCCCAGGACGGCGACACGCTGGCTCCTGTACTCCTCGATGAAGACGCTCACCTGGGGATCGTGCACGTATTTCGCGCCGAGCCGGTCGGCGATTTCGCCCTCCAGTTGCCGGGCGGTCAGCCCCCTGATTTTGACAGTGCCAACCAGCGGCAGCCTGATGAACCCTTCTGCTCCGACTCGCACCTTCACTTTCTCCAGTTCGCTGACGTCGAGCGCCGAGATGACGAGGAGATCCCCCGCCCCGATGATATAATCGACTCCTGCTCCATCTTCCTGGGACGTGCCGCTGATGATCTTGCTGTTCAGCGTCACATTTCCAACCTGCTCGGAGGATTTCGATGCAGACGCCATGGCCATCAGGGTTTCTTTGGACGGGCCATTCGTGGCGCACCCTGCCAGCAACATCCCCATTCCTACAGTGCAGACGAGGTAGATCCGTTTCGTCATAGGCTCAGACCCAGAAAAGATTCCGTTCCACCAAACGCGACGCGCTGACTACGGAGTAGATGTGCTGGCATTCTGGGAAATCGAGACAGCCGCCGCAAGACCGCCTCCGAGGAGCGCCAGCCCGATAAGGAGCCCACCCCCGACTGCGCCGCCTCCGATAGCCCCAATCCCGGCCCCGGCGACCCCTGGCGCGAGCGCGAGGACCGGCGCCGCGCCGCAAAGCGCGACAGCCTCTGTGAGTCTATTATCGCGGAGCGTGTCGTCGGGGAGAAGGTAACCGGCGTATGCGGCGTTGACAGTGAAGACCGGCCTAACACTAGGCGGGGCATTCGGCGGCAGCTTCACGGAAGGGGGCGGATTCGTCAGCGGCGGGGTGATGTCCGGCGACGAGACGAAAGCTCCATCTTGAGCAATGTAGCCGACGCTCTTCCCGGACTGATCATAGACCGGAATGCGGCGGCACTCGCACCGAAGCGGTCCGGCCTCGGTAAGAGTGGGGCCGAAGAGATTTCCGACGTATGTTGGCTCCACCGTGAAGATCGGGGTGGCATCGGGCCGAGTGGCCTCGGGGGGGATCGTGCCCGCCGGCACGGGGGTTGTTAGGTTACGCGTGATCCCTGGGGACGCCGTGAAGGAGCCATCAAAGCCGCAGTAGCCCAGGCTTCTTCCCGATTGATCATACACAGGAATCGTGGCGACAGAGGGGGATACCTCTCTGGGTGCTCCCCCTGAAGGAGGAAGAGCCTGGGCGAGCAGCGCTGTGAATGAGGGGTCGCTTTCACCGACCTGCGGGATATAGACGCTCTGGCCGGTCTTGATAATGTGAAGGCCGGGATCGTTCAGCGGCTTCGCGAGCATTTCGCCTTGTCGCATTCCGAGGCGGGAGCCCCCTCGAAGGTTGACGATGACCTCCCCCATCCGGTCGAACGAATTGGGGGTGGCCGCGCCCACCCTTGTGACAGCGGGGCCCTTCACCGGGTCGCTCGGGAGGGCCCGGTATCGGACGCTCGGAGTCACAAGAACTGTCTGGGAGGGAGGCGGGGTCCTGAAGAGGACTTGACCCACGGCGATCTTCACCACCGGAGCCGTCCTCGACCCGGAGATCTCGATGACACTCCGGGGCTGGAGTTCGAGTTGGGTCCCGTCTTTAAGGAGAGCGGAAGCAACCCCGTCCCCGGTCCGGATCACCGTTCCTTCATACACCGGGTTGGAAGAATGCCCGAGGGTAGTCCATTGTTTGCCATCCAGCGTAATGTGCGCCTCTTTCGACCCGGTGGCCAGGCCGAGGGGCAGCTCAAGCGACTGAGCAAACAAGGGCGTACCGGAACCCGTGGACCATATCAAGAACGCAACAAGGGTAGTGAAGGCCCCACAGGCTCGGAAGGATCGTGACTTGCGAAGGCTACGCATTGTCCGCCTCTTGTGGCTAAAGTTTGATACAAAAAGTCACGCTGAAGGAATGGGTATCAGATAAGTTCTTAAAAGTCAAGCGTTTATTGGAGATTTGGTTTGCTGGAGTTTGCTTATAGCATTTAGAGTGCCAACGTTCGTGAGGAGGCTGAGAAGAGATCTTTCGGGAGAGTGGAGAATTGCTCTCAGGAGGATGCATCTCGTCGCTACCCGAATATGCTGCTTGCAACCTTTCTGGTTCAAAAACGGGCGCAGGAACAAGGGGGAGCAAGAGTGTGCGAAACAAGCGGCGGGCCGGGTATCTCGGTGATCGGAGCCCCCGGCGTGGCTTGTCCGGGGACGTGGGGCTTTGTTGTGGGGCGGCTACACATGAGGCGTGCTGGGGAGGACCCCAGCCTCAGGGAGAGTGGGGACAGGGCGGTCTTCTCCGCCTCCTGGCCTTTCGGTATCTCTGCGAAGCGAAAGCGGGGCTTGACATTGTAGAACTGCTTGCGCGCCACCTCGACATACGGATAGATGAAGTAGTTCAGCGGGCCGGTCGTGTGGCCCTCTCCCAGCTCCAGGTCTCGCCCGATAGTGAACTGAATCCCATCGGCCGGGGAGGTGCCGAAGTAGAGATCTCGACGGTCCTTATGCTTCCAGACTTCAGATCACGCTGCGGATACCCAATGCGCGCCTCCCACACATCCCGACGCGCCCCTGCCTGTCTCTTTGAGAAGCACCCGGGGCGCCAGTTTCAGTCTCCGACGGGGACGTCATACGGGTTTGTCCACTAGTTGATTTCCACCGGCCTGCCATCTTTATCAAAACCATACCGAGGTTTCTTGATCCACGTACCACCTTCCTTCTGTGGCTCCTTGTGAATCCGGGTATCAGTGACTACAAGTTTGCCGTCCTTCTCATTGACCCAGAAATCGAGGTCATAGAGCTTTTGCGGCTCTCCCTTGACACGAAAATCGGTACATGCAAAGTAACCTTGTTTCGTATGGGTCACGGGATCGTGAATCTTGACGAACTCGAGGGCGAGGTCTTGGCCGGTCTTCTCATCCTTGATCTTGAATACGCCGCCCCCTTCGTTCTCCTTCTGGGCGATATGCTCGTGCATGGCGGCCTTGATCACCCAGGCCTTTTTCTCCTCCGTCTCGCCGGGGTGTTCCTGAGCTACCGCCCACCACCACGGCAGGGGATCGGTGCGCACCTGCACCCATTCATCCCCCTCCTTCTTCGGATATCGGTGCGTCTTGATGTCCATGAGGACGAGCTGGTCGTCCTGAGGCTTGACCCAAAAATCGATGTCGTAGAGCTTTTCGGGCTCGCCCTGAGCACGGAAGTCAACGCTGCCGAAGTAGCCGTGCCCCGTGATCCCTCGGATGAAGCGGACCCTCACGAACTCCAGAGACAGCAGTTCGCCGGTCCTCTCATCTGTGAACTTGAAGACGCCGCCCCCTTCTTTGACCTTGGCGGCGATGATCTCCTCGATCTTGGCCTTGACATCCGCTGGCGTGAACTCCTTGCCCGCCATGCTCGTCCCGCTCACGAAGGCGGCGACGACTGCCAGCGCAATAGCGGAGCTAACTCGCAGGTACCGCATTGCAACTTCCCTCCCTCGCCCCTCGGGCGATTGAACGCTCATACCTCTTCGCCGTTTCATTACGGCGTGAGTGACACCACATCCGGTCCAACCTGAAGACCTTGCGCCGAACTGTGTTGAATCCAGAGCGGGGTTGGGACCCAGGCCGTCTCGAGGTCGAACGGTTGCCGCACGTGCAGCGGTGACCAATACGACCTTGGACTATCCTAGGGGGTTTCCTCGGAGTATTCAAGGATAAACCCCAGCCCTTTCAGCAGATTGGGTAAATTTTCTCGTAAATTTCTCTTAAATTTCATCCGAAATAGCGGAACCCACCATCTCGAGTCTTGGTCGGATGGGCGGGCAGGTGGCTGCCTGGGATTTGGATTTTGGTTGCGCGTGGGTTACATCTTCCAGTATAGTAGGCGCGGTTTTCCCTGCCTCACAAGCCAACTGGCCCCATCGTCTAGTGGCCTAGGACGCGGCCCTCTCAAGGCCGAAACACGGGTTCGAGTCCCGTTGGGGCCACCAATCTCTTCAACCGATCAACTCTCCCTTGTCCCTCGCTCTAGGATCAAAGCAGCCACCAGACTGCTGGGACGCATTCTCGATGAGCTTGCCTGTCAACTCCGTAGGCACTTGGGCAGTGATTACTTGCCGCTTAGCTTGCCCGTGCCGTTGCCGAAGCACCCTGAATACCGAGTGGCCAGACGAGACGGCCTGTTCCCAAACCATGCTATCTTCCGGCGGGGCGACCGTCCTGTTGCTGTCCGTCTCCCCGCTTCGCGATGGTAGGACAGTCCCCTCCATCGGTACAGCCTGAGTACCTAAGCAAAGCCCATCGCGGCTGAGACATTAGCAGCGCGGAACGATTCTTATTGACAACCTCCACCGGAGTGCATATAAGACGGAAAAGTCTTCACCCGTGCACTCCTATTGGTCTTTTGACTAGTGCTTTCCCCGCGTGACCCGACGCGACGAGCGGCTCTCAGGGATCGAAGGAGGTGAGGCCGGAGCAGACGCAGCGGCGCCCCAGGCGGGACCCGGCGCGACAGGGGGGAGCGCCGGGGCAGCACGCCCACCCGGACACGGGAG
>JBGQJI010000056.1:0-14687 GCA_041498975.1 Methylomirabilis sp. (SeqCode)
CCAAATGCCGAGAGGCTTGGATCGTCTAACCTCGTTCTCAGGAGCTTGACTCATGCCTCATCCCAGGATCGTAGCCCTCGCCACCGCCAACCCCAAGACCTGGTTTTCCCAGGAAGAGCTCCTGGCCTTATCCCCATACACCGACGAGCGACGACGGAGCTTTTTCCTAAGAAGCGGCATCGAGCGGCGGTATCTCTATCTGGATAAGGCCAGCTTTCGACCCTCCGAGACGACAGACGAGCTCAGCGCTCGGTACCGCAAGGGGAGCATCGAGATCGGCTGCCAGGCGATCCAGCGGGCCTTGGACCAGGCACGATGCTCCGCCCGCGAGATCGACTTCATCGCCACCACGACATGCACCGGACGGCTCTGCCCCGGCCTCGATGCGCACTTCGTCAGGGAGTTCCGGATGAAGGAGGGGGTACAGCGGGTCCACGTGGGTGATATGGGCTGCGCCAGCGCCATGATTGCATTGGAACAGGCCTACAACCATCTGATGGCCTTCCCCGACCATCGGGCGCTGATCGTGTCCGTGGAGATCTGCTCATCCACCTACTTCCTCGACGACTCTCTGGAGACTGCGGTGGCCAACGCCATCTTCGCCGACGGGGCCGCCGCCGCCCTCCTGTCGTCCGATGACACCGGGATCGAAGTGGCGGGTCACATGAGCCTGGTGCGCCCGGAATACCTTGAACTGATGGGGTTCACCTACCCGAACGGACGACCCCGCATCCTGTTATCCAAGGAGATCCGTGGGATCGCGAGCTCGATGATCAAGACGCTGGCGGAGGCCATGCTGGCTCGCTATCACCTCAAGCAACAGGACATCCGGTTCTGGGTCCTGCACTCCGCCGGGCGGGGGGTCCTCGAACGGGCGCAGCGGGCGATGGGGCTTCGTAACGGGGATCTGGCCTTCTCCCGCAAGGTGCTTCGCGAATTCGGCAATATGTCATCGGCCACGGCGCTGTTTGTCCTGAACGAGGTTATCAATTCGGGGCAGGCATCTCCCGGCGATTTGGGCCTGATGATCGCCCTCGGCCCCGGCTTCTGCGCGGAGGGCGCCCTGCTTCGATGGTGAACTCTTGGGGAACCCTCCCCCGCCTCGAAGGGGCAGTGGAGCTGCTGGATCGTCCGGGCAACTCGGACGAGGAGATCCGCGGAAGTCTGCGCGTCCTGCATCGGCTGAATCGATACTTCGGCGGCGTACGCACGGTGCTCCTGCACCTGGGCCGAATGGTCGGAGAGAGGCCGCAGGCCCCGCTTACGATCCTGGACATCGCGACCGGCTGTGCTGACATCCCTCGGGCCATCTGTGGCTGGGCCAGAGAACGCGGCCAGGCCGTCATCATCGAGGCGGTGGACTGGAGTGACCAAGTCCTGGCTGCCGCCGCCGAATGGTCGGCGGACTTTCCCGAGATCCGCCTGCGAGCGGCGCAGGCGCCGCCCCTTCCCTACCCGGATCGGAGCTTCGACTACGTCATCTCCTCGCTGTTCTTTCACCACCTGACCGAGACGGAAGGGATCCTCCTCCTGCGGGAGATGAGACGGATTGCGCGGCGTGGGCTGATCGTGAATGACCTGCTGCGAAGCCGGCCCGCCCGTTTCCTCACCGCGATCACCACCCGTCTGTTGTCCACGAATCGCCTGACGCGGCACGACGGCCCGATGTCTGTTCGTCGCGCCTTCCGGCCCGGAGAGCTGCTCCGGATGGCCACAGAGGCCGGCATCGACGACGCGAGGCTCAGCTCCCATCCATGGTTCCGCATCGCCCTGACCAAGCAGATTACACCTGTCGCCGGGCAGTGCGAGGCTTAAGGCTCCTGCTGTCCGGCGCCATCGCAGTGGGGTGGCTGGTCCTTCCAGGCACGGTGCTTCCGGCCTGCGAGCTTCCGGCCAAGCCCGGGACCGAGCGCCTTCTGCGTTTCAGGCTCGACCCGCATGAGAGCACGGTCCGGTTTGACGCCGATGCCAGATTGCATACCTTCAGCGGAACCGCCGGAACGTTATTCGGCAGGATCCGCCTTCCCGGCAACGTGCCCTCCGCTGACGCCGAGGCCTGCGTGCAGATCGACGCCGCCAGCCTCACCACCGGGATTGACCTGCGGGACGCGCGCATGCGAAAAAGCCACCTGGAGACCGATCACTTTCCCACAATCCTTTTCACCCTGAGCGGCCTCGAGCGGATCGAGCTCCTCGACGCGGATTGGTTTACTGCTACCCTTCGCGGTGTATTGACGCTCCATGGGGTGACAAGTCCGCTCAAGGTGGCGGTCAAGGCCCGACTCTCATCGACCTTGCTCGAGGTCGAAGGAGAGGTGCCCCTGCAGCTCTCCGGCTTCCAGATTTCCATCCCCTCATTTCTCTTCGTCGCCATGAAGGACGAGGTGATCGTACGTTTCAAGCTGAAAGCGGTTCGCGAGTGAGGGGATCACGATGGCCGAGGTGATCATCGTCGGTGCCGGTCCGGCAGGCTCGACCCTCGCCATGCTCCTCGCGCAACGGTCGATTGACACGCTCCTCCTCGACAAGGCGACATTTCCCCGCAGGAAGATTTGCGGCGACTACCTCAGTCCCGGGACGGTTCGCCTGCTCGATCAGCTCGGCCTGCTCCACGAGGTGGAGGCTGCCGGTGCTAAGCGCCTTCGGGGAATGGAGATCACCTCTCCGGACGGCACGACCTTCAAGGCGATGTATCCCGCCCCCACAGAGAGCGACGCGGTGCGCCCGTACGCGCTGTCGATCCCACGGATCATTCTGGACAACCTCTTGCTGGAACGGGCCCGCCGTTGGGGGGTGAAGTGCCTCGAAGGATTCCGCGTGACCGATCTGATTTGGGAGGGAGCCCGGGTCTGCGGTGTCAAGGGAAGCGGGCCAGAGGGGCCGGAGGTGTATCGGGGACAGATCGTGGTGGGGGCGGACGGGCGAGGATCTGCGGTGGCCCGGCGCCTCAGCCTTTACCGGCCCCATCCGACGCTGCAGCGGATGGCCCTGGTGGCCTACTATGAGGGAGCGTCCGGGCTTCGGGATCACGGGATGATCGCAGTCGGTCAGGGATCGTACTGCATCCTCAACCCGGTTGGCGAGCGGCTGATCAATGCAAGCATTGTCTTGGAACAGACGACCGTGCTTCCGTGGAAAGGGAGGCTCGAAGCACTGTTCGATCGCAGGCTTCAGAAGTTTTCGACCGCAGTGAGAGCGCTGAGAGTCATGCAGCGAGTGGGAACAGTGGGATGCCTTGGCCCCTTGGCCTTCCGGGCGAGCCGAACCTCTCATGCTGGGGCACTGCTCATCGGCGACGCGGCCGGTTTCTATGACCCCTTCACCGGTGAGGGGGTGTTTCACGCGCTCCGAAGCGCGGAGCTGGCGGCGCGAGAGATCGTATCAGCCCTTGCCGATGGCGGCTTAACCGCGACCCGCTTCTACCAGTTCCATTGTGAGCAGCGCAGGGCGATTGTCGGGAAAGAGCGCCTCGCCCGTGCAATCCAGGCCATCATCAGCCGACCCATCGCGGCGAACGCCCTCGCCAGGCTCCTCCGCCAACGTCAGCCCTTTGGCGACCTGCTCCTCGGCGTCATCGGCGACCTCCTCCCACCCCGCGCACTTTTCTCCATGGAAGCCATGAGGGCGTTTATGCAACCCCGTCAAACGCTCATGAGGTGAGGCGTCATTGGTCCGAAAGTCGCCCCGCCCGTGTCATTGCGAGGGAGCGGAGCGACCGAAGCAATCTCGCAAGGAACACGATTGCCGCGCTCCTTTCAGTCGCTCGCAATGACCATGTAAGAGTGCTTGAAGTGCCTTGACTTCTCGAGTGGCCAATTAGATACTGACCACGTAGCACACCTGATCCGGGTCGCGGTCTTGGCATGGCCGAAGAGGCCAAAGAAGGTGATTAAATACGAAGTGATCATCTATTGGAGTAACGAGAATCAGGCATTCATCGCGGAGGTTCCAGAGTTGCCCGGATGTGCCGCAGATGGAGCAACGTATCAAGAGGCTCTTGCTAATGTGGAAGTGGTCATTCAAGGGTGGATCGAGAGCGCCACGGAACTAAGGCGCCCGATCCCGGAGCCCAAAGGACGCTTGGCGTTCGCATAGTTTACCCTTGCGGGAGTTAGACTGCATTCCGTCAGGGGCATCGAAAGGGAGCTAAGATGAAAATAAACAATTTCTTTCTAACCATCTTCATCGGGTTGATAATCCTGCTGTTAGTCTTTTACGCCGTCAAGCGCTTGGCGGTTGCGCAGACGCCTAGGAGTTTAGTCGATGTGTTTACGTCTAGGCCCGCGTGGAAGGAACTCCCCTCAGACTTCCTGAGGGCTTTGGCTAACAGGCTAAACTCGGTGGAGAACGCCTCCGAGGTTGCGTAGGTATGCGAGGGAACAGGCATACTTAAGAATAACATCGTCGGTCTCGTCGATCTAGCCCATGGCGACACAGAGTTTGCCATTGGTGGGGTAGCCATAACCCTGACCAGTCAAGCGAATGCGATGGGCAAACAGAAACAATACGGACAGGCAAAGCGGGTGCTTGAGCTGGCGCTTCTTTTGAAACCCAGGCATCGACCCGCTTGGGAAAGCATGGCGATCACGGCCGTGGCCCTGGGCGATTGCCAAGCAGCAGTCTATTGGGCTGACAAGGTGCTCGCTTTCAAGCCTGATCCGAATACCAAAGATTACTATGAATGGGCCACCGGAGAATTAGGAACAGTAGAAGGTGAGATGCGCTATGCGAAAATGTTTGAAGACCCAGAAGCCATTGGGGCCTTGAAAAAGACTCAGGAAATCATGAAAGAGATCAAGGATGCATGCGGTAAATAGCGGAACTGTCAATACGAAGATAGAGAGCGAACGAATGCCGCGTTTTCTTCACTCACCGATGTTAGACCGGGCTCTAACCCCGGTTTTGCCGCTCACCTCTTCGTTCAACCAAGTGCACCTCACTCGGCAAATCGCGGGAACGTTAGGTGAAAGCTTGCGTGGCTCAGGGGCAAACGAATGAGTGGCAGCATAGTATTATGGCTAGCCAACCTTATAGTTCCTGCCCTAGCAGGCCTAGGAGGTGTCGCACTCGGGGGATGGATAACGACGCGCACCCAACGTATTGAGCGTCTGCACAATCGGATTCGTGAGCAGTTAAAGCATTTCTATTCGCCTCTGCTCGGGATGCGTGCGCAGATTCTCGCCAAGAGCGAAGTCCGCTCTAAGGTGAGCGGAGCTGCGGACGCCGCATGGCAGAACCTTATAGGGAATACCTACGAAGATACTGAGGTTGTGAGAAAGGTTGAACAGGAGCGCTTTCCAGACTTCGAAAAAATTGTGGAATATAACAACAGGCAGCTAATAGAGGAACTGTTGCCGCTCTATCGGCAAATGGTTGAGCACTTTGGGAAAAATATGTGGCTCGCTGAGCCCTCAACGCTAAAACACTTTGGTGCGCTTGTCGAGTTCCTGGAAGTATGGAATCGATGGCTGAATGGAACCCTTCCTCGCGAGGTCGTACGACTGCTTGGACATAGCGAAGACAAGCTACAGCCGCTCTATCAGGACCTCGCGAGGCAGTCTGAGTGCCTTTCCCAGAAGTTGAAGGGATAACCTGGCAGCCGGGGAGCCGTCGTGAGGTGGTGACTGCGCGTAGCGGGGCGAGGAGAATCTGTTATCAATACAGGTTTGCATATAATCGCAAGCCTGTCGCATTATTCGAGTTGCGCCAACGATAGAGACCCCTGTGATCGACATCAAAGGTGAGACGTTTGACGGGACCTATCCGTTTGCGCCTCACTACCTCGACATCAACGGCTTCCAGATGCACTTCGTGGACGAGGGAGACGGGGAGCCCGTCTTGCTCCTGCACGGGGATCCCACCTGGGGCTACCTGTGGCGAAGGTTCATCCCGATCCTTGCCCCGCATCGCCGGTGCATCGTGCCGGATCAGATGGGGATGGGCAAGTCGGGCACGCCAGAGAGCCCTTATCCATATCGGCTGCGAAATCACATCGCTAACCTCGAAGCTCTCGTCCTGCAGCTTGACCTGCATGAGCTGACACTGGTGCTTCACGACTGGGGTGGACCGGTGGGACTTGGAATGGCGACCCTCCACCCTCACCGGATCAGACGCCTCGTCCTCATGAACACCTGGGCGTTCGCGCCCTGGCCGGGCGCCCCCTTCCCCAAGTTGATAGAACTCATCCGCTCGGCCCGAGGGGAAAAGTTCGTCCTTGAGAAGAATGGCTACCTGGAACCCGCTTTCCTGGGCACCACCCACCACCCGGAGAAGCTGACAGAGATCATCATGGACGCCTACCGGGCGCCTTTCCCTACGCCCGCTTCCCGCCGAGCACTCCTGTGCTGGTCGCGCGACATCCCCGTCCACGAAACGGATCCTTCGTACGCCGAGATGAAGCAAATCGAGGAGAGGCTACCCCGCTTCAATCGGACACCCACGCTTCTGGTATGGGGGATGAGAGACCCGGTGCTCCCCGAATCGGTCCTGCGGATGTGGCAGCAGATCTACCCACATGCCATTACACACGAGATTGACGATGCGAGCCACTTCTTGCAGGAGGACGCGCCCGACTTGATCGTTTCCTTCACGCAGGAGTTTCTCGACGCCAACCCGTAGACCGGAGGATGTGGACCATTCCCGAGCTTCTTCGACGTGGCTGCTCCACGCTCCGGTCACCGACCTCGCCACGCTATCGCCTTCTGTTCACCGCGTCAAAGGAGGTATGACATGCCATTGGTTCGTATTTCGCTTCGAGAGGGGAAATCCACCGCCTACCGCCTGGCGATCGGGGATGCCGTTCACCGGGCAATGGTGGAGACCATCAACGTTCCTGCCCTGGACCGATTTCAGCTCATCACCGAACATCCCCCGGAGGGGTTGATCTACGACTCGACCTACCTCGGGATCAAGCGGACGGATGAGGTCATCTTCGTCCAGATTACCCTCAACGCCGGACGGTCCACCGAGCAGAAGCGGGCACTATACAGAAGGATGGCTGAGCTGCTTTCGGAGAGTCCCGGCGTGCAACCGCAGAACGTGCTGGTCAGCCTGGTGGAAGTCGCTCGGGAGAATTGGTCATTCGGGGAGGGAAAGGCGCAATACGCTTCCTGATACCGACGCATCAAGAAAAACTTCATTGGTTCAAAAGTCCCCCTCACCCCCACCCTCTCCCCCAGTCTATACACCCAGACGGGGGCGAGGGGACGTGATTGGAGTAGGACGGACTTTCATGCCCATGGGCCTGCCCTGAGCCCTGTCGAAGGGCGCGCCGAAGGCTCATGAGGCATTGCGAGCGACCAAGCTTCGCTGTTCCAGGTTCCGGGTTATGTAGAACTTGGAACTCGGCACTTGGAACCTAGAACCCTGTTGAGATTGCTTCGGCAGACTTCGTCAGCCTCGCAATGACAGACCCTTCGACTCAGCTCAGGCTGCGCACTGAGCCTGTCGAAGTGACAGGCGAGGGGTCTTGCTCCCCCGCGATGACTCGAGCGCGGGGACTTTCGTGGGAATGACAATTGCTTTCTCCGGTCTTGGGTAGCACGAGTCACTTGATCGCGAGCTTCCCCTTGTGATCGAGCGGGGTGATCAGCGGGAAGCGCGTACAGCCGAAATCGAATACCCCCGACCGTTCTGCCAGAAACTCAATCGTCGCCTCTCGCCCCGGCTGCACGTAACGCCTGATCCCCAAGTCCGGGATTGAGAAGACATGCCGGGCGCCCTCGCTGCGAACGGTCACCTTGACCAGCGCCGATTTTCCCTCCCGGTCTACGCCGATGACGGACGGCTCACACCGATAGTTGCGCGCGACGATCGTGAAGGTGAGCCGCTTGGCCTCTGCAGGGGCACCAGCAGGCGGGGAAGTTTCCGGAAAGAAACCGCCGCACCCCGTAATGGCAATAGCCGCGAGCAGCCAGGACCAAACCCTGTAGCCTCCAGGAATTCGCTGCTTGATCTGTAGACTTCCTCTGGTTCTCATCTTCTTCTCTGCGGAACATTACCACGGCGCTGGAAACATTTCAATCGGGAGATGATGAATGAGACTTCACAAATTCTAGGAAAGCTCCTATCATGGGAGGGTGCCGATGAACGTTCCCGACACAGCCCTATGCCAAAAGCCAAGATCCTGATCGCCGACGACGAGCCTGCCTCACGACGAGGGCTCCAGGAGCTCCTTGCAAGCTGGGGGTATGATGTCGCTGCCGCCGCCAACGGCGAGGAGGCCCTCGAGAAGGCATCCGAGTTCCAGCCGGCCCTGATCATCGCCGACCTCGTGATGCCCAAGATGGACGGGCTCGCCCTCCTCCACGCCCTCAAGGACGACGCCACCCCACCCTCACTGATTATCCTGACCGGCCAGGGAACTATCGAGACCGCAGTTGAGGCGATGCGCGAAGGGGCGTATGACTATCTCACCAAGCCGGTCGACGTGGGACGGCTCCGCCTCCTGATGGAGAAGGCGCTCGAGCGAGGGGCGGTACTGAAGGAGGTCAAGCTCCTGCGCCACCAAGTCCGCCACCTGGGCCGGTTCGGTCGGCTGGTCGGAAACACGCGAGCGATGAAAGAGGTCTACCGGCTGATGGAGCTGTCCGCTCCCAGCACGGCGCCGGTCCTCATCTGGGGCGAGAGCGGGACCGGGAAGGAGCTGGCCGCTCGAACGATCCATGATCTTTCTCGCCGCAAACAGGGCCCGTTCGTTCCGATCAACTGTGCTGCCATCCCAGAGACGCTGTTGGAAAGCGAGATCTTCGGCCACGAAAAAGGGGCGTTCACCGGTGCCACCGAGCGGAGGATGGGATGCTTTGAACTGGCCGACGGCGGAACCATCTTTCTCGATGAGGTCGCCGAGATGAAGGTCCCGACCCAGGCCAAGTTCCTCAGGATCCTCCAGGAGGGGAATTTTCGCCGGGTGGGCGGCAAGACCGAAATCCGCGTCGATGTGCGAGTCATCGCCGCCACCAACAAGGAACCGGCCCAAGCGGTTCACGACGGCCTCATCCGCGAAGACCTCTACTACCGGCTGAACGTGTTCGGTCTCTATCTCCCCCCACTGCGTGAGCGGAGGGAGGATCTTCCGCTCCTCATCCAATCGTTCCTCGAGGAGTTCAACAGCAAATACGGGAAGGAGGTTCGCAGCGTGGATGCTGAGGCCCTCACCCTTCTCACCGATCACGATTGGCCCGGCAACGTTCGGGAGCTGCGGAACGTGCTCGAGCGCGCCATCCTGGTGGCCCAGGGCAAGGCGATCACCGCCGCGGACCTGCCGCCGGACTTCCGCGCGGTGCGCCGGGGGCCTGCACCGGAACTGGTCCTCCAGGTCGGCACAACCATCGATGAGGCGGAAAAAACACTGATCATGAAGACCCTCGAGCGAACGAACCGGAACAAGACGCGGGCTGCGGAGATCCTCGGCATCAGTTTGAAGACGTTGCACAACAAGCTGGCTCGCTACCGGGGGGAGACCCCCTCCGCTCCGGACGCAAAGGAATGATCGGCGAATGACGCTCGGCATCCGTGGCAAAGAGATCCTCGGCGTCACCCTCCTGGTCTTTCTGATCGTCTCGCTCATGACGGTCGTCCATCTGTCCACGACGACCCGCCTCGTCGTGCGGGACGCAGCGGAAAAGGGGAGCTTACTGGCCCGCCAGATATTCTCCGGTAG
This sequence comes from Methylomirabilis sp. (SeqCode), assembly GCA_041498975.1. Classification (GTDB taxonomy): domain Bacteria; phylum Methylomirabilota; class Methylomirabilia; order Methylomirabilales; family Methylomirabilaceae; genus Methylomirabilis. The sequence continues at coordinate 9,662 of JBGQJI010000056.1, forward strand.
TACCCGGGCACTGGCGCGGGCGGGGTGGAGCACCCCTGAGGACGCCTTGAGCCGGGACCGGGAGGTGCACGCCCTGCTCGATTCAAGCATCGGCTACTCCCCGCACCTGCTGTACGCGATGATCACCGACCGCTCGGACACTATCCTGGTCCACAGCCAGCGCTCTCGCGAAGGGCACAAGGCGGCTCCGCGACCGCAGATCGAGCGGTTGCTCGAGATGAACGCGCTTCAGCAGCTCTTCACGCTCGCCGGCGGGCACCAGGTGTTCGAGACCACCCTGCCGCTCAGCCTCAATGAGGAGCCGTTCGGGGCGATCCGGCTCGGGCTCGCCGGAAGCCTGCTCTGGCGTGAGCTCTCCGCCGCCGTCAAGCGAAGCCTGCTCCTGGCTGCCCTGGCCTTCCCGCTCGCCTGGGTCGTGGCCCTTGGGCTGTCCAACCTGGTTCTGGTGCCGCTGCGTCAGATCGCCCAAGGTGTCGAGCGGATGGCGCGCGGTGAGTTCGACGCCCCGTTCGCATCCGACCGTGAGGACGAGTTGGGGCAAATCGCTGCAAAGCTCAACGTCCTGGGACGGCAGATCCAAGAAGACCGATCTTCCCTCATCAGCGAGAAGACCAGGCTGGAGGGGATCGTCCACCGGCTTGAGGACGCCATCATCCTGTTGAACAGAGACCAAGCGATCATCTTCGCCAATCCGGCGGCCGAGGCTCTGCTGGCACGCCCCCTCGTGGATGCCGCCGGTCAGTCGATGCAACAGGTCCTGGGGGTCACCCACCCCCTGGCAGAGGCAATCAGCGAAGCCTTCCGCCGGCAGCAGCCGGTGAAAAATCTCGCCCTCCAGGTGCCGAGGGACCAGGACGGACCCCTCGACGTCCTGGCCTCCGCCTATCCCGTTCTGGACGAGGGCGGCATCGTGGGAGGCATGATCCTCCTCAAGAACACAGAACCGCTCCGACAGATCCAATCGCTTGTGGACTACTCTCAAAAGCTGGCGGACCTGGGAAAGCTGACGTCGGGCGTTGCGCACGAGGTCAAGAACCCGCTCAACGCCATGATCATCCACCTGGAACTGCTGAAACAGAAGCTGAACGACCCCCCGGACGGGGTGGCACAGAGTCTGGAAGTACTCGCGAATGAGATTTATCGCCTCGACCGCGTGGTGCAGGGGTTCCTCCGTTTCGTGCGGCCCCAGGCGTTACAGCTCGTCCCTCTCGACCTGAACACCCTGCTCCAGGAAGTCGCCCAATTGACGGAGATCCAGGGGACACATCGAGCGATCACGTTCGCGCTTCGCCTTGACCACGAGATCTCCCCGATCAACGGAGATCATGAGCTGCTTCGACAGGCTTTCCTCAACCTGGTCCTCAACGCTTGCCAGGCGATGCCCGATGGAGGGACGGTGACGCTCTCGACCGAGCGTACGCCTGTTGGTTCGATCCGAGCTCACGTGATCGATCAAGGGGTGGGCATCCCGACCGAGGATCTCGATAAGATCTTCCGCCTCTACTACACCACCAAGCCGGATGGGAACGGGATTGGACTGTCGCTGGTCTACCGCATCGTCCAGATGCACGGCGGCATCATCGAGGTTGACTCGAAGGGGGGCCGAGGAACCAGGATGACAATCATCTTTCCCGCGCAATAACCCGCGGGGAGAGCGATAGGACCATGAGTTCGCGTCCCATCATTACAATTCTGAGCCTTCTTCTCGCCGCAGGGTGCACTCAAGTAAAGGAAATCTTCACCCCCGCCAAACCGCCTCCCTCCCGCCCCACGCCGGCCAAGCCAGAACGTCGGGAACCTCCTGCTCGTCTCTCTCCCCAGGTCAGCTCTGGCCAGGAAGAGAAGCTGCTGGATGAGGCCACCTCCAAAATCCAGGCGACAGAACGGACGCTCCTGCTTATCGATGAGCGGAAGCTGAATTCCGATCAAAAGGACACCTACCAGACAATTCAGAGCTTCCTCACTCAGGCAAAGGCTGCACTTTCTCGCAAGGATTTCCCACAAGCGATCAATCTCGCTCAAAAAGCAGAGGTACTCTCTGGCGAGCTCTCCGAAACTCAACGATAGCTTATTTTTCAGCTTGTTAGCTCGCAATGTAATAATTACCATTCGAATGCGTCAACTCGCACGTGGTCCGCAAGCACACTCTTTCCATAGAGTTAGCCTCTCAGATCTTTGCGATCACCATTTCTAGGAAAAAAGTTCCAGTCGTAGCTTCTTCCTTCCATCCTCCGCGAGAGTTGTAACCATGAACCATGCCCTCCTGCTCGATCCGCCGAACCCCTTCATCTATAACACCTTATGGGATTATGGTACCCCTCGGCCTATGGCTGGCATGGCAGTTGCCTCTTACTCAGTCCAGAAATTGTTTCGATGGCGGATATTGCCATCGCCTCTAAAGAAAGGAGCATGAAAAGCAAATGATAAAAAAATCCGCGGGTAAACGGATCGGCATAGCAGTACTGGTTCTCGCCCTCACCACCGGGTGTGCCGGGATGTCTACGCGACAGCAACGCGCGCTAAGCGGAGGCGCCATCGGTGCGGCGGGTGGCGCAGCGATCGGAGCCCTGGCCGGCAGTCCGACCACCGGGGCGATCGTCGGGGGCGCTGTGGGCACCGCCACGGGGGCCCTCTGGGAAGACCTCCGGAAGTCGATTCGCTGATGTCAACGACCCCTGAGGAGAGATCGGATACATAGGGGAAAAGCGACCCCCTCCGATCTCTCCCAGTGGGGTCGCCCCAGCTATTCAATGACTAGAAAGCCGACAGGAAAGGGAAGCAGGCTACCATGCTAAGGGGTTGGCTGGATGAGGTCGAGTCAGAAGTGATAGGGTATCTTCGAGACCACCAACCTGCCAGTCTCCATGACCTCGCTTCCGGCCTAAGAATCTCCGAAGCGCTCGCGCTGTCCTATATCAGCATCCTAGCGCGAGAAGGGAAGCTGATCATTGGCGGTCTGGGCATTCGAGGCCAAGGGGCCCGTGTGTCACGCGGTGATCGCGACCTCAACACGGCGACGGTATAGATGCCCAAGTCAGGGAAGGAGGGAACCACAATGTCGAAAAACCTGGTGGCGCTCTTGATCGCTGGCGCGCTAATCCTTCTAAGCGCCCTCGAAATCACCTACATGAGCACCAAGAGCACAGAGCCGAACAAGCAGGTCACACTGCCGCTCGATGAGGGGAGGACGAAGCGGGTCCGCCCGCGGGCGGCGGTATCCGTCCAAGGATTACCGACACAGGTCGCGCCCGGATCGTTGCCGGTCCGAGCGGCCCTGTCCGAGTCTCCATTGGGGCGAGAATGAGCGAGATGGGGCATGGCCCCTTCTACGGTTGCGTCGCCGGGTGGCCAACGGGGCGCCGCCCGGCAACAAGAGGGGCCAGCGTGCCACTCAAGGGAAAAGGTTCGCAGGCAGTCGGTACCTGGCAGAGCCAGACGACGGTGGTCTACACTTACGCTCCCGCTCCTGCGGCGGTGGTGGTGAAACTGCGATGCCATGTGGGCGTATACGATCCCCCGTTCGGCAAGGCCTATGGTCTCAGGAAACAGGTGCGCACTGGCATGATGACGATTGATCGGTGACGCACCGGCTCTCTAGCAGGGACTACGGCTTTCACCCCTCCCTGCTTGAGACGGCCTCCCCGGCCCGGTTTGCCTCCCCCCGAGCCGGAGAGGCCGTCTCTTTTTCAGTCGACCTTCCAGTGGAGTGCCCCTGGGTTTGCAGATCTATGACGATCCAAGAAACTGCTTGATGAGTGCCCTGGCCTCCTGTCCCGCCCAAGGCCTTGGCCCGAAGGCCCTCGCGACGATGACACCCTCCCGGTCGATCAAATACGTCAAGGGTAGGGCCCAGGCCCCATACAGGACGCTCACCTCACCCTCAGGCAGAGGGGGACTCCCCCGCAGCTTCTTCGCGGTCCGTGCAGACAGGAACTGGCCGCTTCTCCTTCGACTTGGAGATGATCGCTCAGTCGATGTCGAGCGCCAGCAGGTAGTCGTTCAGCTCCCGTTTCTGCTTCTCCTCCGTGGCTTTCAGGGTGTCGATCTCCTTCCGGAGCTTCTCGATCTCGGTTTCCTGCTGGCCAAGCTTGCTCACATAGCGGGCGTACAACTCGGAGTTCTGCGCCAGCCTGGCCATGTTTTCTCGGATGCGCCCCTGCTCCTGGCCGATCTCCCTGATCTGCTGCTCGAGGCGACCACGATGCGCGGCCGTCTGGTCGAGATGATCTCGCAGGCCGATGACTTTTTGGAGAGCCTCCTTCACCTTGGGGCTCACTTGCTTGGCTTGCAGGTAATAGCCGATCGCGTCGGGGCCGGAATCGATCAGTCGAACCGTTTGCAGGATCTGATTTTCCTCGCGGACGCGTAGACGAGTTCCGCTCCCGGCAGCAACAGGAACTTTGAAACGATAGACATCCCGGGTGCGCTCGGGGGGCTCGCCCGGCTCGATGAGCCGCCAGTCCGGCCGGAGGGGGTGCTCGACCAGTACGACCTTCTGCTTCTGGTCACGATTCGTCACCTGATAGGTCTTTTCATCGATCGACTTCCGCGTGACCAGCAGGACGCCTTTGCGGAGGCTGGCAGCGACCACCTCTTCCTTTCCGGGTGGGGCTTGGGGGGCCACCTCGGTCTTAAGGTCAAGCGCATAGCTGATGAGCCGCTCCTGGCCGGGTGGCAGGCCCTCGGTTTGCGCATCGCCAGCGTAAATCCCCCCGTCGAAGACGGTGATCGGTCCCTGCGAGAGGTGCAGACCCGTGGAGTTCTTCAGCCGAAAGCCGTTCAGAGGATATTTTGCGTGCACGCGCTCATTATAGATGGAGAGCTTCTCGCCATCTATCTCCTCGCTCACGATCGGCAGCATGGCGGACTTTTGTCGCGCCAGCGAGATGGGTGTTGAGATGGTGTACCGGAACAACTCGCCCGCCTCCCTCGCGAGCGCGGCCGAGGTGACACCCTCCCCCAGCTCCACCCAGGCCGGACGCGAAGGCGCGGCCGGTAGCGGCGAGGGCATCGCGCGCTTCGCAAG
>JBGQJI010000057.1:0-14153 GCA_041498975.1 Methylomirabilis sp. (SeqCode)
ATCTCCTTAGGTACCCCTATGACCATCGCCTTAGTACCGTTTTTTTCTGGCTCTCTACGGGCGAGAGCTTCTCCGTTATTTTCCCCACTCCCCAAACCGAGGAGAGGGCCAGGGGGAGGGGGACAAAATGCGGACAGTCATGCGTCGTAGTGACAGTTACACAGCGGAGAGCACGATGTCAAGGATGGAACTGGAAGGAAGAGTGTTCTCGTCTCCGGTCAATCCAGGCAGAGCTTCTCAAGCAGGTCGAGGTTCAAGAACTCGAGGCTTCTGATCACCAACTCAGCCCCCGAGAAGTCCTGCCCCCTTGTGTAGTCGTTATACACGATGGCGCATCGGAGCCCGGCTTCCTTGGCTGCCCTGAAGCCTTTCTCGGAATCCTCGATGACCAGGCCTTCAGAGGGATCGCATCCGAGCTTTGCTATGCACTCCAGATAAAGGGCGGCGTCCTTCTCGCCGGACTGTTTGCCGAGAATCGGATCGAAGTAAGGGAGTGCGTCAGGAAGCTGCGCTTCGAGGAGCGCGCGTATCTGATCCTCATCCGTGACCGACACGATCGCCAACCGCACACCGCGGTCGATCGCCTCCCTGATGATTCGCGCCACCCCCGGCCGCAACGGCAGATCAGCAACCCGCTTGAGGTAGATTTCCTTCTTGAGCGCGAACAGCTCGGGCACGATCCGGTCGATCTCCGCTTCGGAGAGTGATGCCCGCGTCGAGAGCGCCAGCCGCATCCGTCTGGCGTTGCCAGGGATCTTCAGAAGTTCTTTGAACTCCTCCCACGTCCAGCGGATATCGAACCCCATCCGCTCGAACGCCTCGTTGCAGGCCACCAGGTGGCCATCTCTTTCGGTATCGGCCAGCGTCCCATCCACATCAAAGATGATCGCTTTCAGCTTCCCCATTTTCTCTCGGCAATGTTTCGTGTTCTAGCTGTCTACCTTCATCGAGAACCGCTAACCCGGAACCTGTCATTGCGAGCGAAGCGAAGCAATCTCCCTGCGCTAGATTGTGCGGCCTGTCCCGAACGGTGAGATTGCTTCGGCCGACTGCGTCCGCCTCGCAATGACAGCAGCACTTTCAGAACACAGGGGCCACCAACAAGAAAGAGGGGGCAACCAGAGGAAGTTACTTGCCCCAGTCGCGGGGGTAGCGGAAGTCGCGGTCGATGGTGCGGGAGGAGACTTTGGCAATGAGGGGCAGGCGCCGCTTGTACTGGGAGGCCTGGACCTTGGCGAAGACCGCGCGGATGAACCGCTCGTCGAAGCCGGCTTCGACGAGTTCGGGCAACTCGTAGCGGCAATCGACCATCAGGTAGAGGAGTTGATCGACCTGTTCGTAGGTGAAGCCCAGTTCTTCCTCGTCGGTCTGTCCGGCCCAGAGGTCGGCACTCGGCTTCTTCCGGACGATGACCTCCGGCACGCCCATGTAACGGGCCAGTTGCCTGATCTGGGTCTTGTACAGGTCGCCCAACGGATTGATGGCACTGGCCATATCGCCATAGAGCGTGCTGTACCCCAGCAGCAACTCCGTCTTATTGCTGGTCCCGAGGACCAGGGCCTTGAGCTTGGCCGAGTGATCGAAAAGGATGGTCATCCGTTCCCGGGCCATCTTGTTGCCCCGGCGAACCTGGTCTGCTTCCGGGAACCGCTCGAAGTAGGCGTCCACCATCGGGGTGATCTCGATGACGTCTGACTGGATGCCCAACTGCTTTACCACCACTTCCGCATGTTCGCGGCTCTCCGGGCTGCTGGTTCGGTACGGCATCAGGAGGCCCCATACATTCTCTGCGCCAAGCGCCTCGGCCCCAAGAAAGGCGGAGAGCGACGAGTCCACCCCACCCGAGAGGCCGACCACGACGCGGCTGAATCCTGCTTTTCGGACCTCATTGGAGATGAACCCCGTCAACACGCGCCGCAAAAGGCCACAGTTCCGGGAGAGACTGATCACCTGATCCCCTCCCTTCTCACCCGCTCCAGCTCCCTCAAGGTGACGTCCACCCGCTCATCCCGGAGCAGAGGGTTCGCCATTCTGGCACGGCGGATTTCAGCGTGATCGATCTCCGCCACCAGGATGGCCTCACTCACGTATTCGGCCTTGGCGACCGGCTCACCCGACGGGGCGATCACCTCGGAGCCACCCCAGAAGCAGGCTCCATCCTCATAGCCCACACGATTCGCATAGAGGACGTAACATGTAAAGAGCTGGGCATAGGCCCGGTTGATCGTCTCCCACGCTCTGGCGTTGCCGAATGTCCCGCTGTCCTCCAGACCCCCTCGGCCCGGGCTGCTGGAGGGACAGATGAGGATATCCATCCCATCGAGAGACGCGACAAAGACGGTGGATGGATGCCACATATCCTCGCAGATCAGGATTGCCGACCGGCCGATTCCTGACCGGAATGTCCGGATCCGCCCGCCCTCCGCGAGATACCGCTGCTCATCGAAGATCCCGTAGGTGGGGAGGTAGACTTTGCGGTGGACGTGCAGGATCTCCCCCATGGAGAGATAGAGGGCGGCATTGTAGAAGAGATGCTCGGGCGTCTCCTCGACGAGCCCCACGACGAGATCGATGCGGCGACTCAGGTCTCTGAGCCTGCCCAGGACAGGACTGGTCAAGGGAAGCGCCACGGACGAAACGATATCCTTGAGGAAATAGCCGGTCAGGCTCAGTTCGGGGAAGACGAGAAGGCGAGCGCCGCGGCCGATCGCCTCTTCAGCTGTCTTCTCGTGCATGGCCAGGTTCCGCTCCAGGTCGCCGAGGGCAGGGTTGATCTGGGCGAGGGCGATCGTATGTTTGCTCACGCGATTCCACTCCGTGCTTCAGAAAAGGCCAAGCTGCGATAGATGTCTTCCATGGCCTGGGAGACGGCGCCGCCGCGCGCCTGGTACACGAAAAGCGGAGGAAGGATGCGCAGGCCCGGTCGCCCCTCGCGCCGTGCCTCGACCAGGATCAGTTCCGCGTCGGCGCCGGGAAACGAATGGACCGGCCACAATGTCTTTGGTTCCAGGCCTTCAGCACTGAAGCGAGTCAACAGATCGGCCAGGCGCGAGGCATGGTAGATCAGGCAGGCTCGCCCTTTTGGAGCGAGGGCGTACCGAATGGCAGCAATGACCTCCGGGAGGGTGGCAGTCAGCTCATGCTTGGCCTGCCCGGTCTCAGGGTTAGGGTTCACCCTCCCGCGACCGATCTCTCGATATGGAGGATTGCAGAGGACCACATCAAAGCCCGCCGGGTGAAGCAGCGCCTCAATCCGACGGAGGTCACCCTCCAGAATCTCCACACGATCCTGCAGCCCGTTGAGCTGTGCCCCGCGCCGGGCCCGGCTGGCCAGGGCCGGCTGGATCTCAAGTCCGACAACGCGGAGTTGCGGATACCGGTGGGCCAGCAAGAGCGCAATCGCCCCATTGCCGCAGCCGAGATCCAGGACCCTGTCGGTGGGCCTCGGTGAGGCGAACTCCCCCAGCAGCAGGGCATCCATCGAGTGTCGGAAGCCCTTCACGCTCTGGATGACCTTCAGGCCCGACATCCCGAGAATGTCGAGGGTCTCGCCCTCGCAGAGCATCGAGTCGATCGTCTCTTGGCAAACCGGCTCGCTCATCGTACCGTTACTGTATTACATCCATCGGCAAAACACAATTGGCGAGCGCTCAGGTATCAGCCATCAGCTTTTCACCAGAAGCTGACCGCTGAAAGCTGATCACTGATTGCTAGCCACCTAACACAGATCGACCGGATCGACATCGACCTGAACCTTCGTCTGCTCCGACGAAGGTAACAGCGCAAGCGTGTCCCTGATCCATCGATGCAACGGCTCGGGGTCGGGGCCCTTGGCGAGAAGCTGCCAGCGGTAGCGGCCCTGAAGCCGGGAGAGCGGCGCAGGAGCAGGTCCTTCGAGCGAGAGGGGTGGCACGGCTCTCTCCGACAGCAAGCCCGCGAGTCGCTCGGCTACCTCCTGCGCGTCCTGTTCGATCCTGGAGGCGACCACGAGCAGGACGAGGAAACCAAAGGGGGGGAGGCCGCGCTCCTTCCTCAGCGGCAGCTCGAACCGGTAGAGCGCTTCGTAATCGTTGTTGCGAGCGGCGAGAATGCAATAGTGATCCGGGTTGTACGTTTGGATCAGCACCTGGCCAGGCCGGTCGCCACGGCCAGCTCGTCCGGCCACTTGCGTCATCAAGGCGTAGGTCCGCTCGCCCGCCCTGAAATCCGGGATCTGCATCGAGGTATCGGCAGCGAGAACCCCAACCAGGGTGATCCCGGGGAAGTCGTGTCCCTTTCCCACCATCTGCGTGCCGATCAGGATCTGGGTCTCTCCCTGCTCCACCTTCTTGAGGATCTGCTGATGCGCCCGTCGTCGTCTCGTCGTATCGCGATCCATCCTGGTCAGGGTGGCCATCGGGGCTAGGGCCCTGGCGGCGGCTTCGACCTGTTGCGTCCCATACCCCAGCAATCCGAAGGCGATCCCGCGACACTTGGGACAGCGCGCAGGCGGACGTTCCCTGTGATTGCAGTAGTGGCAGCGCATCCTGGCGTCCGGCGCATGGTAAATGAGCGAGACGCTGCAGCGGGGGCATCGCAGGGCGAACCCGCACTCGCGGCAGAGCAACAGTCTGGCGTAGCCTCTCCGGTTCAAGAACAGGAGGACCTGCTCACCCTTGGCCAGCGTCTGTTTGACTGCCTCGGTCAGTGGACGGGAGAAGATGCGGGGCGCTGGCTCCCCTCGCTCCTTCTCCTGCCGCATATCGATCAGCGCCATAGAGGGAAGGGGCCGCGCCTCAACGCGATCCGGAATCCGAAAGAGTTTATAGGTTCCCTCCTGGGCGCGGTGGAAGCTTTCGTAGCTTGGAGTGGCGGAGCCGAGCAGGACCGGAATCCGCAGCATCCTCCCTCGAACCAGGGCAAGGTCCCTCGCGTGATACCGGGGGTCACTCTCCTGCTTGTAGGAGGAGTCGTGTTCCTCGTCCACGACGATGAACCCGAGACGGGAGAGCGGAGCGAATACCGCCGACCGCGCCCCTACCACGATATCCACCCTCCCGCTTCGGATCCGCCGCCATTGATCCAGGCGCTCCCCCGGCGAGAGGCCGCTGTGCAGCAGCGCAACCCGATCTCTGAAGCGTGAGCCAAATCGATCGGCGGCCAGAGGGGTCAGCGCGATCTCTGGAACCAGCGCGAGCGCCTGTCTCCCCTGCCGGACGACCTCTTCGATCACGCGAAGATAGACCTCGGTTTTCCCGCTGCCGGTGGCGCCGAAGAGAAGGGCCGGGAAGAAGGTGTCTTTGGCCAGTCCCTCGAGGAGCCCATGAACCGTCGTTCGTTGGGCGGCGGTCATCTCGGGCGGAGCACCCACTGCAAAGACAGCCCCTTCCCAGGGGCTCCGCTCGACCTCTTCCTCCTCTCGTCGGACCAGGCCCTTTGCGATGAGTCCCCGGACCGCTGAGACACCCGCCAAGCCCGTCGCCTCCTGGGAGGTGAGTGTCCCGTCGGAGCGCAGCAGGTGCTCCAAGAGCGAGGACTGCCGAGGGGCCCGGCTGCGGAGACGGCCCAGCTCTAACTCCACTGCGGCTCGGTCAGCCGCCAAGCGGAATACCGACCGGTGGGCGGGCTGAACCTCTGGAAGGCGCTCACGATACCCGACCCTGGCCAGGTTCAGGTTGACGAGGTGGCGAACGAAACGATCCACATCTCGCTCCGGCCAGCGCCGTTTGAGAGATGAGAGAGGGATCCAGGCGCGCGCCCGGAATCCTGCCAGGATCTGATGCCCCATCGGGCCGATCCGGGCGGTCTCCTGGGCAAGCAGCTCCGGAGATCCGGTCAGTTCGACGATGCGGACCGTGGAACGATCAATCCCTGGCGGCAGCGAGGCCCGGATGACGAGCCCCCACGAAGTGAGATAGTAGTCGGCCGCCCATCGCGTCAGCTCCAACATGTGCGCATCGAGCAACGGCTCCGGATCGAGTAAATCGTTGATGGGCTTGACCGGGACGTCAGGCGGGGATGTCGAGGCTCCGACGATGTAGCCGGTAACGTTCCGATTTCCCAGCGGAACCAGGGCGCGCATGCCCGGGACGGCCAGCGCTCGCAAGGAAGGCGGGACCTCGTAGGTGAAGGTGTGCTGCGCCCTGAGGGGCACGGCCACCTCAACGAGAGAAGTCGATGCTGAATCAGCCATCAAGGGCGGGGAGCTGTTGTCGCTGAGCCGGAGCTCCTTCGGAGACGATCGTATTCTCGCTGGAGGAGCTTCATGTCCTCCCAGACGGTTTTCTTCTCGCCTGGATTGCGCAGCAGGTAGGCCGGATGGAAGGTGGGCAGAACGGGGATCCCCTGGTAAGCGTGAAATCTTCCTCGAAGCTTCGAGATCGGTTCTTTGGTTCGAAGGAGGATCTGGGCCGCAAAGTTGCCGAGCGCGCAGATCAATTTCGGCTTGATGGCCTGAAGCTGGCCGATCAAGAACGGCTCGCATGCGGCGATCTCGTCCGGCTCCGGATTTCGGTTCCCGGGAGGACGGCACTTGATGATGTTGCAAATGTAGACCTGGTCGCGCGTCAACTTCATCGCCTCGATGATGCGGGTCAATAGCTGTCCTGCCCGCCCGACGAACGGCTCGCCCTGATCGTCTTCGTCCGCTCCCGGGGCCTCGCCAACGAAGACGAGCCACGCCTTGGGATCACCAACCCCGAAGACGATATTCTTGCGGCCCTTGTGAAGCTTGCATCGCGTGCACTCCCCCAGCTCCTCACGCACCTGCGCAAGCGTGAGCGAACTCCCGGGCAGCACGCCTTGACGCTCGGGCCAGGCGACATGGAGGCGCTCGACCCCTCGTGCCTGCTGGCGGCGCAGATGACCCCGAGCCTGCTGGATCAACCCAAGCAGCTCTTCGGTCTCAGCACTAATTATCTCAGACACGTCACATGCTCCAGCCGCTCGCGAGGAAAGGGTCTAGGGTAGAGGGTAGAGGGTTTAGTGAAATAGTGGACCTGCCGGCTATACCCTGAACCCTATCTCGTATGCCCTCTCTTTTGGCGGAGGCGAACCACGTGATCGAGGATTCGGCGCGCCACCTGCCGCTTTGGAAGGAGGGGGAGCTCCTCGACCCTCCCGTCCTGATCGAGGATCAGCACCATATTGGTATCGTGAGAGAAACCGGCGCCCTCCTGGCTCACATCGTTGGCGACGATCAGGTCGAGATTCTTCTCCTTCAGCTTCCGCTCGGCCTGTCGCAGCAGGTCGCCCGTCTCCGCCGCAAATCCGACCAGGATCCGCGCCCCCTTCAGCGCTCCGGCCTCTTTCAGGATATCGGGATTCGGTACCAGCTCCAGGGTCAGCGGCTCCCCACCCTTCTTGAGCTTCGAATCTGCCGGCCGCGCCAGTCGATAGTCGCTGACGGCAGCGGCCTTGATCACCACCGTTGCCTCCGGGAGGCGCTCTAGAACTGCCGAGCGCATCTGAAGGGCAGTCTCCACCCGGACTGTCTCAACCCCGCTTGGGGGCGTCAAGCCCGTTGGCCCACTCACCAGGATCGTGCGGGCGCCTCGATCTGCGGCCTCTTCGGCAATTGCGTAGCCCATCTTGCCGGACGAGCGGTTCGTCAGGTAGCGCACCGGATCCAGCGGTTCATGAGTCGGACCGGCTGTCACGAGGATGACCTCACCGGCCAAGTCATCCATCGGGCTTAGGATCTCTGCCACAGCTTCCAGGATCTCCCCGGTCTCGGCCAGACGACCGGGGCCCCAGATTCCCGATGCCAGCTCGCCCTCCGCAGGCCCGACGATTCGCACTCCCCAGCCACGCAGCCGCGCCAGGTTTTCCTGCACGGCGGGGTGGCGGTACATATCGGCATCCATCGCAGGCGCCAGCAAGATGGGCCGGGTGCTGGCCAGGAAGAGGTTGGTCAAGAGATCATCGGCGACGCCTCTGGCGAATTTGCCGATGATGTTGGCAGTGGCTGGCGCCACCAGGAGCAGGTCGGCCCCCTCGGCTGCGGCGATGTGGCGGATCTTCGCCTCGTAGTCCAGGGCAAAGAGGTCGGTCATGACCTCACCCCGTGAGAGGGTGGCGAAGGTGAGGGGGGCCACGAATCGCTGAGCTGATTCGGTCATGACGACAGAGACGGAGGCGCCAGCCTTGATCAGCTCACGAAGCAGCTCCACCGCTTTGTAGGCGGCGATGCTCCCGGTCACCCCAAGAACGATCTTTTTCCCCTTGAGCATCATCCGTTCAGAGTTCATAGTTCATGGTTCATAGACTGCCGTCCTCGGTCTGCGGTCAGCGGTCAACTGTTGACCGGTCTTCCCTTATCCGCCACCGGACCCGGCGGTTTGTTCCAACACGGCGTACTGGGCCCGGTAACGGTAGTAGCTCCCGAGGACCCGCTTCACATACTGCTGCGTTTCCGAAAACGGGATCTCCTCGATGAACTCGTCGTCAGCCCGATATCCCCAGAGGTCCAACCACCGGCGGACCTGATGTGGTCCAGCGTTGTACGCGGCCAAGGCCATGGCCCAGTTCCCCTTGTACTCCTCGAGCATCTTGGCGAGGTATCGAGTCCCGAGCCCGATATTGGCGGCCGGTGAGCCGAGATTCACAGATTCCGCCGATCCGCCTGCGGCCCTGACGATCTGGTCTGCGGTCTTGGGCAGGAGCTGCATCAGCCCAACAGCGCCGGCGGCTGACACGACTCGTTCGCCGAAGCTGCTCTCTTCCCGGATCAGCGCAACGACCAGGTAGGGATCGAGGGTGTGGAGCGCGCTCTGCGCCTTCACCAAGTCCCAGTACCCCAGGGGATAGAGGAACTCCCAGTACCGTGGCACGGGCTCTGCGGGCCGGCTCTGGGCGTACAGTGGACGGAGGAGGCGTTTTGCAATCGACACGCTCCTTTCGATATACCCGAGGTCGAGGAAGGCGCTGCACGCTTCATACAAGAGCCCGCGGTCCTCAACGTATCGCCCGCTGAGAGCCCAGAACTCCTCTGAGGCCTCCTCTCGTAGATTCAATTCCTTCAGCAGCCTAGCTTTTGCCGCCTGAGAAGAGCAGGGTTGGGGAATGAGGGCACACGGTGAAGGAGCTGCACTGCTCTGAACCCTGGACCCTGACCCTTCTGCCGTCGAAGCGGCGGCGATGGCGCGCCCAGCCGATGAATCCAGCTTCCCCATGCGAAGACGGCTCTGTTCGGCGTAATAGTACTCGTCGCCGAAGGTCTTGAGCACGCCGCGGTAGGCATCTATGGCCTTCCCGCTCCTTCCCAACTGTTCGAAGACCCTCCCTTGCCAGTAGAGAGCCTGGACGCGGAGCCGTGAGGTCGAAGCGGCCTTGGTCTGCAGTTGTTGCAGATCATGCAGTGCCTGGGCCAGGTTCGATCGACGGTAATTGATCCAGGCGCGGGTCCACAGGGCGGCCTCGGCGAACCGGCTGGACGGGTGTTCCCTGATGAGGCGCGACAGCGCATCAAGTGCCTGCTTCTGTTTACCGTCTTCGCGGTAGTTCAACGCCACCAAGTACAGTGAGTTATCGGCCCATGAGCTCCTGGGATAGGCGCTGACCAGGCGGGCCCACGTCTTGATCGCATTTTGCCGGTCGTCCAGGCGGCCGTAGCTTCGCCCCATCCAGAAGAACGCCTCCGCCCGAAGGGGCGAAGGCGCTTTGACGAGCGACGAGAGGAGGGCGATGGACTGCGTGTAGTCCCGGAGCTGAAAGCGGCTGATCCCGCTCAGCAGCCTCGCGCGGGACGCGTATGACGAGTCGCCGTTCAGAAAAGGGGACAGCGCAGTCACCGCCTGGGCATATTGGCCGCCGCGGTAGAGAGTGATCGCGCGCTCGAATTGTTCGTCGATGGTGAAGGGCTGCGCCTCTGCCATCGATGTCAGGAACTCGCCGGCCCGGACCGCCTCCCGGGTTCCTGGCCACTTGAGCCACAGCTGTCGGAGAAGATCCTCTGCCTCCCGTCGCTTCCCCGACTTCACGCTCACCTCTGCGAGCGCGAGCATCGCCTCTCGACGCCGAGCCGCCTCAGAGGCAAGTGAAAGGTAGTCCTTGTAGGCCCCCTCGGCCTCCGAAAGCAGGTTAGCGTCGGCGTACAGCCTTGCCCGATCCCGCTGGGCCCGTTCAGCGAGAAGGCTGCCGGGATGCTCCTGAAGAAGGCGCACGTAGGAAGCGAGGGCCTGGGATGCGAGGCCAAGCGCCTCATAGGCAGACGCCGCGTAGTAGAGGGCGTAATCCGCGAGGGTTGGAAGTTGCGATGCGGCTGCCTCCAGCTCTGCAGCCGCCTCCCGCCACCGCTGCTGCCTGTACAGCGAGATGCCGAGGAGGAAACCGGCCTCGCTTGCCTGCCGAAAGCCGTCGCGGTGGCGCAACTCCTCGAGGAGCGGGGCGGCGCTCTGGTAATCATTCGCCCCGATCCGCTCAAGCGCGCTCCTCCAGGCCGACTCAGCCTCGATTTGAGATGGGGCTGCTGCGGCAAGCGGCAGGAGCACTAGGAGCAGGCAGGTGATCGATATCGCCTTCCGCCCTCTCATCACCCGTTCGCCCTGATTCTGCTCAGTCATCCTTCCACAGACACCCGAGACGGATTCCCGGGGGTCAGGCGCGCCTCGCAAGCTCTTCGAGGCTCGCGTCATAGGGTGGCAGCGCGACTCCCCGGTCGGAAATGATTGCGGTGATGTATCGGGCCGGAGTCACGTCGAAGACCGGATTTGCCGCCGAGATCCCAACCGGTGCGGTCCGGATGCCGGCCCAGGTCGTCACCTCTTCGGGGCTCCGCTCCTCGATCGGAATGTCCTCGCCACTCTTGAGGGACAGGTCAAGGGTGGAAATGGGCGCCGCGACGTAGAAGGGAATCCCGTGCTCCTTCGCCAGCACGGCCAGGGAATAGGTCCCGATCTTGTTGGCCACGTCCCCGTTCCGAGCGATCCGATCGGCCCCGACGACGACGAGGTCGATGCGGCCGCGCTGCATCAGGTGTCCGGCCATGTTGTCGGCGATGAGCGTGACCGGAATGCCGTCTTGATGGAGCTCCCAGGCGGTCAGCCTGGCCCCCTGCAAGAAGGGGCGCGTCTCATCCACCCAGACCGAGAGACGTTTGCCGGCCGCGCGCGCCGCCCGGATCACTCCAAGCGCCGTCCCGTACCCGGCTGTGGCCAGAGCGCCCGCGTTACAGTGTGTCAGGACGGCTGCCCCGTCGGGGATGAACTTCTGGCCGTGCTCGCCCATCGCCCGGTTGCCGCGGATATCCTCCTCCCGGATCGCCTGCGCTTCCTGGATCAGGGCCTGCACGACGGCCGGCAAAGGGAGGTCCCTGTTCTTCTCGGCGCAGCGCTTCATCCGCTCTATCCCCCAGGCCAGGTTCACGGCCGTCGGGCGCGTCTTCAACAGCCCTTCCCCTTGGCGCGACAATTCCCTGAAGAAATCCTCGAAGGTGTCCGCCCGGATCGCCATCGCAGCCAGGGCAAGGCCCATCGCGCCCGCCACGCCGATGGCCGGAGCGCCCCGGATCTGCATCGTCCGGATCGCGTCTGCGACGGCAGCGACGTCGCGACACTCGACGTAGACCTCCTCGAGCGGCAGCTTCCGTTGATCGATCAGCCGGACGGTGTCCGCCAGCGTCCATTCGATTGTCTGAAACACGCCTGACCTCCGCGACAGCACGAGCAGATCCGAATCTGCCTCACAAAGGTACACTACCACGGTCGGCAAAGCCGCTTCAACTGAAATGTACCGCTCCCGCTTTACCTTCACAGTCCTGTCGGAGCTGCCCGTGTGTTCGTCGCATTCCGACGGGTCTGCGTTCTATGTCAGACTCTGCCGCCTCTTGCGTAGGGACAGGCCAGTCTATTTTTTCGATCCCGTGACTGAAGTCATGGGACGCGACGCCTACCTGCAAAGTTGTTTTACTGAGCGCGGCGCTCTCTCGTGCCGTTCTGGTCCCCTCCTTTGTAAGGAGGGGTCAAGGGAGGTAGAGGCGTCGGCTCTACCCCACCCAACCTCCCCTTAAAAGGGGAGGGGACATTTTCAAAACAGCGCCAAGGCAATAGTCCTGTGATGAATTGCGGGGCTAGCTGGGAGGCTTGACTTTCGAACCGGCGGGTGGCTTGGGACGTTGCCGGTGGCGAGTTGACGGCTGGGCTGCCGGTCGGTGACCGGGGCTCCCGGGCTGGCGGGATTGGGGCAACGGCATGGGCCGTCCGCTTATGCGGGGGCGCGGGCGAAACGGCCCTTCGACGGCGCTCAGGCTGCGCCCTGAGCCTGTCGAAGTGACAGGCCCTGCAAGGACCCCTTGAGCGAAGAGAGATTCGTCTGGCCATTCCACCGGGATTTTGAACCCGATGTAGTCTTCGATCGCTTCGAGAGAGAGAACGTACTCCTCGTCTGCCAGGCTGATGGCCTTGCCTGCGGCGCCGGCCCGCGCCGTCCGGCCGATCCGGTGAACGTAATCTTCGGGATCCTGTGGAAGGTCGTAATTGATCACGATGCTGACCGCCTCGACGTGCAGGCCGCGAGAGGCGACATCGGTCGCCACCAGGATCGGCAGCTTCCCTTCTTTGAACTGCGCAATGATCCGAAGGCGCTTCCGCTGATCGATGTCCCCGCTGATCAGATCGGCCTGGTAGCCGTGACGAACGAGCTTTTCGGTGAGCCGCTCGGCGCCGATCTTTGTGTTCGAGAAGATCAACACGCGCTCCCACGCCTCCCGCTTCAATAGCCCGAGAAGGAGTCGGAGCTTCTCCTTCTTCTCCACGTGGAAGAGCAGGTGTTCGACCTTGTCCACTGTGACGTGCTCTGGCGCAATGGCAACCTTGACCGGATTGTTCATGAACTCGTAGCCGAGTTCCATCACCCGAAACGACAGGGTCGCGGAGAAGAGAAACGACTGGCGCTTGTGGTAGGGTGGGAGCCGCCTCAGAAGGAAGCGCAGGTCTTTGATGAAACCCATATCGAACATCCGGTCCGCTTCGTCCACCACCAGGACCTCGGTCTGAGACAGCTCGTAGACCCCTTGCTTGAAGTAATCGATGACCCGTCCTGGGGTTGCGACGAGGACGTCGACTTTCTTCTGAAGCGCGTCGCGCTGCTTCTGATAGTCCACCCCTCCGTAGACGGCGAGCATCGTGAGCCCCGTAAACTGTCCTAGCAGTTCAGCATCCCAAAGGATCTGAACAGCGAGTTCACGGGTGGGGGCAAGAATCAGCGCTCGCGGGGCCCCGGGAAGCGTGGGATGCCTTGAACTAAGGAGCCGAGCGAAGAGGGGGATCAGGAAGGCGGCCGTCTTCCCGCTACCGGTCTGCGCCTGACCCGCGACGTCCCTCCCGGCAAGGGCAACGGGCAACGACTGAGCTTGGATCGGCGTGCACTGGGTAAAGCCCGCTGCCTCGATCCCCTTTCGGATCGGCTCAGGAAACGACAAGGAGTCAAAGGTCATCGGTGGGCGCCTGGCGGGACGAAGCCAGGTTCAGATTGATTTGGAGCGCAAGAGGGGCGAACCGGGACCGGAATTGTGATGTTACCGAGAGTAGGCATCTGCGAAGATTATCCCTCCTCTGCAAGCAACAGTCAAGGACACGGTGAAATCCACGAACAGAGCCGGACAAGTCGCCCCCTTCTGTGTGTCAGTTTGTCTGTCAATGCGAGCACCCGAAGGGTGCGCGGCAATCCGACACGCCGTGTCGTTGCGAGGCGTAGCCCCCTCGGCATTGCTCGGGGCAGGCTCCGCAATTCCCGAGATTCCTTGGCGGAGTTTACGCTGAGCGGGGCGAATGTGCTCGGAATGACCCTTCAACTCGGCTCAGGACAGGCCTTTCAGGTCAGATTGCTTCGCTTCGCTGGCAATGACCATCGCTATGTCTGTTCTTGCATGAGGCCTTGGAGCTCGATCTCATTCGGATGGGGTCCACATATTGCCCCCACGCAACAGACCGATCGGCCAAGCGGGGCTAAAGAAAAAGCCCCCGAGGGATCTCCTCGGGGGCTCTCTATCTACGTGGAGCGTCACGGCAATCGTCCCATCGCATTCCGGTCCGCCATTAACGGAAGGTCTAATACATGTCACCCATGCCGCCGCCGCCGTGCGGCATCGAGGGGGCTTTCTCCTTTTCCGGAATCTCGGTCACGAGCGCCTCGGTAGTGATCATCAGCGACGCGATGCTGGAGGCGTTCTGAAGGGC
>JBGQJI010000058.1:0-13896 GCA_041498975.1 Methylomirabilis sp. (SeqCode)
AATGTTGTTACCTTGCCCCGAGGGTCGGTCTGAGAGATCAGGCGCGAGGCCAGGTCGTAGGTGTGGCTGATAACCTGGCCGAGAGGGTCGGTGAGAGCTACCAGGTTTCCGCTTGCATCGTACTCAAAGCGAGTCGTGTTCCCTAACGCATCCGTGGTGGTGGTCGGCTGGCCGAATGGGTTGTAGGCGATGGTCGTTGTTTGCCCCACTGGGTCGATGACGCTCGTGAGGTTCCCCGACGTGTCGTACTCGAAGCGGGCCGTGTTCCCCAAGGGATCAATGAATGAGGTGAGACGGTTGAAGATTGACTCGTACGCGAAGGCCCGGATGTTGCCTTTCGGATCGAGAACCGTGGTGACGTTACCGTTGATATCGTAGGTGAATGAGACCTTCCGGCCGAGGGAGTCGGTCACGCTGAGCAGCAAGTTCGTCCCGAGTTGCCGGTCAAAGGTGTTCGTCTGCCCCATGGCGTCCGTTTGGCTGAGGAGGTGTCCCGCCACGTTGAAGCGGGATGTGGTCGAATGACCTCGGGGGTCGGTGACGCTCGTTTGAGTGACGACCCCGCTGGTCAGGGTGTACGAGAAGGCGAAAGTCCCGCCGTCGCTCTGAGTCTGTCGGCTGACGCGACCTGCTGCATCGTACTCGTTCCGTAGGAAAGTGATGCCTCGTGGATCGGTGATGCTGGATAGACGACCCGCGATGTCATACCCATAGGTAGTCGAGCCCCCGGCCGGGTCGGTGACGGTCATGAGACGGCCCGCTCCATCGTACGAGTAGCGAACCGCCCGTCCGAGCTGATCGGTAAGCGTCGTGATCCGCAGGCTGACGCCGTCGTAGGTGAGGGCGAGTTGGCGGCCCACCGGGTCGGTGATGGACGTCATGCGACCCTGACTGTCGCGGGATACTGTCACGGCATTGCCGTTACGGTCGGCCTGGCGCACGAGTCGGCCCGCTCCATCGAACGTCCAGTTCGCGCCGTCCTTGAAATGCAGGGTGCGCGAGGCGTCAAGAGCGCTGGAGATCCAGGCTCCCCGTAGGGCCGGCTCGGTGGAATTGATGAAGTTTCCATCGGCTTGTCTGGCGAAGGTGGCGCGACTGTTGCCCGGCAGCGTTAGCAATATGGCATCGGGGGACAAGTTCTGAACGAAGACCTCGTAGGAGTGGCTGCTTCCAGGCCCGAAGGGGCCGGGGGAGTCGTCAAGGGTCCGGGATGTCCGGGTAAAGGCGAGAGGAAGCCGGCCCGCAAGCACCATATCAGTTTTCTGCAGGACAAAGATGCCGCTTGCAAGATCGACCGGCTCGCCCGCACTCGGGCCATGCCCTAACGCGGGCAGGTTTTTTGCTGCTGTCGAGGGCGGCCGATTCTGCTGTGGATAGACCGGCCTCCAGGCGCCGCAGCAGAACCTGGGCATGCCATAGGGCTTGCCGGTGTCCGGATCCGTGTCCGGAAGGATTCGGGTCCCGTCTGCGGAGACGGTGCCGGTGCCATACTTGGCCCACTGGTTGGGTCGAGTTCCGTCAGGGGCCTCGTCGTAGAAGTAGAGGTCCACCGTCTCGCCCGGGAGGCCGCCTCCCTCGTTGGGGCCGATGATGGGGACCGGGGAGGTGGGCGTGCCGCCGCCGACCTTGCCGAAGTAGAACATGTAGATCGACCCAGCGACAGTGCCGGGTGGCACGTCCAATGGGGGCAGCGGCGAGCGGTCGGCTGGCACGGCCCGCATCCCGATCTGCGGGTTGGGCTGGCCGTCCCAGCCGATAATGGTTACCCCGTCCGGGATCTGAGCGCTCAAGCCGGGGATCGCAGGATCGGTCACGGTGGCGCCTTGGCCTGGGATGAGAGGGACGGTTCGGGTGATTGGTTGCGCATGGAGATGAGGGGTGAAGCCGAGGGTGGTGGCTTTGCCCGGCTCGATTGGAAGGGTGATGGGGATCGTGGGGTAGCTGACGGAAGGGGTTGAGGCCGTTGAGCCATCTATGAGAATGACCTGCTGGCCAGTGGGGGGGTTCGTGAGAAGAAAATTCCCCGCCCCATCGGTCCGTCCGGTCACCGTCCCAACCTGGACTGTTACATCAGGAAGAGGTGCCTCCTCAGTGGTGAGGACTCGGCCACTCAGCGCAGTGATCCCCTCAGGGAGAACGGTGAGTGAGGAGGTGGCTGAACGTGTAGCCATGGTGCCGTTAACTATGCCGGTGCCGCTCACGGTAAAGGGATACGCGCCAGGGCTCACAGAGTCCCGAACTGTGACAGCGAGATTTGAGGAAGTGCCAGGGGCAACCTGGGGTGGCGCAAAGGCGGCAGTTGCTCCGCCTGGGAGGCCGGTTTGGGAGAGGCTGACGATATTCGCATAGTTGTTGAATGCCATAACGGTCACGCTGAACGAGATCTCATTGCCCTGGATAGCAGTGGCGGTCGTGGGCATTGCGATGAGCGCAAAATCCGGGCCGGTGGAGACGCTGAACAGCGAACTCACACTGGTTACATTGCCTGCCTGATCAGCGATAGTTGCCAGGAGCGTGTGAGGCCCGCTGGCCAGCGGTGCGGCAAGAGCTGCCGTGGCGCCGGTGGGCGTGATAACGAACGCCGTCGAAATGTCATTTCCATCCAGGATGGCTCGGAAGGAGCCGAGATCGACTCCGGCGGTGGCGTCGCTGTAACTGAAGCTGAGGTTCGGCGTACGCGTGGGGACTGTGCTCCCGTCGGCCGGCGTGGTGATGCCAAGACCCGGTGGTGTGTTGTCGCTGGTGATGGTGATGAAGGCACGGGCCTCGTTTCCAGCCTTATCCCGGGCAATCGCGGACAGGGTGTGAGTGCCATCGAGCAGGAGCGTAGTGTCGAGGGTGGTGCTGAGGGGCGGCGTGTTGGTCGCTCCGAGGGTCGAATCATCGGCTTGGACGGTGAGGAGGGCGATGCCGTTGGCATCAGAGGCGCTCGCGGAAAGTAGCGAAGTCCCGCGCAGGAGGGCCCCATCGCGTGGGTTCGCAAACGACACCGCGGGAGGGGAATTGTCGTGGACGACGGTCACACTGGTCGGAGCCGAGGTTAGGCCATCGCCTGCGACGGCGGTGGCGAAGAGTGCCAGAGAGTTGCTCGCGTTGTGGGCCATAGGGACGTCAAGGAAGAAGCGGCCCGCAGCATCGGCAAGGCTAGTGAGCGATGTCGATCCCCCTCGGACGGTAAGAAGGGCCCATGCCTCGGCGGTTCCCTGGAGCGTGAGTGCCGATCGGTTTGTAAGGGCGGGCGACGCCTGATCCAGCCTCGGAGCGGCTGGGGCGGTGAATTTCAGCAGCCGCTTCATCTGCGCTTCGACAACGTAGAGATGCCCGTCTCGATTGAGGGTGAGGCCTTTTGGGTGGTGTAGGTTTTTGGCGAACAGGACCTCCCGGCCATCTGGTCGCCTTTTCAGGACGACCCCCAGATCAGGTCCCGGCGCCCATGCTTGTGTTCCGGCAACGTAAAGGCCGCCCAAGGGATCGCGGGCAACGCCGAAGGGGTCTTTGAGACGGGTGGGGATCACCGCAGTCACCTGACCGGCCGTATCGATCTCGAAGAGACTTCCATCAATGGCTGCGGTGCCAGGCCCGAACCGCTCGGCCGCTACAAAAAGGCTGCCATCCGGGGCGGCAACGACTCCTTGGGCCTCTATGAACCCATCGGCGAGAGCGGAAATGCCGCCGCTCGCATCGATTGTGTAGAGCCCACCCTTCTCATCTTTTTCTCCCTTGCGTCCCTCGGCGGAAAGGACAAGCTGGCCGGCGAGGTCGAGGCCAAGCCCTTTGGGTTTCTTGAATTCGTTGGCCACCACGGAGAGGGCCTGGTTCTGGGGGTCCCGGCGCAGGATCACACCCCTCTGCCCTCTTCCCTCCACTCCCTGCTGGCGCAGGGCCGCGAGGAACAGGGCCCCGGTGGAGTCAACGGTGAGGCCCTCCGGATCCTCCAGTTTGTCGATGGGGACGCTGACAGTGCGATCGGGAGCGATCTGAAGGACCCTGCCCGGCGCCACCTCGGAGAGGAATACTCGGTCCTCGGGATCGACGGCAACATAACTAGGAGATCTCAGATCATTCAGGACGATCTCAAAAGGAGCGAGGGCCTGCAGTGGCGGGTCTGGGGCGTGGGCGGAGGGCGGTCTGATCAGAGCGATGATCGCGACCAGAGCAAACCATACGAGTGGGCGGCGCATGGCGGGGGATGACATCGGCGCGCTCCAAGCGATTTTCCCCCTGTGTACCTGTTGCCCAGGAGAGAGTCAAGGCCAATCATCTTTTCAAGGTGATCATACTTCTTTGCGAAGTGACCTTGTTTCACTTCCGACCGTGGTCTGGCGCGGGACGGTGAGGATAGCGCCTGAAACGGGCTGGATGAACGATCAGCGAGAGAGCGAATGGGGTCGAGATCTGGTGGGCTGGTTTCAGGTGCCTATTGCGAGTCGGCAGAGGGACGATGCGATTGGGGAGAGCTACCGTAAAAGCGCTTGAAGGCCGTGGAAAAGTTATTCGCGTCACAATATCCGACCCTTCTGGCCACTTCCTTGATCGACAGGTTACCCTCCTTGATGAGCCTGGCGGCCTCCTCCATCCTCACCCGCTCTAAGTAGGCCCTTGGCGTGCGGCCGAACGCCGCCTTGAAACGCCGGCGGAGATGGCTGGTGCTCAGTCCGACCGCGCGCGCCAATGACAACGTGGTGTGGGGCTCATCAAAGCGGTGCAGCAGGATGTGATGGGTTCTGCACAGTGGGCCGCCGTCGGCGGGCATCTCGCCAAGCAGGGTCGCAACCAAGGCCTGCAGCTCTCGGACCTCGAATGGCTTCTGAAGGCAGTCATCGACCTTGGCTCGGAGCGCGCGGAGCAGCATCTCTTCGGAGCGAAGACCGGTCAGCAACAAGACTCGAAACTGGCGAACCGCCCGGAGCCGCCCCAGGACCTCTAGGCCATCCCTCGTCTTCAAGCGGACTTCGAGCACCAACAGGTCGATCGGGTGGCCTCGGAGGACCGCCAGCCCTTCTCGGTCGTCCGTCGCCAGATGGACCCGATAGCGATCCTTGAGAGCTTTGACGATCGTCTTGGCCGCGCGCGGGTCGTCGTCGATGATCAGGACCTGGCGCGCCCGCCCGGTTCGCGCCAGAACCGCGTCCGCCTTTCTGGTCACTGTTGTCATCGGCTCGGGCCTTTTCTGCTGCTCGATGCGCGTCAGCGGTCTGTCATGAGGCGTGGTCGTCGCGACTCAATAGCCGTTTGATGAGGTCGAGAAAGCGCGGCATGTCCAACGGCTTCGGCAGGTAGGCGATGCAGCCCGCTTCGAAGGCGCGGTCGATGTCTTCCTGCAGGGCGTAGGCGCTGATCCCGACGATCGGGATCTCCCTGGTGTCCTGCTGCGCCTTCAGCGCGCGGGTCACGGTTAGCCCGTCGATGCCCGGCAGTTGTATGTCCATCAGGATCAGGTCGGGATGCTCGGCGCGGGCAAGGGAGAGCGCCTCGGAACCGGAGGTGGCGGGCAGGACGCGGTGCCCCTCGGCCTCCACCAGCTCACGAAGGAACTCCATGCTGATGGTGTTGTCTTCGACGATCAGCACCCGCTTAGGCATCGCTCGAGCCTTCCAGGGGTCCAGCCGTGGGAAGGGTGAAGGTGAAGGTGCTCCCGCGCCCCTCTCCTTCCGAGGAGGCCCAGATCCTCCCGCCGTGCAGGCCCACCAGGTGCCTGCAGAGGGCCAGGCCCAGCCCGCTCCCCTGATGTTGTTTGGTGTAGAGCGGCTCCAGTTGTTCAAACTCATGGAAGAGGCGCGGGAGATGGTTCGGGCTGATCCCGATCCCGGTGTCGGCCACGGCGATTTCGACGAAATCGCCCGTGTCCGATGTGCCAAGTGTCAGGTTCCACGTTCCAGGTTGAGCGCCTCCGGACCCGCCTTCCGAACTCTGAACTCCGAACTCTGAACTCCGAACCCGCCTGGCAGTGACGGTGATCCGCCCCCCGTCGGGCGTGAACTTGATCGCATTGGAGAGGAGGTTCAGCATGATCTGGTGGACCCGCCGGCGATCGGCCACGCAGACGCCCACGGCCGGGTCCACATCCAGCCGGAGGCTCTGTTGCTTGGCGCCAACCTGGTGCTGGATGACGCCGCAGACCTCCTCGAGCGCGCCTTGGAGTTCGAAGGGGGCGGGCTGGAGCCTCATCTTTCCGGCCTCGATCTTGGCGAGGTCCAGGATGTCGTCGATCAGGGTGAGCAGGTGGCGCCCGCTTACGAGGATGTTCCCGACGAATTTGGCCTGCTTCTCCGTCAGGGGACCGGAGCGGCCGTCGCGGAGGACTTCCGAGAAGCCGATGACCGAATGCAGGGGGGTCCTCAGCTCGTGCGACATGTTGGCCAGGAACTGCGACTTGAAGTGGCTGATCTCCTCGAGCCGTTTCCGCTCCCGGACCTCTTCTTCGAGGCGCCGTCGGTCGGTCAGCTCCCGCGCGATCCCCTGCCGGCCGATGATGCGCCCTTCGGCGTCGTAGATGGTGCTCGAGCCTAACTCCAGTGGGACGGTCGATCCATCCCTGGTGATGGCGTCGATTTCGAAGACATCGAAGGCGCTCTCGCCCCGCAGGGCCCTGGCAAAGACCGCCCTCACGATGTCCTGGTCTTTCGGGGCGACATAGGCGATGGACGGCCTCCCCAGGAGCTCTTCTGGCCGGTAGCCCAAAACCTCCTGGATGCGCGGGTTCACATAGGTGAATTTTCCTTTGAGGTCCACCGTGAAGATGATGTCCGTTGCGCCTTCTGCCAGGCGACGGTACCGGTCCTCCGACTCGGCCAGGGCTGCGGCGCGATCGAGGGTTTCCTGGTAGAGGCGGGTGTTCTCGATGGTCAGCGCCAGTTGGCGGCCGATCCCGTCGGCCAGCTCCACCTCACGCGGGGTTGGGCTATGTGGCTGCTCCCACCAGATGGCAAAGAGGCTGCCGAGGATCTCGTTTCGGGCGAAGAAGGGGACCATGACGACTGCGCGAATCGAAAAGAGTTTGATCGTCTCGTTGAATCTCGGGTCAAGCTGAGTGTCAGGAGAGAAAATGGCGCGACGGGCGATAAAGCCCTCCTCGAAGAAGCGGTTCCAGCCGAGAGGGATGGGAGTGGCTCGCAGGTACGCCAACTTCTTTTTTGGGAGGTGGTAGCCGGAGAAGGGGCGCAGTTCCGTGCCCTCCGGGGAGATGAGATACGCCCCGGTGGTGTCCGCGTGAAGGGCGCGGGCCAGTTCGCGCGCGCCGCGGCGGAGCGCTTCTTGAAGATTCAGGGTCGTCGTGAGCGCTTGGCTGACGGCCAGGAGCGTCTCCGTCTCCCGAAGCCGGTCCTGCGCCTCCTGGTAGAGACGGGTGTTCTCCAGGGCGATGGCCGCGTGGGCGGCCAGCTTCTGCAGGGCCTCCTGATGCTGTTGGGTGAAGGGGATCGGGCGTCGGTTGATGACCCAGAGCAGGCCGATGCTCCGGTCACGGACGCGCACGGGGACGGCGAGCTTGGCCACGAAGCCCTCGGCCTGGGCCAGCTCGACGCAGTCCTGTGAAATCCTGGCGTCGTGGAAGTAGTCGTCGGTGACGAAGGGCTCGCCGGTCTCGAGCATCCTGCCATCGATTCCCTGCCCCGGTTCGATGGTGTAATTGCGGAGCAGATCGGTCCGGGCGCCGACGGATGCGGTGACGGTGGCCACGCGGCTGGCCGGGTTGTAGGACGCGAACACCGACAGGTCGCTGCTGCACAAGTCCTTGGCCCACGTGGCGATCGTCAGGATAACCATGCGTGGGTCGAGGGAGCTGCTGAGCTGGCGGCTGATCTCGGCCAGCGCCTCGGCCTCCTTGAGACGCGCTTGGGCCTGGGCGTAGAGGCCGGCGTTTTCGATGGCGAGTCCGATTTCGGCTCCAATGGTCGCCATCATGTTCATTTCGTCCTGATCGAATTGCCGCTGAAGGCGGCGTTTAATAGTGAGGACTCCGAGGATGTGACCTTTCGAGAGGAGGGGAACGCAAGCGAGCGAACGCAGACCTTCTTTTTTCATGACATTCCGTGACACCCGAGGATCGACCCACGCATCTTCCACCAGGAGCGGAGCGCCCGACTCCGCCACGCGGCCAGCGATCCCCTCGCCGACGCGCATCCGATCGACCCCGCGGACAAATTCGTCCGACAGGCCGAGGTGCGCGGCGACTCGAAGCTCATCGCCCTCTCGCAAGAAGATCAGCGCGCCGTCGAGTGGGACCACATCGGCGATGGCGGCCAGCGACCCCTGAAGGATTTCGTGCAGGTCCAGCGACTGGCCGACGGTTTGCGCGACGACGCCCACGGCCGATGCCTCCCGGTATCGGCGGGCGAGTTGGACCGACATCGTATTGATAGTGCCGGACAGCTCGACCAGTTCGCGCGGCGGGTATGGGGCCAGGGTCACCTGCTCCCCCAGCGCCCCTGAAGCGATCCGTTTGGCCTGCCGCTCCATGACCACGATCGGATTGGCCATGAGCCGCGCCACCAGTGGGCTCGCGATCGCACAGGCCAGGAGCAGCCAAAGGGCCACGTAGGCGGCTCGTCGCATCGGGGCGGACATGGCCAATCGGATTTGATCCTCCGGGATCCCGCTCAAGACGCTCCACTGGCGGATCGGGAGCGAGGCACTGGCCCCCACGAGGCGATGCCCCTCTTCATCGGTCCAGGCCAGGAGGCGGGAGTCGATGTCCCACCTTTTCGGTTCGATTCGCACGTCGGCGCTCGAGGGAAAGACCTCCTCGATCTTTCGGTCCGAAGTGGCCAGCGGCCGCCCCGAAGGGCCCAGCAGAAATGTCCGCCCTCGTGTCTCCTTCGCCCACAACTCCCCCAGGTGCCGGCTGTACAGGTCGGTCATGTCCAGGGCACCGACCAGGATCGCCTTGAGAACGCCACGGCGGTCCAGGACGGGGAACGCGAGGAAGACTTCAGGGCGTTGGCTGACCTTTCCCACAAGGGGGGCAGAGAGCTGAGGTTTCCGCGACGCGATGAGATCGCGGAAGTATTGCCGATCGCTGTAGTCTACTCCCGTTGGGAGCTTCCCAGTCCTCGTCAGATTCACGATGGAGCGGCCCGATGGAGTCATGACCGCTATGTGATCGATGGTTCGGGTATCGAGCACCCGGCGGACGTGGTTTTCCAGGATGTCCGGCGCGAGGTGTGGCATCTCCACGATCGAGCCGGAAATGATCTGCAGGTTGTCGGTGGCGTCGGAGATGAAGAACTCGATCTCGCGAGCCGTGCTGGTGGCCATGGCCTGATAGCGCGCCGCCGCTCCGCTGATTTCCCGGGCCCGAGCCATAAACGTCTGCGCCAGGCCGAGGATGATCACAGGTCCCGTTGTCAGCAGGATGGAAATGACGGTGAGATGGGTTCGCAGGGAGAGCGGCAGGAGTCGTGTCAAGCCCCTCGTCTTCGTGTCCGATGCCGCCGCTGGGGGTCTTAAGATCGCCATAGCGGGTACCCTGTCACGGACGGTTGCCGCCCGCACTGGGGCTGACAGATTTGCTGACGATGCTGTCCGTGGCGTTGGGACCGTCCAGCAAAAAGATACGCCCTCCGAGACGGTTCTTGATTCTCGCAGGGCAAGCTTCAGACCCTTCCATTGCGCACCCTTTTTCCCACGGCTCATGCGCCTTCAGAACGGCTTCGGCCTGAAGGGGAATTTAGGCTATCACAGGCGTGCGAGAAGGCAAGAAAAAAGCGTGGAGGACCGAAGCTCGTAGGCCATTTCGGCTTGACACCCCGTCTCCATACGGTATACTGAACGCCGGCTTCTTCCGTCCGTCATCCGGCCAAGACAGTCTCAGACGGGCGAATAGCTCAGCGGGAGAGCACCTGCCTTACAAGCAGGGGGTCGGAGGTTCGACACCTCCTTCGCCCACCACTTGTTTCACACACCTACCCCACCGTTGCTCCGCCCAGCATTTCCCCGGTGCTAGTCGTGGTGCCAGTTGGTCCTGGAATCAGGCCGGTCGGAATGGTATGTCAGGCCGTCAACCGCTCTAGTGCCTCCCTCCGGTGTCCAGGGCTCAGGTGCGAGTATCGAGCCGCCATGGAGGCCAAGCCGCGCTTTGGTGGCTTCAACATCGGGCAGAACTTCTCCCCTTTCGAGCGGACCCGGATCTTCCGCTTCTCGTGCTCCGCCTTCGCGAGTCCTTTGGGCCCGATCTTCTCCCGGTAAATGCGGCCGTAGGTGCCGGCTCATCGTCTCCACCATATCCTGGAGCCTTGCGGTCGTTCACACACCCCTCTCACTTTTCCGTTCGCTTTCGCCATCCCTCCCTTCTCGCCCGCTTCCGTGCGGGCTTCCCTTCCCCGATCAACTCCGCCACCGTTGCATGAAGAGCCTTCGCCAGCTTCTGCAGGGTGCCCAGCCGGGGATCCGTCTCTCCGCGCTCCAGCCGAAAGAGGGCCACGTAACTCATGCCGACCTTATCGGCCAATGTGCGGAGAGAGTATCCCTTCGCCTCTCGAATCTTGGTCAGCATCGGCAGCCCGCGAGTCATGTTACTCTAAAATATAACTTGAGCATTCCCAATGTCAAGAGGACAATGAAGGCTTGTGGTGATTGTCGGAAGCCCTCCCTCTCCCTGAAGATCTCCGTAGGCCTGAGAGCCCGTCATGCCCGCAGGGCTACCCCACAGGTGCTCTGACCCCTCCAGCAGTCTGAGCCTTGGGTGCGAAGCTTCGTCACTTGATGGGTACTCTTTACACACTCGCCACCTGTGGCTACAGACCCTAGGCGCCGGCTCCATCCTTAGAAACCGAGCCCTTAGCTATGCGGGCAGTGATGGCATGGCGGATGCACCACGTTCCCTATACCATGTTCGGGGACTTCTCTGACATCCTGCTTGAGGGGGGGGCGAAGCAGACACGCAGTGGAGTAAACATGGTGCCAAACCTCCACTGCTGAAGCTATACGAAGCGAGAAAGTCGGGAAAGGGGGGAAACGCGCTCTGAACGTCACTGGGTTATCTTTGAGTCATTGCTACACGATGCCGGAAGGGAGAAGGACCATGACGAAGATTCGGGTAGGTGCGCTGACCATGTTGGCTACACTCTTGCTGCTGGCCCTGCCGATGGGTGCACAAGCCAAACAGGGAGGGCAAGGCGATGACAACGGTAACGGTCCGTTTTCGGCTCAGGATCTGAGGGGGACGTTCACGTTCCGCCTGGTCCCCGCGAAAAGCTTCTCAGCGGACGCCCCCGGCGACCCCGGCGGCATCGCGGGTGCCCCCCGGCAGGACATTCTGCGGGTGGGTTCCTTCACGGCGGATGGCGCGGGCAACATCACGTCAGGGCACACGCTGGCAACGACCGACACCAACGCCGGGGCGACCGAGCTAATCGACTTCACGTGGACCGGGACCTACACAGTGAATGCCGATGGGACCGGCACCTTGAAAATCACCGATCCGGGGTTGGGAGCCCAAACCTGCACGGATACGACCGCTGTGAGCCCGTCACCTTTGCCGTGCGTTTCAGACGATGAGGGTGCCGAGACCTACGCGATCGTGATCAACCGACACGGGGACGACAAGACTGTTGACATGATCCAGACCGACAACGAGGGTGGTGGCGCCAAGATCTTCCTGACGGGTCAGGCGAGGAAGCAAGGCGGGCACTAGCAGTCGCGTTTACCCTTCGCCACGTTTGCTAGGGGGGGGGCACCCACTCGGTGCCCCCTTTCCTTTCTGAAGGCTGGACCGGCGAAGTGGCGGCTTGACCGCTTCCTCGACCCGGACCCGTTCCAATTCCTCGGTTCGCTTCACGCCCTATTTCCTTTCCTCATCCGCTCGCTCAGGACCTCTGGGTGCAAAGGTCGAATCATCGCCATAATGGCTCCACGGTTCTTCCTCGCGCTCTTCTCCCTCTTATCCTTGCGCCCTCGTCGGCTGGGCTCCTTGACGCCGAAGACGGCAAGTGATAAGAAGGAATCCGCAGACTGCGTCTACGGCATTCGGAGCGGTACAAGCGGCGGTAAAGGAGGGACAAAAATGGAAGAGATTGGGAGAACGAATCCCCGTTGGCGAGTGCCCTATGCCGTCTTCACCCTGGTTTCACTTCTCACGGTAGGAGTGCTGTCCCCGCTCAGGGCTGCCGAGGTCTCGATTCAGGCGATCCTCGGGGAGCCGGACAAGTTCGATCAGCAGACGGTCACCGTGAGAGGGCGGGCCAGGAACATCTACCGGGGCCAGACCGCCCGCACCACCTTTGCGGTCTTTGCGCTCACCGATGCCTCAGGGGCCAAGTTGCGCGTGTTCGTGCTGGGCCACCTCGAAATCCCATCAGATGACGAAATCGAAGTGACCGGGGTCTTTCAAAAGGTGAGGCGGGGAGAGCGAGACATCTTCCACAATGAACTGGATGCCACCTCCATCAAGAAAGCGGCCCCATAACTCCCCTCCTCCGGCAGGCATTTCAGAGAGCGCGGCCATGTGCGGGCGGCTCTCCATCTGTCAGGTCCACCCGATCACCGAATTTCACGGCTGCATGACGGCCATCAAGAGGTATATGACCCCACGAAGGTGAAGGAATTACGGTGGAAGAGTAGCCCTGTACAGCGCTCAGTAACCCCTAGACGCACGATCCGTCACGCTCACCACCTCAAATACATGGCCCCTCCTTCTATCGCTCATCCGTGATCCTTTCCTGGCATCAATACTGGAACGGGTCTGGAATACGTAGGCTGTCAATTTGGAAACCGCTACAAGGATCAGCTAGAATGTGGGCTTGTCTCCCGTTCTCTTGTGGGGGGTCCCCCCCCGGATCGTGTCTCTGTGACTTGGTGCTAGTCCTGGTGCTAGTTGCTTGTCAAAATGGAGAGCATATGGTATAAGAGCATCGCACTCATCCTCCCAGGCGAAGTGGTTGTCACGCCTGGGAGAATCGCTGCCGACGCTGCTTCGCTCGATTTCGGTGGGCGCACTTACAAGCAGGAGGTCGGAGGTTCGACACCTCCTTCGCCCATTTCCGGCGCGCCGGAGTAGGTCGTTATTGCGTCCGCAGCACGTGGGGTGCGCGCCACCAAGGGGGGGTCGTAGTTCAGTCGGTTAGAACGCCCCGCCCGAGCGGGAAGGTCGCGGGGCCCAGCCCCAGGCAGGGCGCCGCGTGACCGTGGGGTCGTAGTTCAGTCGGTTAGAACGCCGGCCTGTCAAGCCGGAGGTCGCGGGTTCGAGTCCCGTCGGCCCCGCCACTCACTTTTGCGTTGGCTCAGCAGAGCTTAAAAGCAATTCAGGCCCCGTTTGTCGCGGGGCCTTTTCCTTTCAAGGACTATCCAAGGACTATTTTTAATCCTCGTTGATCGAATTTTGTCGGCTTCGGGCTTTGAGGTGCGCGGCTCCATCCTGCCGGGATCGGTTACGAATGGAAGCGCCGTAGCGCTCAAAGAGCATCCGGGTGGTCGTATGTCCCATCACCCGGGCAATCCGCGTCGGATCTTCGCCAGCCTGGAGCATCAACCAAGAGCAGCCCCCTTCCCTGCGTATTCCGATCCAAATGGGCCATGGATTCCGGTCGAAAACCGCCAGGAATCCCTGTCGTAAGCCCGCCAGCGATTCCGGTGGGCGGCCGCCACTTGCATCGCGCAACCAAGATCTAGGTCCAGGACGCCTACGTTCCTGCATTCTCGGTAGGTGTTCAAATAGATGTGATCCGGAATATACCAGGAGCAAGCCCCCAAGGTTGGGGGGATGTAGAGGGCCGTGTCTAGTGCGCGAAACTCAAGATTTCTGGGGTGTAATCTATACAATATGGTTGATAAGAAGGTGCCTTTAACGGCTGCTGGGCTGGCTCAGTGAGGCGTACTTCTTGTCTCGCCCGAAGCGGTCAACAGTCGAGAGCTTGCCGCACCCGTTCGAAGGTCGCGAGGTCCTCGAAACGATAGCGTCAC
>JBGQJI010000059.1:0-13894 GCA_041498975.1 Methylomirabilis sp. (SeqCode)
CAACGTGATCGCCAAGCGATCCTTCGGCGAGAGCGTTTCCAAGATCCGCCCCGCCAAGTCCCTGGCAGCCAACCGATCATCGCTCTTCCCGCCCGCAGACAGGTACGCCTTCTCGCGCTCCGCCAGGTCGTCAAGGGCAACCTCGGGGCGGCGGCGGATACTTCGGAGATGGTCGTAGCAGGCGTTGACAGCGATCCGGTGAAGCCAGGGGGCAAACGGCGCCCCCGGCCGGAACCGCCCCACAGCAAGATAAGCTTTGAGAAAGACTTCCTGAACCAGGTCCTCTACATCCTGTCGGCGCCGCAGAAAGCTGCCTACAACGGCAAAGATACGCCGCTCGTGCAGCTTGAGCAGGGCCTCGAAGGCTTGTTGATCCCCTTGCTGCGCCCGCTCGATCAGGCGGGCCTCTCGCTGCGGATCCTCCCGCCCTTCCGCCGCCGACTCCTCGCCTTGCTTCTGGTCATTCATACGTCTGGTGATGCCGTTTGGTAACGAGGGTAATCCCGCCGACATGGGCGCACCGCGCGGCATCTGCGCTCAGCCGGCCGTACAGTTCAGTTGTGGCCGAGAAAGGCGTCAATGAGGAGGGATCTCGGGTAAGGCCTGACGTAAACGTCACTCGCGATGGGCCAAGCCCTCCCGTTCAAACCGGTGCGATCGATGGGCGATCTTCGTTTCGACATGGGGTATGGTGGCAGGCAGGACCTTCCCTGGGTCACAACGCTGAGGCCTATGGAAAGCGGCCACAACCTTCGGCGTCGCTTCGAGGTCATCGGAAGCGCACAGGCGACCCGCCAGAATGTCATGACCCGCTCATGGTTCACAGTTCAGAGTTTACAGTTCACAGAGAAAAGTCGGTGTCATCGGTTAACAGTGTGGACCGTGAACCATGAACCGCTACAGCGCTCCTTCGTCCTGCAGAAGGCGTAGTGCACCCTCGAAGGCTCGAACGGTCTGCTCGATGTCTTCGCCTGAGTGCGCAGCGGAGACCCATCCGTGATAGAGCGGGAGATCGACACCGTGCAGGAGCAGGGCACACCGGAGCCTATGATACGCCTCCTGGCTCGGGTGCCCCATGAGGAGGCGGTGGTCAAGTTGTGAGGCCGGTCGGTCGACGGCAAGCCCGTGCCGATGAGGACCGAGGAAGAGGTTCACGATCGAGGACTCGCCGTAGACATAGGCATCCACCCCAAGCCTCTCGACAACCTCGGCGAACCCGGCCCGCAACGCTTCGCCAGCGCGGTCCGCTTTGGCATGGGCCTGGCCGTCAGCCAGCAGCTCAAGGGTCGCGAGACCGGCGGCCGCACTGAGGGGATTCGCGTTGAATGTCCCTGCGTGGCCGACCCGTTCTTCTCGGTTCCAGACCGAATCGTCCCTGAATGCCAATTGGTCCATGACCACGGCGCCCCCGACCACGGCGCCGCCAGGCAGACCGCCAGCCAGGATCTTGGCCAGGGTGGTGAGGTCGGCATAGACCTCGTACCGCTGCTGCGCGCCCCCGGGCGCGAAACGGAACCCGGTGATCACCTCATCGAAGATCAGGAGCATCCCGTGTGCCCGGGTGAACTCCCGCAACCGGGCGAGGAAGGCACGGTCGGTCGGAATCGTCCCGGAGCTGCCTCCTCCTGGCTCCAGGATCACACCGGCGATATCGTCTCTCCCAGATGTGAGGCCGAGAAACGCGTCCCAGTCGTTCGGCGGGCATATGAGGATCTCGTCGAGCACGCCCTGCGGGACGCCGGCCGAGACTGGTCGGTCGAAGGGCGGGCGGACTGCGACAGCCGCGTAGTCATGCCACCCATGAAAATGGCCCTCGAACTTTACGATCTTGTCCTTGCCGGCGGCAGCCCGGGCCAGTCGGATCGCCAACAGCGTTGCTTCAGTCCCCGAGCCGACGAAGCGGATCCGTTCGGCCCAGGGGACGAGCTTGAGCACCTGTTCGGCCCACCGGATCTCCAGTTCGTGACAGGCTCCGTAGTGGGTCCCCCGTCCGAGCTGGTGTGCGATGGCTTCTCGGACGGCCGGCTGCCCGTGCCCAAGGAACAGGGCTCCATGCCCGACCCAATAGTCGATCAGCTCGTGGCCATCCACATCCCATTTTCTGGACCCCTGGGCCCGATCCACGTAGAGTGGGAAGGGTCGGAGATGTCGGATGTCGTGCGTGAGCCCGCCGGCGATCGCTCCCCTGGCCCGACGGAACAGGGCCTCCGACCGAGGATGTGCCAGGCGAAATCGCTCCTCGATTGACACCCCCGTCTTCTTCACCCGTCCACTCTTCTCGACACAGGACCGAAAAGCCGCCGCTGCCAGACGATGAGCATCAGCTTACGGCGGAGCGCTGCTTCGCTCAGCCGATATTTGAAGGCCTTCCGACCATTGAGGTACAACACCGGGACCTGCTCAGCGAATCGAGCATGCAGCAAGGGGTCAGTCCCGACGTCGATCTCCTTGATGGTGAGCGGATACTCCCGGCCAACGCGCCCGAGCACCGATTTCATCTCGCCGCAGAGGCCGCATTGTTGGCTGGTGTACAGCTCCGCGACGATCGAGTCACCGATCATGCTTCTTCCTCGCATTTTCAGGTTACGTTACCATGCCATCGTCCGACTGTCAACGCGACCTGATCTGCGCGACCCGATCCGCCTCTGAGGTTTGTCCTCTCTACCTGGATGCCGTCTTCAGCGATGATGATGACGCCTGCCCATCCTCCCGCGGCGAGGCTGCAGAGGCCGATCTTCGGTCCGCACATCGTCGCCTCGAGGTCGAGGACATCGTAACTCATTGAAACATTGGACACTTTCAGCTAACAAATGATTTTTTTCTCAAGCCCAAAAAAGGCTTGACAGTTGATGTAAGGTAAGCTAAAAGAGACTCCTCTCTGGAGGTCAAAGCCTGCAAATGCTTATGGGACGCGGTTTTCCACAGCACCACCACTTCTCGATGATGTCCATAATCGGCAGCGAACGCGGTCGGACTGAGACTGGGCGAGGGTCTCAGC
Source organism: Methylomirabilis sp. (SeqCode) (assembly GCA_041498975.1). GTDB lineage: Bacteria > Methylomirabilota > Methylomirabilia > Methylomirabilales > Methylomirabilaceae > Methylomirabilis. The sequence goes on from JBGQJI010000059.1 coordinate 2,999, forward strand.
CTTATCCACACCTGTGGATAACTCTGTGGATAATACAAATCACATCTGGCGAGGGTTTTTCAAGGATCGTGCTAAGCTTCTACTGCAAATTCAATAGGTTGGATGAGGAGTCCCCCTGTGGATAACAGTGGTGGAGGTGCGAGTATGAGCGGTGTTCAGTCTATCTCCAAGGCACACGAGATCTGGCAGGAGGCTCTCTCGGCCATCCAGAGCAGGGTTGCGCGCCAGAGCTTCGACAACTGGTTCCGTCCCCTGGCCCTCGAGTCGATTGAAGAGTCGCGAGTCAGCGTGCGGCTCCCGAATCGGTTCTTCAAGGAGTGGTTCGAGGACCATTATCTCGGTCTCCTCAAATCGGTGCTCGAGGACCTGATGTTCACCAAGGCGGACGTGATCCTCAGCGTTCAAGAACAAGAGAGTCAGGTGGAGCCCGACCCGAAACTTGAGGCCGCTACGAGGCGCCCGATCCGCCGACATCGGAACGAAACACCCTTCCTGAACCCGAAGTATACATTCGAGACCTTCGTCGTTGGCAGCTCGAACCAGTTCGCCCATGCCGGATGTCTGGCCGTGGGGGAGCAGCTCTCTAAGGCGTACAACCCGCTCTTCATCTACGGCGGCGTGGGGTTGGGGAAAACCCATCTGCTCCACGCGATCGGCCATCTGGTTTTGAGGCGGAACGGTAGGCTCCGGCTCTCCTACGTCTCTTCCGAAAAGTTCACGAACGACTTGATCAACGCGATCCGATTCGACTCCACCGTAGAGTTCCGCAACCGCTACCGGAGCCTCGACCTCCTCATGATCGACGACATTCAGTTCATCGCCGGCAAAGAGCGAACCCAGGAAGAGTTCTTTCACACCTTCAATGACCTGTACGACTCCGCCAAGCAGATCGTGATCTCTTCCGATAGCCTCCCCCGTGAGATCCCGACGCTTGAGGAGCGGCTCCGCTCCCGGTTCGAGTGGGGTCTGATCGCCGACATCCAGCCGCCCGACCTCGAGACCAAGGCGGCCATCCTTCGGAAGAAGGCGCAGGCTGAGGCCGTTCGGCTTCCCGATGAAGTCTCGCTCTTCATCGCGAAGAACGTCCAGTCAAATATCAGAGAGCTGGAAGGCTCGTTGGTTCGCCTCATCGCGTACGCCTCGTTGACGGGCCGGGAAATCACTCTGGAGCTGGCCCAGGAAACTCTGAAAGACCTCAATGCCGAGCGCGCGAAGGTGATCACCCTTGCGGCTATCCAGCGGGTGGTGGCTGACTTCTTCCGGCTCAAGGTCGAAGACCTGAAGTCCAAAGAGCGGAACCAGGGAGTCGTGCTGCCGAGACAGGTGGCGATGTACCTGAGCCGCACCATGACCGTCTCATCATTGCCGGCCATCGGCGAGGCCTTTGGAGGAAAAGATCATACGACTGTGATCCACGCCTGCGAGAAGATCAAGCGGCGACTTGTGGCCGATGAAGGATTCCGGCGACAGATCGAATCTCTCTCCCAAACGATTGCTTCCTAACCAAGGCTGCCGGCTCGTGGCCAGCCGCATCCACTGTCTCCAGATCCCTACCCCATTCCCCGTCGGGCCGGTGAACGTCTATCTGATCGAAGGACACGAGCCCGTCCTCATCGACGCCGGTCCCAACACCCGGGAGGCCTGGGACGGGCTGCTGCAGGGTCTCCAGGGCCTCGGCGCGACGATCGATCAGATCCGCCACATCGTGATCACCCACGGCCATGCGGACCATTACGGCCTCGCCGGCCGCATCGCGGCGGAATCCAGAGCCCTGGTCTGGGTCCATCAGGGTGACCTGGAAATGATCCAGGACTACCCCGGGGCCCTGCACGCCTGGCTCGCTTTCCTCCGGAGCTTCCTGCCTGAGACCGGGCTGGAGGACGCCTGGATCGAGCGCGTTTGCCGGGGAATCGAAAAGCGCCAAGATTGCGCTGCGCCGGTCCGTGCGTCGCACCTTCTGCACGATGGGGAGCGGCTGCAGCTCAACGGAATGGCGCTCACGGTGATCCATACCCCCGGCCACAGCCCTGGCTCCATCTGCCTGTATAGCGCGGCGGAGCGCCTGCTGTTCGCCGGAGACCATCTTCTCAAGACCATCACACCAAACCCCGTTCTGCAGTCGTTTCCGGACTTCTTCGGCGAACGATTTCAGGGTCTCGTCCAGTACTTCGACTCTCTCAAGAAGCTGGAACGGTTTCCGATCGCCCGCATTCTTCCCGGGCACGGCGAAGAAATCGCAGATCGCGATACCCGACTTCGCGAGGTCCGCGAGCACTCCGAGCGGCGCAAGGCCCGCTTGCTCGAGCTTCTCAGGGACGGTGAGTTGACGATCATGCAGGCGAAAGAAGGCCTCTTCCCTGGCCTACCGGATTCTCAGACCCTCCTGGCCATTTTTGACGTGATCGGTCACCTCGACCTGCTGCGGCGCGAGGGAGCTGTGGGCGTCGAACGACACGGCGGCCTCCTCTACGCAAGAGCCATCTAGAATCGCACCTCGCACTTCGCCCTTCGCACTTCGCACCTCGCACCCCGCACTTCGCATTCAGTACCATGCACCTCGCACCCCGCACCTGGCACCTCGCACTCGATTTGAACTGTTGCCCAAACGAGATCGTTCACGTAACATGGAACCATGCTGAGCCTTGTGACAGGTGGGACCGGGTTCGTCGGCGCAGCGGTTGTGCGACTGTTGCTTTCGGACGGGTATGCCGTCCGGGCCCTGGTAAGAAGGGGTTGCGACCTCCGAAATCTTGACGGGCTTGACATCGAACTGACGCGCGGCGACCTTGGGGACAGGAATTCGCTGCGACAGGCCCTGAAGGGATGTCGGCGTCTCTTCCATGTCGCCGCCCACTATGCCCTCTGGGCCCCTGACCCAAATGTCTTTTATCGGGTGAATGTTGACGGGACGAGAAACCTCCTCCAGACAGCCATGGAGGCCGGAGTGGAGCGGGTCGTCTACACCAGCACCGTCGGCGCCCTGGGCTACCGGGAAGACGGGGGGCCCGCCGACGAAAAAACGCCGGTCACCCTCGACCAGATGATCGGCCACTACAAGCGATCGAAGTTCCTCGCTGAAGAAGAAGCCCGTCAGGCCGCGGCCAGCGGCCTGCCGGTGGTGATCGTCAACCCGAGCACGCCGGTCGGGCCCCGCGACATCAAGCCGACTCCCACCGGCCAGATCATCGTCGATTTCCTGAATCGTCGGATGCCAGCCTACATCGACACCGGCCTGAACCTGATCGACGTGGATGATGTGGCCTGGGGCCACCTACTGGCGGCAGATCGGGGAAAGGTTGGCGAACGGTACATCCTCGGCCACAGAAACCTGACCTTGAAGCAGATTTTCTCCATCCTGGCAGAGATCACGAAGATCCCGGCGCCGAGAGTCCGGCTGCCGTATCGACTGATCCTGCCGCTGGCCTACGCGAACCAATGGCTCTCCAACCGGATCACAAAGAAACCCCCGCGCATCCCCCTTGAGGGGGTGAAGATGGCCAGGCGGCACATGTTCTTCGACTCCTCCAAAGCGATCCGGGAGTTGGGGTTGCCGCAATCACCGATCGAGCAGGCGCTGGAGCGGGCGGTCACGTGGTTCATCGAGAACGGGTATGTGAAGAAATAGGTTCCGGGTTCGGGGTTCGGGGTTCGGGGTGCCAAGTTACAGGTTCCAGGTTCAAGGTTCAAAGTGCAAGGTTCACAGGTCGGAGTGCGGGGTGCGAGGTTCTGGAAAGGAGGGGGTGTGATTTTCGACGACTACTTAGGGCTCGAGACGCGGCGAACTGAAATCGGGGCGGAGGTTCGATTGGAGATCAGAGAGGAGACCCTTAACAGCCGGGGCATCGTTCATGGCGGCGTGATCCTCAGCCTGGTGGACCAGGCGATCGGCGCTGCAGCCAGCTTTGCGCTAGGACGTGGTCGCCGAGCCGTGACAGCAGAGTTGAAGGTAAACTTCCTGGCCCCGACAACCGGAGGGACCCTGACTGCCAGAGGCCGGCTGCTCCGGGAGGGCAAGCGCCTCATCGTCGGAGAGGCGGAGGTCATAGACCAGGACGGCCGGATGATCGCGAAAGGTCTTGGGACGTGGGCCGTCGTGGAGTAGGCGGCTTACAGCCGGTCTCATCCATCCCCAGCCGAATCGACGATGCGGGTATACGTGGCCAGGGGTCGCTTCGCTTCCCTGACGAATTGCGCCGTCACGAGGCGCCGAAGGCTTTCTTGGAGATATCCCACACGGTTTTGCTGAGCTCCTCCAGAGACCGCTGGCTCGTTTGAGCGAAGGCGGTGGCCTGGTGGAGGGCCTCTTCCCACCGCCTTGCCCCCTCCTCCCAGAAGCGCTGCAGGCTCTGCAAGCGGTCCTCCACCTGCTTCGTCCAACTCTCGAATGCCTTCTGCCCCTCCACCTGGTGGGCCAGGAGCCGATGGATCGTCTCGTCCATCCCTTTCCTCCACTGTTCCTGAAGCCTCCCGGCCGCCTCGACAGCCCCCAGGTAGCTCTTCATCGCCTCGAGCTGGACCTGCATGGCGGAGACGCCTTCGGTGATGCGGCGGATATCCTCCCCGGTCGGTAGCTGCATGGATCTCAGGCTGGCCTGGATGCCCCTTTGAATCTGCTCCTGCATGGCCGCCGAGCCCTCGAACGCCTTTCCCAATCCGGCGGTGAAGGCGGGAGCCTTGAGCATCATCTCGAAGCCCTCCCCCATCATCTTCTGCCACATGGTGAGCATCTCTCCAAAGGGCATCTGCTGCTTCTCCTCAGCCATCTCAGTACCCTCCTCTCCTTTCCTCTTCAGCCTGGAAACGATTCGCTTGCGATTCGCTACTCGGCGCTTCCGGAGTAGCCGGCCAGAAACACGCGCGTGGTCTGGAAGGTTGACTCCGGTCCATGTTCAAATAATCAGAACGCGTCATTCGGCATTCGCGATAAAACCGATCTCTTCTGCCCGACCAGGGGGTCCCCTCTGGATTCGCGAGCTGGCGACTCCCCAGACACAAAGCCCTTCGGGCGTGCTGCTTTCCCGAAGGGCTTCTTTCTCTGAACCTTCCGATACTGCCTGTCCTCAGGGCTTCCATCACCCCGGCATCGCCGATCCCTCGGCGCAGCGCATAAGACCTGGATAGCTCGCTTCTACTCCGCCGGTCCTGCGCTTGTCAAGCGAAATCGCCTGCCGGGTAGTGTCCTAATTTCAGCTAAGCTGAAAGCAGGTTCTCAGGTAGTCAGAAGCAATCTGCGACCTTCCACTCGCCATTGAGTGTGTCCGTCCCACTCCCGTGCTATACGGATTGCATGAAAAAGGCATCCAATAGCCACGCTTCAGCCGAGGCTCAATGTCGACTGCAACCATGCCACACGCCATCGCCTGCATGCGGTAGTGAGCTGGACTCTACCGATTCATCGCCCAGACGACGTCGAACAACAGGGGCTTGACGGGCCACTTTTCCCGAAACAACCTTTGCCACCTGTGGTACAGGACGTGGTCTACCATTGGTAGCGAGAGATAGCGGCAGGATCGACTTCAAGCCGATCCCTGGCACGGATCTCCAAATAGAGGTGGACCTGGTCCTCCTCGCGATGGGGTTCCTGGGCCCGGAGCGGAACGGGATGCTCAGCCAGCTCGGCGTGAAGCTGACCGACCGTGGGGTAGTGGGTCAGTTTGAACCTTGCGAGCCAATACGCGACAGGAGTTCAGATTCTTCGCTCCACTCAGAATGACACTAGCGAGACCTGTCATCCTGAACGAAGTGAAGGATCTCTGGCAAACTGACCCACTACCGACCGTGGCAATGTCTGGCGCGACGAGCACTGGATGACCAGCGTTCCGGGCGTTCACCGCCGGCGATATGCAGCGCGGCCAATCGCTGATCGGGTGGGCCATCGCCGAAGGCCGCAGCGCCGCCCGCGGCTAGGTTGTCATTGCGAGCGACTGAAAGGAGCGTGGCAATCTCGTAGCGTTTGAGCTCGACCATTACCTCATGGGCCGCTCCGACCTCCCCGCCCCCCTCCCCTAAACACAACAGGGGACGTATATCCCGCTTTGAATTCCTCTTTAACTCGTTCTCCCAGCCACTGAAAAGCTAAGAAGTGCTCAATAACGCTTCGCAGATTTGAAAATTCCGGCCATTCTCATTTTTCTCTTGACGCATCAAGTGAAGCATCAGATGATATAGGCCATGAAGCGAGACTTCAATATTTCCAGCCTCATAAGCGACATGCGCCAGCGCTTAGGGATTAGTCAGGAAAAACTGGCCGCTCAACTCCGGGTGTCACTCCCGACGATCAACCGATGGGAGAAGGGCAGGACGAGGCCGGATGCCATGGCTTTGCATGTCATCGAGCAGTATCTCCAGCGGCTTGGCCCTCAGTATAGCGACCTGCTCCAGCGTTATTTCGGCGACGAAGTCGCCCCCCTCCCTGGAATCGACCTCCCCTCTCCTCCGCCTCGCAAGCGCCCGAAGCGCAAGAACGAGGCCAGCGAAGCAAATCTCGGCCGCCCGAGGAGCGCAGCAATGAGTCCTGGCCTCGACACGAAATCCATGGAAGGTCTTCTCTGGAAGGCGGCCTGTTCCATCCGTGGTGAGAAGGATGCGCCGAAATTCAAAGACTACATCCTGCCGCTGGTATTTATCAAGCGACTCTCTGATGTTTTCGAGGACGAAGTGATCCGACTGACCGAAACCTACGGGGACCAGGAGACAGCCCGCACGGTGCTGGACGCGGACCCCAGCCTGGTTCGCTTTTACATCCCACCGGAGGCCACGTGGCCTGTGGTCAGTGGCCGGCAGAAGTTCGATTGGCCCGAAGGCAAGAGACCCAAGACCCTGGGTGAGCAGCTCACGATGACCGTCCGCGCGATCACCCGCGCGAACCCCTCCCTCCAGGGCGTCATCGACATCGTAGACTATAACGAGACCCGCAACGGCGAGCGAGAGATCAGCGAGGAAGCGCTGTCCCGCCTCATCGAGCTTCTGAGTGACCAGCGCTATCGCATGGGGCTTCACGATGTCGAACCCGACTTCCTCGGGCGCGCGTACGAGTACCTGTTGCGCAAGTTCGCCGAGGGCCAGGGGCAGAGTGCGGGTGAGTTCTTCACTCCGAAAGAGGTTGGGTGGCTCATGGCCTATCTCATGAGGCCGAAACAAGGGGAAGAGGTGTACGACCCGTGCTGCGGGTCCGGCGGACTCCTGATCAAATGCCAGCTCGCGCTCAAGGCGCAAGAGGAAGAGATCGCCAGGCCCCTCAGACTGTACGGCCAGGAATTGACCGGGTCGTCCTTCGCCATCGCCCGGATGAACACGGTTCTCCACGACATGGAAGGAGAGATCGTTCGTGGCAACTCGATGACCAACCCGAAGTTTCTTGATGGATCGAACCTCAGGCGCTTCGACATCGTGGTCACGAACCCGATGTGGAACCAGGACAATTTCGATCCAACCTCGTATGAAAACGATCCCTTCGAGCGTTTCGTGGAGCGCGGCGGGTTCGCCCCGGCCTCGAGCGCCGACTGGGGGTGGCTTCAGCATGTCCATGCCTCCCTCAATGACTCTGGCCGTGCGGCGGTGGTCATTGACACCGGGGCCGCGAGCCGGGGCAGCGGAAGTCAAAGCGAGAATAGAGAAAAAACCATCCGCCGCTGGTTTGTGGACCGCGACGTGATCGAGGGCGTCATCCTCCTCCCGGAAAATCTCTTCTACAACACCACAGCGGCCGGCATCATCATCCTTCTCAACCGCTGCAAATCCAAAGACCGGCAGGGCCGCATGGTTCTGATCAACGCCAGTGGCGAATTCGAGAAAGGCCGCCCGAAAAACTTCATTCCCGATGCGTCCATCAAGAAGATCGCCGAAGGGTTCCACGCGGGCAAGGACGTGGAACGCTTCGTCGAGGTCGCCAGCATCGAAGAGATCGCGCAGAACGACTACAACCTTTCGCCCTCGCGGTACATCGAAACAGCCGCGGCGGCGCAGCACCGCGACGTTCAGACTATCCTGGATGATCTGTCGAAGCTGGAGGCGGAATCGAAACAATTGGATGGTGACCTGAAGGAGATCTTTACCGGACTTGGCTATCAGTGGCGCAGCTAGAAAGCCCGCGGAGTGGTGGTCACGGTCTGTGACCACCTTTAAGGTCACAATTTGCGACCTTAAAGGGAAGGGGTAGTAGCATGGAGAGCCTAGTTCCATTAGAGCGCATCGAGACGAGAATCATCGTGTTCCGTGGCCACAAAGTCATGCTCGACAGCGATCTGGCTGATCTTTATGGTGTTTCTACCAAACGACTAAACGAGCAGGTTCGGAGAAATATCAAGCGATTTCCAGCCGATTTCATGATCCAGTTAACGGATGAGGAGGCCAATGCTTTAAGGTCGCAAATTGCGACCTTAAAGCCGGGTCGCGGCAAGCACCGTAAGTATTTGCCGTATGCGTTTACCGAGCAGGGTGTGGCCATGCTCTCGAGTGTCCTAAACAGTGAACGGGCCATTCAGGTCAACATCGAGATCATGCGGGCGTTTGTCCGGCTTCGAGCAATGGCACTCTCTTACAAGGAGCTTGCCCGAAAGGTGGACGCGATGGAAAAGAAGTATGACTCACGGTTCAAAGTGGTCTTCGACGCCATCCGCAAGCTCATGGAGCCGGTTGAGCGACCGAGAGCGCGGGTTGGGTTCCGGGCCGAGAGAGCGTGAACATGGCTGGGCTCATCGAAACAAGAATTGGGCCGTTACCCAAAGAATGGGAACTTGTCCAACTCCGCGACACCTGTCTGGATTTCTTCGGCGGAGGCACACCATCAACTAAGACCCCCGAGTTTTGGGACGGCAATGTAGCTTGGACAACCAGCGCCCATTTGGATGGGCTCTATCTAACAACCGGGCAGCGACGCATAACCGAGGTTGGGCTTGAACATAGCGCATGCCGCGTGGTCCCTGCCGGAAACCTTTTGATCGGCACTCGCGTCGGGGTTGGGAAGACCTCCGTCAATCTTATTGATATTGCGATAAGCCAAGATCTCACCGGGGCGATCATAGATAAGGAACGTTTTCTTCCGGAGTATCTGGCCCTCTATCTCCAGACAGCTTGCTGTCAATCAGTCTTCGCTCTCCAGAAACGTGGAGCTACGATCAAAGGCATTCCTCGGGAGGACCTCCATCGTATCGAAATCGCCGCCCCCCCTCTGCCTGAACAACGCGCCATAGCCGGGATCCTATCAAAGTTCCTCGCGGCAGTAGAGCTGCAGCACAGGATCGTGGCCACGCTGAAGGAACTGAAGGCCGCGACGATGGCCAAGCTCTTCCGCGAGGGTCTCCGCGGTGAACCCCTCAAACAAACCGAAATCGGCGAGATCCCCAAGGGCTGGGCGATCCTGCGACTTGACCAAGTCGCTACTATCGAGCGCGGCAAGTTTACACACCGCCCTCGGAATGACCCCCGATTCTATGGAGGCACAATCCCGTTCATTCAAACCGGTGACGTCGCGAAATGCAATGGACGAATTCGCACTTACACTCAAACGCTCAACGACGACGGCCTGGCGATCAGTCGGCTGTTCCCCAGGGGAACTATTGTCCTCACGATCGCGGCAAATATTGCTGACACCGGGATCTTGGAGTTCGATAGTGCCTTTCCCGACAGCCTCGTTGGAATCACCCCCGACGACACCATGGACACGGTTTTCTTGCAATACTACTTGCGAACTCAAAAGACAGAAATGGACCGGTTGGCACCAAAAGGTACTCAGAAAAATATCAACATCCAGTTTTTGAAACCGTGGCCGACTCCACGCCCCAGGATCGATGAACAGAGAGAGATCGCGCAGAGCCTGCGCTCCTTTGATGACCGTCTGGAAGTCGCATCAGCAAAGCACCACACCTTCAAGTCTCTCTTCTCCTCGATGCTCCATCTGCTCATGACCGGCCAGGTTCGAATCAATCGTGTGAAACCTGGAGAGGAAAGACATGGCTAGCGGCACGAAGCAACCCGCAACTGACAAACGCTCCAACCTTTCCCTGACTGACCGCATTCAACTTGAAGTTATCCCATTGGTGGTTAAACATGCGCGGCGACTTCCTATGAGTGTGATGCCACGGCCACTAGCTGGTGTGTTCGGAGCAGTGACATAGCACCCCGGGTAGGCTGCCGGCTGATATCAGGATAGGCTGCGAAGCATGCAGTGTTTGACGGAGTGATGGGTTTGGCAAAGTCTCGCCATGTGATTGATATTGTGGTTGACCATGCTCACTGTGGATTAACCGGCTTGACGAGATATGCTGCTTTGCGTTGTTGCAATAGATCTAAATGGGCCGCTCTCTAAATGCCGCCGTTTCAGTAGGGGCGATTGGAGGTGAAGCAATGAAGTTAAAGGAAGTGCAGGTTCGGAATTTTCGAAACATCCTCGATTCAACTCCGGTTCACATTCAGCCGGATGTAACCTGCCTGGTTGGGAAAAACGAAGCTGGAAAGACGGCGTTACTTCACGCCTTATATCGGCTCCATCCCGCACGAGCTAACGTCAAATTTTCTGTTCCCGATCATTATCCGGCCTGGCTGGAAAAGAGGGATCGGCTGGAAGGCAAAGACCTCGAAAAGTTTGTCCCGACACGGGCTATCTTTGAGCTAGAACCTACCGATGTCGCGCCCTTCGAAGCCAAGTTCGGACCAAATGTATTAAAGGGCACCACGCTTTCCCTTGAGCGCAACTACGAAGGCACGCTTTCCTGCGACCTCAATGCGGACGAACAAACTGCGGTTCGGAACTGCGTGTCGGGTCTAAAGCTCCTTAAAAAGTTCTCAGACCAAGCGAAGGGTCTAAAAACGTTCCAAGATCTCAAAGCGTATGCCCAAGAGCTAGCCACAAGAAAGGCCGAGGACGAAGAGAGCGGGAAGGTATCGGAAGGTATTTCC